>JBFMBG010000003.1:0-91113 GCA_040755215.1 Bacillota bacterium | reverse complement strand
GTTAGCCGTCAGCTACCGGGCAACTTGGTCTTTACCCGGACTGGACTTTCACCAGCAAGCAGGTAGAAGCTTAGCTGGTCGCGACATTATTAATGGCGAGAACGAACGTTCTCATGGGGAACTCCCTCGAAAACAAGTAACCGCAAAGATGCAAAGAATGCAAAGTTTTGGCAAGAGGTTTCAAAAAAGCTGATAAAAATTAGAAGTAGCTGCATTTTTTTGTGATTACTGAAGAAGTTACCGTCATCACCCAAAATCATAAATACAGGGGGTTGGGAATTAGAAATTAAGAATTAGGATAATATCCTTCCTGGATTACGACTATTTTCATCCTCTATGGAGGGAACGCAGGTTCCTATGGGCAATTCCCTTCGGCTTTTTAATTATTATACATTATTTTTGAACAAACGGCCAGCCAAAAGTTTGGATCGATCCGCAAATTTTGTTCGGCCCCCCGGACCGGCCCGTCATTTTTACTTCCGGGGGGCGGCTGCCGCCTGTTGGCCCGCCGCCCCCATGGCCCGGAAGAAGCGCCGGCAGCTTTCGCACTCCCCGCACATCGTTTTCCCACCATAATAGCAGCTCCAGATAAACTGCCAGGGAACACCGAGCTTTTGCCCCAGGCGGACAATGTCTGCCTTGTCCAGGCGCTGGGTGTAACTGAGCACCCGGACGCGGTTCCGCGTGGAGTAGGCCAGGGCTTTATTAATTCCTTCGACAAAGGGGATGCTGTTGTCGGGAAAGGTTTTCGCCTCTTCCCGGTTAAAGCCCGCCACAATCAGGTTGCAGTCCAGGGCCTCGGCAAAACAGGCGGCGATATTGATGAACAAACCATTGCGATTGGGCACCCACACCGCAGCGGCAGATTCTCCGGCGGCAACCGGATCGTCCAGATCGGCAAGTCCCGGTGCAGGAATGGCCTGCTCCTCATTCACCAGGGCGGTAGAGGTAATTTGTTTCAAAAAGGGCAGCTCGATAATCTTATGCTCCAGGTTGTAATATGCGGCCAGGGCCACCGCCGCGCCGATTTCTCTGGCTGCCGCCCTTTGGCCGTAGTCCATGGTGAGGCACAATTTTACCGTGCTTTCCTGCAGGGCACAGGCCAGCGAAACGGCCGAGTCCAACCCCCCGGAAAGCAGAACCACGCTTTTCATCTGCCCAACTCCTTTACCTTATCCCTCGGCATAACTTGCCCAGGCATCGGTTGACTCCCATACTTTTACTTTTACCAGTCTCACCCCGGGTTTTAGTTTCGCTTTTAAACGCGCGTAAACATAGCGGGCAATATTCTCTGCCGTAGGATTGGTTTCCCGGCCTGGTTTATTGAAAGGATCCAGATCGTTTAAATACCGGTGGTCAAGATCTTTAACTGCCTCTTCAACCAGTTCCTGCAGTTCGTGAAAATCCATCAGCATGCCGTACTCATCCAGCCTTTCGCCGGCTACCAGTACCTCCACCAGCCAGGTGTGCCCGTGCAAACGCACACACCGTCCGGGGTAACCCCATAAATGATGGGCCGCGTCAAAATGCCTGCGGACCGTCAGCTCATACATTTACTCATCTTCCTCCGCTAAGTATTATAACCAGACTCCGTCCCCAAACTAATATTTCGTCACTTGCAAACAACTTCCTGCACTTTCCGGACATAAAAAAAGCAGGCTTTTCCTGCAGCAAAAAAGTAAAATATTCATTGCAACCGCTCACCGCGGCCGGGGCATGGCGTTGTCCTTGAAGGGGGAAACAAGGGCAGCCGTGTGAGTGCCGGGCCATGCCCCTAATTTTCTTTTTGAAGCAAACCCAGGGCCCGTCTGTAGCACTGCACCGCTTCCCGCAGTTCCCCCATTTCTCTCAAAAGGTTCCCTTTTAAACCCCAGGTTTCCGTACAATGCGGCTCCCGGGCGATAATTTTGTCGTAAATTTCCAAAGACTCCTGGTGGCGGCCCAATTTTTGTAAACAAACCGCTTTGTTTAACAAAATAGTTTTACTGAAAGAAGCCAGCGCAAGAGCGCGGTCGTAATATTGCATAGCTTCCTCTGCCCGACCCACTTCTTCCAGGCACAGCGCGTAATTATTGTAGATTACGGCGTCGGAAGGAAGGCAACGCAGGGCATTTTCATAAAAGCTCAGAGCCTGCGGGTATAATTTCAGGCGATGGTAGCAGGAAGCCAGGTTGGCCAGGATCACCCCGTCCCCCGGCGATATTTCCTTAGCCAGTTCGTAGCAGGCGATTGCTTCTTCGTACTGCTTTAAAAATGACAGGCTAAAACCTTTATTATTTAACAACTCGACACTGTTTAAACCGCCTGCCTGGGCGCGTTCGTAATATTCCAGCGCTTCCTTATGATAACCCAGCTTGCTCAAGGTCAGGCCCAAATTAAAACACAGGGCGGGGCTGACTCCTTCCGAGGCAAGCACTTGCCGGAATACGGCAAGGGCTTCTTCCATTCGCCCCATTTCTAATAATTGAATTCCTATATCATTCAGAGAAGGCTCATCCTGGTGGCTGTTCATCAGTTTAAACAGGCCGGCAGGCTTTGTTTTTTGAACGCTTACCTCTCCTTTTTCGGCTCCCTGCACCGAAAAGTCATCGATCCGGAGATTGTTTCTGATTAAGCGCTGGACGTTTAAGCCCCGGTGATCAGCCCTTTTCAACCAGTAGAGAAGGCTGGTCCGGCCCTTTTCACCGGCCGCTTTTCGCCAGTGCAGGATGGCCTGGTCTACCTTGCCGCGCTTTAAACATAAACGCGTCGCGTGCAGATGCAGCTCAGATTTTTGCGGGGCCACCTTAACCGCCCGGTTAACCAAACGCAAGGCCTGCTCTTCCGCCCCTAAAGCCTCTAAAATGCGGGCCCCGGCCTGCCACAAACTGATTGTCAAGCCTGTCCCTCTGAACGCCGGCAACGGGTTCCACATGTGAGATCGCCCCTTTTTTCCAGAAATTATATATTTTTATTCTCTATTTCCTTTTTGCTTCCTGCAAACAGGAAAGAACTTTATTCCAACAAATCCCTTTTTCAAACGACACCTGTCCCAAAAAACTTAAGGCATACACTCCTCGCCCCGGTTCATAAATTTTATATTGAGGTGGACAAAAATGCTCAAAAACTTCAGTCCTCTCTTGGTGATCACGGGAGTGAGTTACGGCTTTACCCTTTACATTTTAGGAAATGTATTAATTGGCCTGGCCTATTATTTTACCTCCCTGCCCGAAGACACTTTACCCTGGTTGGCAGGGGCGCTCTATTTCGCCAGCGTGCTGACAGGAGCAGCAATAGCCGCCCGCCGCGCCGGCGGTAAGGGATTGTATTACGGGCTGGCTATCGCCTTCCTCTTCTTTTTCTTGATGTGGGGCTTGAGCGCTACCGTCCTTCCTTTTGAAGCCTTATCTTCCCCGTCAATCCAAAAGCTCGCGCTGGCCCTTGCTGCCGGTATCTTAGGTGGTGTTCTAGGCGTTTTTATGGCTTCGTGAATTAAAAAATACCGCCCCTTCGACTAAAAATCTGCCCTATCTTACCCGGCGGGCAAAGAAAAAGCGACACCCAACCGGTCTCGCCGCGAAAATAAAATTTTATGATTTTCTTTTTTTACTTATTCCAAAACCTCAAAAGAATCGCCCGGACGAAGGAAGGTAACTTTATAAAGTAAACGCGCAAATTTTTTCACCCCTCTGCATGTTTTCCTCATTTACTATCTTATTAGTGAAAAACTGAAAATGTGACAGGAAATTCGGACGTATTCAGTTAACCCGCCAGCCACAATGAGCGGTTTTCAGGACTGACGGCTATTTCTGCAGCCATCTGGCCACGCCCCCGCTCACGGCTGCGCTGTTCCCGCGCATATGCCTCTTCAGCGGCAGGGAGTTTAAAAATTGCTCTCCGTAGCGCCTGCTGATCAGACGGTGATCGAGCACCACCACTACGCCGCGATCTTGCATGGTGCGGATGAGCCGCCCGAACCCCTGCTTAAAACGGAGCACGGCCTGCGGCAGGGTAAAATGACGGAAGCCGTCCTTACCCCGGCGGGATAGATCTTCGAGCCTGGCCTGGACCACCGGTACGTCGGGAACCCCGAAAGGCAGCTTGACGATCACCACGCAAGACAACGCGTCGCCCGGAATATCGACCCCTTCCCAAAAGCTTGCTGCCCCCAGGAGAACTGAGCGCTCGTTAGACCGGAACTCCTCTACAAGGCGCGCCCGGCTGCCGTCTATGTTGTGGGCGAGCAGGTAAATGTCCGTTTCCTCGCAAAAGCCTTTTAAACGGCGGTACGTTTCCTGCAGGCTCCGGTGCGAGGTAAAAAGAACCAGCATTTTGCCCTGCACAACCCGGATCAGGTCGGTCAGGACCGCCAGCAGGGCTTCAAAGTACTCCTCTTCGGCTACCTCTCCCTGCAGAGGAACGTTTTTAACAACGCCCAACAAAGCCTGCTGATCGTAGCGGAATGGGGAGTCGACCAGTACTTTCGTAAGTCTTTCGGAAGGAACTAAATCCAAACCAACCCTCTCCATGAAATACGAAAAGTCGCCTTCAACGGACAATGTGGCCGAGGTTAAAACAATTGTTTCCTTCGGCTCAAAAAGGTGTTCGTAAATCAGCTTCCCTACGTAAACGGGGGCAGCGTGCAGGCTGATTTCCGGTGATTCCTCCAGAACGGCTGCTTCCACCCAGTAAACGTAATTTTCTTCTTCCCGGCCCAGAATAAAAGCAAAGCGCGCCTCCAAATCCTTGCCGGCAGCCATGTGCCCAAGGGTTTCCCCGTAGTAGTTCTGCCACTCTCTTTCGATAATCAGCCATCCTTCCAGCAGATTAATGATCTGCTGCAGGTATTTCAAAAGCTGACTGCAGGCCAGGGATAGGTTGGCGTACCCGGCTTCGAGGGAAGGGATTTTTTTCTCCCTTTCTCCCCGCAAGCGCAACGTGTACCGCCCGGACTCCTGGGCTCCCCGGCCGGCGCGCCCCCTGATCAGTTCAACCAAAACCGCAAAGAAAATATCGGCGGCCCGCCCGGCCTTTTGCCGCTCCTCTTGCGCCTTTCGTAAAAGCTCCCCCCAAAAAGGCGCCTCAGCCGGGGGGATCAAGCCGGTCAAGCGGGTGAGCAGCCTGCCCACCGCGTTCAGCCAGCGCTTGAACTGCGCGCGGGTGACCCGCGTCCCCAGTTGTTCGGTGGCCACATCCTCCAAATGATGGGCTTCGTCAATAATCAACGGGCCGTAAACGGGCAACAGCCTGTTGTCCGCGCGTAAATCCGAAAAGAGCAGGGAATGGTTGGTGATAATCAGGTTGGCCGCTTCGGCGGCCTTGCGCGCCCTGGTGACGTAACAATTTCGCAACCAGGGGCAGAGCGCCCCTAGACAACCTTCGCTATCGGCGCAAATTAAAGACCAGCATTCCTGCTCGCGCAAGTTAAGGTTAAGCTCCGCGCGGTCCCCGGTTTTCGTCTTTGTCGCCCAGACGAGCACCCGGGCCCAAAAAGCGGCCTCCTCGGCAGACCAGTTGCCTGCCGTCAAAATATTTAACCAGCGGCGCAGACAAAGGTAATGCTGCCGCCCCTTGAGCAATACCGTCCTGCACGGCCAGGACAGGGCCGTGGTTAAGCCGGGGACGTCCTTTTGCCACAACTGCCCCTGCAGATTAATGGTGTAGGTGGCCACCACCACGCGCTCGCCATTGGTGAGGGCGTGGTGAATGACCGGGATGAGGTAGGCCAGCGATTTCCCCGTACCCGTCCCGGCTTCCATTAAAAGATGCTTTTTCTCCGTCAGGGCCTGGACAACCGCCGAAATCATTTCAATTTGCTGCGGCCTGTACTCGTAATTTTCCATCCGGGCGGCCAGCAAACCCTCCGGGGCAAGCAATGACGGCAACTCGCCCGCGCCCGGCGAAAGTTCCTTTTGCCCGGCAACGGCATCGCCCGGCTCGTCCGGGAAACCCGGCTCCGCAAAAAACAGGGCAGGGGTGATTTTTGTGTCCAGGGCATCCTGAGCCGCCTCCCGGATGAGGAGCGCCAAAGGAACAGCCCAGGAAGAAGCTGCCCTTTGCAAAAAAGCATGCAGGGAAAATAAAATCTTCACGTCTAGTTCCTTAAGGAAGGCGATCAGCCGGTGGTAAAGCTCTACCGTGGCCAGGGCATCGGATAAAGCCCGGTGTTCATTTTTATTCTCAATACCCAAAAAGCGGCATAAATCATTTAACCGGTACCCCGGTGAAAAGGGCAGGACGATCCGGGCCAGTTCAAGAGTATCATAAATGGGGTTACCGATTTTCCCTGCCGCCGCCTCTAAAAATTCTTTATCAAAACTCACGTTGTGACCAACAAGCGGATAGCCTTGTAAAAAATCTAAAACCCGGGGTAAAACTTCCCCAAGTTCCGGGCTGTTCTGGAAATCCCCGTCGGCCAGCCCGGTGAGGCGCCGGATCCCAACGGGCAGCTTTTGCCCGGGACGGATCAGACTATGGAAAGTCTCCTTTATCTCGCCCCCCTCTACCCGCACCAGACCGAATTCGATTATTTCGTGCCGGTGGGGAGACAGACCCGTCGTTTCTAAATCACAAACCACAAACTTATCGAGCATTTCTCCACCTCAAAGCAGGCAACCGGGCAACATAACCGGGATCACCAACCTTACAATAAAAAGTTCGCTAATGAAAAGAGAAATCCTTCCAACTAAACCTCTTTACGTTTTTCCTCTGCCTGGATCTTTTTCAATTTTTCTTCAACTACGTTTTGCACGACAGTGCCCAGGGGTTGCAAAATAGCCTGTAAATCCACCTGCTCTTTGATTCGCTTGTCCCCCTGCTCCTCTTTCTGTTCGTCATCCCTCCCTTCTTCCTTCTCCTCCTTGACCCGCAATTTTCCTGCGGATTCCAAAGACATCTGCAGGCCGGAGGCCAGCGCATCCAGGACGCGCGAGGCCAATTTAGCCCGGCTGATGATCTTCGTTAACGTTTCCTCCAGGGGAAGCGCGGATGCTTTTTTTAAGGACTGCTTCCCTTCTCCGGACAGAACAAGGCGATTGATCTGAACAACGAGATTTTCCATTTTTTCATTTAAGGCCGATTTCAGCTTTAGCGTGGATTCAACCGGCACCAGTAATTCTTCCAGCCGCTCTAGAGAAGCAATCAGTTTTTCCGTCTGTTCTATCTCTTCCTTTTGGGGAAGCTCCCACTCCTTTATTTTTTCTTCCAGCATGTTTAACCATTTTTGGGTCTCCATAATTCACCTTCCTTCCAAGTTAATTTTAGTATTATTTATGTATTTTCCGGATAAGTATGCCTTATCTTTTTGGAACAAAACCGGCGGTATTGACATACCCTGATAGGGAAGCGCATCCTCTAAGGGAAAAGCAGTTTGCACTCAACAACCAAACTCCAGAATCCTTACCTTAATATCCCATTCCTAACCTCTTATTTCTACTTGTAACAAGGAGGCGAAACACCAATGTCTTTACCCGGGCTTAACCTGGAGAACTTGCCGGAGCCCGTGCGCAATCTGCTCCAAAACATCGACCCCGGTGCTCTGGCGCAACTTGCCACCGTAATGGACCCGAACGCGGTTATAGAATTTTTAAATAATACCTTAAGTTCGGTGCGCCAGTCGATGAAACCGGAGGAAGCGGCAATCTTTGACCAGGTGCTGAACTCTTTAAGGCAGGCCATGCAAAGCCAAAAGAAGTAAACCCGCGAAGACGTAAATACCCCGGTTGTAAGCCGGGGCACTTTTTTTTGTCCAAGAAACAAAACAGCTAAGATTTCTTCATCTTCTTTGCCGCCTGAATGACGATTGTCTAGAACGATCTGGGGCCTGGTTACGCTCGCTTCGGGAGAGCATGGAAATCGCCCGATCCACCCTCACCAGCCCGGCTCCCTGCTCATCCCGGCCATATCCGGGTAATTTCTCCGCCGTTGCCTGCAGGATTTTTAAAATCTCCTCAAAACCCGCTTGCCCGTTCAGACGTTTTAAAATGGCCAGCGCCCCGGCTACGAACGGAGCGGCCATGGAAGTGCCGCTCTGCCGTTTAAAAAATCCTTTTAAGGTGGTGGAAAGGATATTGGAACCGGGCGCAACCAGATTTAATTCCGGCCCGCGGCTGGTAAAAGGAGGGATCTGGTCAAACTCGTCGGTTGCGCCCACGGCAACGACCTCCGGATAAGCGGCGGGATAATCCACGGACTGGTATGTGCCGTCGTTTCCGGCCGCAGCGACGATGATTTTTCCGGCGGCAACAACTTTTTTTACCGCTGCGTGCAAAGCCTGGCTTGGTTGATCGGAACCAAAGCTAAGGTTGATTATTTCCGGGCCATTCTGCATACACCAGTCCAGCCCGCGGATAACGTCGGAAAAATACCCTTCCCCAGCGGCGTTCAATGCTTTCACCGCAAAAAGGTGGACGCCAGGGGATGCTCCCAGGATACCAAAACCGTTGTCTACGGCGGCAATAATCCCGGCCACGTGGGTCCCGTGGCCGTTATCGTCTAAAGGCGGGCTTTGCGGTGACAGTAAATTTATTCCACCTTTAAAATTAACTTTTAAGTCCGGGTGGGAAAAATCCACGCCGGTATCCAAAATCCCCACTTTTACTCCTTCACCCCGGGAAACAGGCCAGGCTTCGGGAGCGCCAATGCGCTGAACCCCCCAGGGAACAATCTGACGTTGATGCTGGTCAAAAACCAGGCTCTTCGATTTTTCAAAAACCGGATATAATTTAACCTTTAAATTATCCTCTACGGAAAGAACTTCCTCCAACCGGGCCAATTGATCAAAATCAACTGGTTGCTCAAAAAAGCAAAGCGCTCCATTGATTAAAGGAAGTGGTTCCACTTGAAATGCTCCGTGGGCAAACAACAAGGTTTTGTATCCAGAATGCAGGTCTCTTTTTTCAATTGCGGGCTCTTTAAAAATGATTATTTTTTGGTAAAGATCTTTTTTTCTCCGAAACATAAGAAACATCCCCTGGCTTTTAATGTGTGGCTTTTCAGCCACTACCTCTTTTAAGAAGCTTTTTCGGAAGACAATGTCCGCAACTCGTTAATTGCCTGAGCAATTGAATCCATCATGATCTGCACACTATTGGCAATCACTTCCATGATCTGCCCAACGGTTTTTGTCCCGGCAACGAAAAAGCGCAGAGAACGTTCAAATCCTTTTTTAGGCACTTTTTCCTTCTTTTCACGATCTAAATTCGCTAGTTGCCGGGCAAGGTTTTCCAGTTTACTCAGCAACTTGTTTTCCTGGCTGCGTTGGAGCTCCAGGTTTGCCACCACTTCGGCTAATTTATCCAGGCTGGCGGCTACTTTCGCAGCATCTTCCAGCCTTGCGTCGGTTTCCGCTTGCACGGTTTCCAGCCTTTCCAGGAGGCGCTGCAAAGCTTCTTGAAGCAAGTTATTTGCAGGAACCTTCATGTCTTCCCACATCCTTAATTTAAAATTTAGAGGAAAGGGCTACACAAAGGTGTAGCCCCTTTGGCTTTAAACACTTCTGAAAACGGCAATTTTTGCCTTTAAAAGGCAAGGACAAACAAGCCCACCAGGGTAACCACGGCCCCCGCAAAGAAAGCACCAAATATCCTGATCAATAAGAGCCCGACCAGAATTAGGAAAACACCGGCAAAAACTTCCGTTGTGGTGGTGGCTTTAGTGGTAACCTCCCCTTGCTTTTCAAGTATATCCGGCATTTCAAGTTCCTCCTTTCGATGTTTTTAAATTTTTCCCCGGATGGAAAGTTTCTGTTTTAGGATATGTACCGTTGCCTGATCTTGTTACAAAAAAAGAAGCTGCCCCGGTAGAAAATGGGCAGCTTCAATAAATTTCCACCTTTTGCCGGGACCGCTCCTTTTTAAGAAAACGCGCCGGCTTTGCTTTCGTTTCGCAGACTCGAATTCGCTACGACGTAATTTAAAATTGAGGCGGCCGCTGTATAGGGATCGATCTTCCTTTTGACGACTGCTTCCAATAAATCATTTACTTCCTCCGACAGTTTCAGCTCCTTACGAACCAACCGCTGCCACTGGCGATCCAAAATTTCTAAGGTTTCCGAGCGCAGGCGCTCTTCCCGTCGTTTTTGGAAAAGGCCCCCGGCTACCAGATAAGCCCGGTGTTTTTCAATGGCGGACAATAAGTCTTCGAGACCGGCTCCGCTTATGGTCGAAGTTTTGATTACCGGCGGACGCCAGGGCACCGCAGGCGAGTGCAGATCGAGCATCATCTCCACTTCCAGGGCCACTTTATCCGCCCCGGGCAAGTCGCTTTTATTAACCGCAAAAATATCGGCAATTTCCATAATCCCCGCCTTGATTGTCTGAATGGAATCGCCCGCCCCGGGGGTTAGCACGACAATCACCGAATCCGCCACGTGCATTATATCCAGTTCCGCCTGGCCGACGCCCACCGTTTCCACGATCACCCAGTCGAAGCCAAAGGCGTCCATGGCTTTGACCACTTCTTTCGTGGTGTGGGCCAATCCGCCCAGGCTGCCCCGCGTGCCCATACTGCGGATAAAAACGCCCTGATCCACGGCATGCTCCTGCATGCGGATCCGGTCGCCCAATAGAGCGCCGCCGGAAAACGGGCTGGTCGGATCGACGGCCACGATCCCGACCCTTAAGGCTTGCTTCCGGAGTAAAGCTGTCAGGCGATCCACCAGCGAGCTTTTCCCTGTACCCGGAGATCCCGTCACGCCCAGGATGTACGCCCGCCCCGTCTTTGTAAAAAGCTGGCGCATTAATTCGTCACGACCGGATTCCTCATTTTCCAGAATGGAAATAAGGCGGGCCAGCGCCCGGGGTTCCCCGGCCCAAAATCGTTGAAGTAAATCCTGCACCCCCTGCACCTCCAAATTATTGTTGCGTCTTCCGCCGACACTGCCTTACGAATTCTCCGCCGGTTAGCAAATATCCTGCAATTCCGGTACAGATTAAATATTTAGAAGATTCCCTCAAAGGACTTTATCGGGGGTTAAACCGTTATAAAACAAAACCTAACGGTAACCGGCCAAATCAAAAACGCTGCCGGAGGGTGTCCGGGGTGCTCTAACGGCTTTATATGCCCGGTTAAGGATAAAATTCAACCACTTAAGGAAAATCTCTTTTCATCAGCGAGGTGCCGGATATAATAAAAACAACGAGCTTTGATAACAACCTAATCTCCTCTCCCTTTCTCCGCTGTATCGAAAAAGATACAGCATTTTCTTTTTTCTCAATCATCCGGGAAGAGTTAACTCCTTGTCCCCTCAGGCACCGGCCTTTTCCAACGCTTTAAGTTCCTCGATATGTTTTTCCGCCGCCACGGCAGCAATCGCGCCGTCGGCCACCGCGGTAACCACCTGTCGCAACAGCTTTTTGCGCACGTCCCCGGCGGCAAAAAGACCGGGACAACTGGTCTGCATTTTATCGTCGGTAATGACGTATCCGCGCTCATCCAGTTCCGCCAGTTCCTCCACCAGACGGGAGGCCGGTCTTTGCCCGATATAAATAAATACGCCATCCACAGCGAGGACGCGGGTCTCGCCCGTGCGCACGTCTTTGACGCGGACTCCTTGCACGGCGGACTCCCCGAGAATCTCCTCCACTATACTGTGCCAGACAAATTCAATCTGGGGATTGGCCATGGCCTTCTGCTGAACAATTTTGGTGGCCCGTAACTCCCCGCGGCGGTGAATAAGGAGGACTTTTTGGGCAAACCTGGTTAAAAAAATTGCTTCTTCAGCCGCGGCATCCCCGCCGCCCACCACAGCCACCGTTTTTCCCCGGAAAAAGGCGCCGTCACAGGTGGCGCAATAGGAAACCCCCCGCCCCAGAAGCTCTTTTTCGCCCGGAACGTGCAAAAGCTGGTGTTCGGCCCCGGTCGCCAGAATTACCGCCCGGCTCTGCAAAACCCCGTCTTCCGTTTTAACCACAAAATGCCTGTCGGAGCAACTTATTTCCTCCGCGCTGGCGCTTTGCACGGCCAATCCGAAACGCTGCGCCTGGGCCAGCATCTGCGCCATTAATTCGGCCCCCCCGATCCCCTCGGGAAAGCCGGGGTAATTCTCAATCATTTCCGTGCTGCTGGCCAACCCCCCGGGCGCTCCCCTCTCCAGCAAAAGCACGTCCAGCTTTGCCCGGCCGGCATAAATCCCGGCGGTTAAACCGGCCGGGCCGCCACCGATAATAATTAAATCTTTCATCGCAAACTATTTCCCCCATCGCTTAAAATTGTTATCCTGATCTTAGTAAATCAGGGCGAAACCGTCAAGTCACTTTCCGTATGGGCATGGAATTTTTTGTGGCCCTTTGTTAAAATATATTAAACGGAAGGAATGGACACGATGGCAAATGCAATCTGGTTGTACCGCCTCTACGATGTAGCCGAAGAGATTCAGCTCCATCTGGTGGAAAAAATTTTAGCGGAAAGCAAGCCCACCGCCAGGCTAAGACTGTCCCGCATTCGCCCTAAATCCATCCACATCCCCAACCCGCCCGTCACGGTGGAACTGGGTGAAGAAGATATCCTCATCTGCAAAGAGCGCTACCCGGTAAAATTTATCGCCAAAGTATACGATTTAGGTGTAATCAGCATTATTATGCGTATTCTGCTCAGCGGCTCATGCACCTACGAAAAAATCCGCGACCTGGCCGTATATCTTTCCGATACGGAAGACCTCGAATATTTGTTCGTGAACAAGCGGGACGAAGTAAGGGAAGCCCTGGCGCAAACAATGATCAGGCCGGGTTACCGGGGCTTTGAAGAAGACTACCTCCTGTTTTATTTTCGCCAGTGGCAGAAAGAATGGGACCCGGTTCCGCTTCTTTTGGGCGAGAATGAACCCGTCAGTCAGCAGGTGCGCAGGGAAACACTCCAGCATACCTTTACTTATGGCGAGGAAGACCTCACGATCATTACCTGGAGTTCCGCGCTCGTTTACGATAACACAGGTAGTTTCGACATCCCCGACTTGCTGGAATTTGCCCTCACCCAGTTGCTGGAATTACGCTACTACGACAGCCTCCTAAGTGAAGAAATGACCAAAATGTACGACGCCATCGAAGAAGCGGAAGCGGTTACCCAGTTCAGGCGCCTGGGTCAATACAGACAGATTATGAATAAACTGATGGAACTGGTTGTCGAAATCAACGAAATTACGGAAAAGATCCAGAATTCTTTAAAGGTTACCGAGGATGTCTTTTACGCCCGCATATACGGTGCCGCCCTCGCCATTTTTCGAACCAGAGCCTGGATGGAGAGCATTCAGCAAAAAAGCTCGGTAATCATGCAAAACTACTCTTTTTTGAGCAACCGGCTGGTAAACCAGCAGTCGATGCTGCTGGAACTGGCCATTGTCCTGCTCTTTTTACTGGAAATCATCCTGACTCTCCCCAGCTTTTTCCATTAAGCCAGCGGGGAAAGGGCCTGGAAGCGTCTGTCCATGGAATTTCCGTCGGGTATTGCTGATAACAGCATCTCCTGCTGCAGTTCCCACATACGGCGATAGAACCCTCCCCGCTGCAAAAGGGTCGCGTGCCGCCCCCGCTCCACCACCCGGCCCCCTTCGAGAACGAGAATTTCGTCCATTGCCTCCAGACCCACCAGGCGGTGGGTGATGACCAGGGTGGTCCTCCCCTGCATAAGGCGGTAGATGGCCTGCAGCAGCTCCCGTTCAGTAATTGGATCAAGATCAGCAGTAGCTTCGTCCAATATCAGAAAGGGCGCGTTTTTCAGGAATGCCCGGGCAATGGCCAGGCGCTGTCGCTGACCGCCGGAAAGTTTGCCGCCCCCCTCCCCGATGTAGGTGTCGTATCCCCGGGGCAGGCTCTCGATAAAATCGTGAATCTGCGCTTCCCGGGCCGCCCTAATGAGTTCTTCTCTGGTCGCCCGGGGCCTGGCCAGCAAGAGATTTTCCCTGACGGTGGTGTTAAAAAGATAGGTGCGCTGGGTAACCACACTGATGAGCCCCCGCACGTCCTCGGGGTTATAGGCCTTGAGCTCGTGCCCGCCCAGGTAAATGGCTCCCTCCTGGTAATCCCAAAAGCGCGAGAGAAGGTTAACCAGGGTGCTTTTCCCGGCCCCGTTGGGGCCGACGACAGCCAGGCGACCCCCCGCCGGGAGAACGAAGTCCACTCCGTCCAGGACGTAGGGCTCATCCGGACCATAGCGAAAACGCAAACCCTCAACGCGCAAGTCGCAACCGGTGGAGCAACCGGCAGGCACCGGGGAAAAGCCGGGCGGAACCTGCACTGCCGCTTCAGCACCGAAAAGGGCCAGCACCCTCTTTCCTGCCGCCAGGCTCTCTTCCAGGTAGTGAAATACCATGGGGAGGGGCGGGAGCACTTCAAAGCTGCTCTGGGCTCCCAGGGCCAGCATGGCCAGGTAGACGCCGTCCAGCTCCTCCCGGCTCACCAGAGGAACAGTCAGCAGGAGGACCGACCACAAGGCAAGATTCATGGCCAGGCCGGTAGCCGCGTTGGAAAGGGCACTGACGCCGGCCGCCCGTCCCTGCAGGCGAAGCAATTCCCGGCTCAACGCCCCTATGCGTTCCTGTTGCCGCCCGTCCTGGCCGAAGGCAATGATTTCGCTCATTCCCTGGACGGTATCCACCAGGTGGGCGTTAAGAATTCCCCTGACCTCAATCATCCGCCGGCCTACCCCCCGGCCCAGGCTCCTGGCGAGCAAAGGCACCGCCACCCCACCCGCGATGAAAAATCCCAGCAGGGCAAGCACCAGCACAGGTTCAAACCAGACTAAAAAGAAAGCCGTCCCGGCCAGCACCAGCAGAGCTACCAACGGCGGCGCCACCACCCGCAGGGAAAAGTTCTGCAGGGTCTCAATGTCCGTCACCAGGCGGCTTAAAAGGTCCCCGCTGTGGTGGTCCGTCAGCCGGGCCGGGGCCAAAGGTTCAAGAGCCGTGTAGAGCCGGACCCGGATTTCCCTTAGCACCCGAAAGACCGCGTCGTGGGCCACATATCGCTCCAGGTAGCGGAACACTGCCCGGGAAAGGCCGAAAAAACGCACTCCTACAATGGGTATGATCAGCCCGGCTACCGGGGGATGCAACGCCGCGCCGGAAATGAGCAAAGCCGCTGTAGCCATCAGTCCGACGGTACTCCCCGCGGCGAAAAAGCCCAGAAAGACCGCCAAAAGCACCCAAGGCCAGGAAGGAACAATTATTTCCAAAAGGAAAAGAAGATATTTCATTGGCCACCCCCGAAAGCTGCAACCAGGCGGCGGTAAGCCCCCTGCTGATTCATCAGCTCTTGGTGTCGGCCTGCTTCAACCACCCGGCCCTTTTCCAGCACCAGAATACGGTGGGCCCGGTAAACGGTGGTCAGGCGGTGGGCGATCACCAGTACAGTACGCCCCTCCATCAAGCGTTCAAGCACCCGGTGCAATATTTCCTCGGCGGCAAAATCCAGATTTGCCGTGACTTCATCCAAAATCAGTAAGGGCGCGTCTTTTAGAAAAGCCCGGGCGACGGCCACGAGTTGGGCCTGGCCGCCGCTTAAACGCAGCCCTTTCTCCCCGACGAACGTCTCGTACCCCAGGGGAAGGTTCCTGATAAACCCGTGGGCTCCAGCCCGCCTGGCGGCCGCCACCACTTCATCCAGGGAGGCCTCCGGGCGCCCCAGGCGAATGTTGTCGGCAATCGTTCCGGAAAAAAGGTAAGGACGCTGGGGCACCAGGGCCACGTACCGGCGCCATTCCTCCGGCGGTACATTCCCCAGGGGAACCCCATTGACCGTAATTTTACCCCGGTCGGGCTCCGCGAAACGCAAAAGCAAATTTACGATGGTGCTTTTCCCTGCTCCGCTGGGTCCCACGAGAGCTACCCGCTCCCCGCTGCTCAGCCTAAAGGAAGCTCCTTGCAGGGCCGGCCGGTCGCCACCCGCGTAGGCGTAATGCACGTCGTCAAAGACGATTTGAAATTCGCCCGCAAGCGACGGAACTGCTTCCCCCCGGGGCGGCACACGCTCGGGAAGAGGCGCTTCAAGCAGGGCAAAGATGCGCCCGGCGGCGCTGACCCCGGCCAGTCCGGCGTGGAAATGGCTCCCCAGAAGCCGCAAAGGAAGGTAGAACTCCGGGGCCAGGATCAGCAGGAAAAGGGCGTGTTCAAAAGGGATGCGGCCGTACACCAGGCGCAGGCCTACCCCAACCGCCACCAGGGCGGTACTGATGGTGGCCAAAAATTCCAGGGCCAGGGCCGAGAGAAAGGCTACCCGGAGCACACCCAGGGTGGTGTCCCGAAAACGATCGCTGATCCGGGCAATCACTTCCGCCTGGGTTTTGCTTTGACCAAAGATTTTCAAAGTGGTGAGCCCCTGCAAAACATCCAGGAAGTGGGCGCTCATCCGGCTTAAATTTTCCCACTGCCGCCGGTTCAAAATCTGGGCCCAACCGCTGACTAGATACATGAACAGGGGAATTAGCGGAGCAGTAAAAATAAGGATCAACCCGGAAGTTAAATCCAGGGGAAAAACAAAACCAACCACCACCAGGGGAACCAGGGCGGCTAAGGCAAGCTGCGGCAGGTAACGGGCGAAGTAGACCGCCACAGCTTCCACCCCTTCCACCAGGAGGTTGACCAGTTCCCCGGTTCGCTCCTCCCGCACGGACACCGGACCTAAAGTGAAGAGGTGCTTTACAAGCCGCCGGCGTAAATCGTGTTTGATCCGGGCAGCGCCCCGGAAAGCCGCCACTTCACCCGCCCAGGTCAACACCGCACGCAACAAGATTATCCCCAACAGGGCCCAAAGCCAGGTGCGCACCCCGTCCAGATCCCGGCCCCCGAGGAAAACCCCGTCCACCACCCGGGCCAGGCAGCCGGCCTGCAGCACCGCCAGCAGGCCGGCCCCCAGACCCGCACCCACCGCCAGGGCCAGGGCAAGGCGCACTGTTTTTGCCTCGCGCAGCAGACGTTTTTCTACCATACTTCATCTTTTCCCCCAACCATACCAAGGCAAGCGGCAAGGCATGCTCCGCTCGTCCGGAACGAATATTCATTTTCCCCAGGCTTCAATATTCCAGGCGCCTGGCGCTGACGCGCCGACGGAAAACCCAGTAGGTCCAGCCCTGGTAAAGGAGCACGACGGGCACCAGGGTAAGGGCGATGACAGTCATTACCTTTAAGGTATAAGGGCTGGAAGCGGCGTTATAGACGGTCAGACTCCACTCTGGGTGAAGGCTGGAAACCATCACCCGGGGGAAGAGCCCGCCAAAGAAAGCCGCCGTAGTGAAAACAATGGCCAGCCCGCTGCTTACAAAAGCCCAGCCGCACCGGCCCGCCCGCAAGAATCCGCAGGCAGCCAGCAGAGCCGTCCCCGCCCCCCAGAAAAGCAAGGCCGTCCCCGCCCGGTCCATCACGTCGGTTTGCAGGTAACTTAAAACCACCAGGAGGAAAAGGGCACCCACCGCTAAAACGCCCAACTTCAGGCCCAGGCTGCGGGACCGGGCAGCCAAATCCTCCTCTGTTTTCAGCGTCAGGAAAAGGGCGCCGTGAAACGCAAAGAGTAAAAGGATGGCCAGGCCGCCAGCCAGGGTGTAGGGCGAAAGGAGGTCAAAGAAAGTGCCTGTATATTGCATCTGGCCGTTAATCGGCACCCCCTGCACAAGGTTGGTTACGGCCACGCCCCACAAGAGCGCCGGCACCAGGCTTCCCCCGAACATAACCCAGTCCCACAGGCTGCGCCAGAAAGGGCGGTCGTCTTTACTGCGGAACTCCAGGGCTGCCCCCCGCCCGATCAGCGCCACCAACATCAAAAATAGGGCCAGGTAAAAACCGCTGAAGAGGGTGGCGTACCAGTGCGGAAAGGCGGCAAAGATGGCTCCGCCGGCCGTGAGCAGCCACACCTCGTTGCCGTCCCAAAAGGGGCCGATGGAGTTGAGCAGCACCCGGCGCTCGATGTCGCTGCGCCCCAGGAAGGGCAGCAATATCCCCACTCCGTAATCAAATCCTTCCAAAAAGAAATAACCGGTAAACAGGACGGCAATCAGGATAAACCAGAGCACATTTAAGTCCATAAAGACACCCCCTCGGGTTTTTCTGCCGCTGGGGCCAGCAGTGCTTCTTCAGGCCCCTGCTTAACAACCCGGTACATTAAGTATCCGTCTACTGCCGCCAGGGCTCCCAGAAGGAGGGTGAAAACAACCAGAGTAGTCAGCACGGCGCCGGCCGAAACTACCGGTGAAACGGCCTCTTCCACCCGCTGGAGCCCGTAGACGATCCAGGGCTGGCGGCCCACCTCGGCCAGATACCAGCCCGCGGTGTTGGCCAGATAAGGAACGGGAATGCTCCAGAGCAACGCTTTAAGTACCAGCGGCTTTTCTTCCAACCGCCCCTTTCGCCAGAAGTACAGGGCTGAGAAAGCAAGGACAAGCAACCATAAGCCGGCGGCCACCATGACGCGAAAGCTCCAGAAAACAGGGGTTACCGGCGGGATGTAATTGCCAGGGCCGTACTTTTCTGCGTACGCGGCCTGAATGTCCTTGATTCCTTTTACCTCGCCCCGGAAGGTGTTGACCGCCAAAAAGCTTCCCAGGCCGGGTATGCTGATCTCCAAGGGGTTGGTTTGCTGCTTTTCGTCAATCAAGGCCACCAGGTTCAAAGGGGCCTGTTCGGCACTTTCCCAGAGGGCCTCGGCTGCCGCCATCTTCATCGGCTGGGACTTAACCAGGTGCTGACCCTGAAAATGACCCACCGCCATGACCAGCAAGATGCAAACGGCGCCTACCGGTAAAGCAAGCCGGAAGGAACGGCGGAAAAAGTCAGGATTGGCTTTGCGCAAAAGATAATAGGCGCTGATTCCCATCACGAAAAAGGCGGCCGTGGCAAAGCCGGCCAGCACCGTGTGGGGAAACTGGTAGAGTACGTGCGGGTTGGTGAGCAGGGCCAGAAAATCGGTCATTTCCGCCCGGCCGTTGCGCACGACGTAACCCACCGGCTCCTGCATAAAGGAATTGGCTACGAGAATCCAGAACGCCGAAAGATTTGAAGCCAGGGCCACCAGCCAGATGGAGGCGGCGTGCAAAGTCTTGGGCAACTTATCCCAACCGAAGATCCAGACGCCCAGAAAGGTGGACTCCAGGAAAAAGGCGGCCAACGCTTCCACCGCCAGGGGGGCCCCGAAAACGTCCCCGACGAACCGGGAATACTCCGACCAGTTCATCCCGAAATGAAATTCCTGCACGATGCCGGTAACTACCCCCATGGCGAAATTGATCACGAAAAGCTTTCCCCAAAACCGGGCCATCTGCTTATAGGTCTCGTTTCCCGTCCGCACGTAGACAGTTTCCATGACGGCCACCAGGACCGAAAGACCCAGGGTCAGGGGAACGAACAGGAAGTGGTACACCGAGGTAACGGCAAACTGCCAGCGGGAAAGCAAAAGCGCTTCCATAAATCTCCCTCCTTATTCACGAAAAAATAATAGGATTGGCAACTCCCAGTTGTCCTAAAAAAGTCGCCAGTGATCTGACGTGGTTTCCAGACACACACCCCCTTTTGGTGAAAAGTTAAATAAACAGCAATACTATACCGGTTTAGTATACTTTTCTTTAATAAAACTCTTTTTCGCTCCACTAATTAGACCCTTTATCTAGGCTTTTTGCGCAAGCTCTGCAAAATTGCGGCGGGCAAGTTCCTGAATTACGGCGTTCTGAATGACCTCCAGGATCTGGTGCACAGGACAGCGGTTTGCCCAGCGTTTGGTACAGTATTCCTGATCGATCAGGCAACGGTTAAGGCGCACCGGCCCCTCGACCGCCTCGACGACATCCAAAAGGGTGATTTTGCCGGGCGGCCGGGCCAGCGCGTAGCCGCCCGTCACGCCGCGCACCGACTTGACTATGCCGGCCTCGACCAGGGAACGCATGATTTTAAGCAAAAATCGCAACGGAACTTTTTCTCTCCTGGCAATTTCCTGGGCGGTCACCACTTCGCCGGGAGCCGAACCGGCCAGGTGTAACACAGCTCGAAAAGCATAGTCGGTTGCCTGATTTAACTGCACGAAAGTTGCTCCCCTGATTAAATATATACTCAGATAGTATAGTTTAGTTGCATTATAACTTCTTTTGTTTTCCCTGTCAAGTTTTTCCCTCCTCCCGGTTTTCCGTCCTGCCAAAAATGAACTTTCCCTTCCTGCCCACCGCAAAGATAGTTTTGCATCCCGGGCAGGAATTTTTTACAAAGGGTAGAATTTAATAAATCTAATTCTTCAAAACACAAGAATAAGGAAGGATCGTGCGCCCATGACTCCCGACCTGGAGAACTTAAAAGCCTTTTTGTTGAATTTGCAGGATAAAACAATTCCGGAAATCAGCCAGGCCTGTGCCGAGAAAATCAGGAGCATGGAGGTTGCGGGCAGTGCGGACAAAGCATTAATCGAGCACCTGAAGTCCATCATCCTGCTGATCAGGCACCTGCGCCGGCCGCCGGTAGCCAGGGATGAAGAAATGCGCCGGTTCCTGATTAATTTTTTTACCCAGGTCCAGGAATACGACCGCCGGGCCAAGCACCCTTTGGAGGTACTAAAAAAATAGAGTGCCAGCCAGCACCCGGACGGCAGTAATTTCAAGCCGGAACCCGCGGAATCGCGCAACACCGGCGCGACGCGCAAGGGGTATTTGCGAACATGACCTTATTAGCGCTTTAGTTTGGATGATTGCGTTTTCTACCGGGCAAACTCATCTTAAAAAGGGAAGGCCGATAATCCACCCGCCAAGCAGGTAAACAACCGCCGGGCCGGCAACGAAAATTAAACATTTCAAAACCCGTTCAAAAACACTGGCGGCATCAGAGCGCTCCCGGACGTTGCGATGAATAGCTGCTGAATTCAGCATCCTGTTCTCCCCCCCTTTAGCCACTTTTTTTCTATATATCTTAGCCAATTTTACTCCTTCTGTAAAGCCTCCCCCAATACGCGGCAGAAATCAATTTCACCTCTCACCCACGGGGATTTTCGCTAAATTTCATCTTTTTCGTGGTCATATTTTTTAATACTTCTTAATATCCTGCTAATAAATACCTGTTCAAGGATATTTTTCACATAAAGCAGGTGGTTAGTTTATGCAAATTCCCAAAAACCCTTCGACTGGAAAAGAAACATTCTTTATTCAGCAGGCCAGGCAACTAATCGAAAATTACCAGGAAGATTTTGCCCGGCCAAAGATAGTGGTCGGCGGCTGCCTGAACACGGGCAAGACGACGCTCGTAAACAGCCTGCTCCAAAACAATCCGGCATTTCAGTTGAACACCCCTTGCCCGGTTTTTTATACCCACGGAACAAAGTTTATGGCCAAACTATGGACTAAAGAGCGACTTTGGTACCTTGCCGACCCGCGGGAATTAACTTATGCCTTAAAAACCAGGCATTCCCGGCTAAAGCCAGAAAAAGTGGAGGTGACGCTCAACCACCGCTTACTTAAACTATGCCACCTGGTCGATACGCCGGGGGTCGACTCACCGGTTTGGGAGCATTCTTCCGTCTTGGAACAAATCTTTGCCGATGCCGGGCAAATCATCTACCTTTTCCACCAGCGCGGTATCCAGATTTGCGACCGGCATTTTTTGCAAAAGCTAAAGGAACTTCTTGGCCAAAACAGCTACAGGGCGCTTTCTTTCTGGCTAAACTGCAACGCCGGTCAGCCAGACGGCACCTCCCTGGCCAGCACCAGGGCTGCCTTAAGGGAGTTATTCGGCGCGCAAATACCCGTCCATACGCTCAATACCCGTGATCAGGCAAGTATAAGTGCTCTGGGCGTTTTTTTACAGGAGAAACTAATTGAAGATGTATTTTCCCAAATTGAAGGGCACCTGCGCCAGGAAGACTCGCTTCTTCCCGAAATGCTGGCGAAATTGTCCGTTCTCCCGGGGGAACCCGATTTTCTGCTCAACTTCTGGTTAATCAAAGAAAAGGCCGGGCGAATTCTGGCTTTTAAGCAAGCAATCAACGAGCTTAGAAAACAAAAAACGGTCAACGCCGCCCTGGCGGAAAATAACCGGCGGATCCTTCAGAAAGCGCCACTTTCCGGGGCCGGCCGCCCGGAAACCGGCAAACATTACGGCTTCCGCAAACATCTTGCGATCGGTCCGGAAAACCTCTTGAAATTACCGCCGGCCTCTCCCGAAAAATTCGTCGTGACGGCCTGGGGACCATTTTCCTCCGGCAAGTCCACCTTTTTCAACGCCATAATGAAGGAAGCCATTTTACCGGCCGAGGATAAACCGACAACCAGTTATCTGACGCGCCTGCATTACGGACCGGAAAAAATTGCCGTGGCTTATTTTCCCAGGCAACTTACCTTAGATATTTGGGAGCCCGGAAAAGGCAAGGGAAGCTTTAAACGGGAGGAAACAAACGTCCTCTGCCAATATTTGACCGAGGAAGAAAGCGTTCCGCAAATAACCGGAATAGAAGTGGCCATTAAGGGAAGGTACCAGAAAACAACTAAACAGGAATTAGTGAACAGGTTGATGGAAACCCGGGCGTTGCTTCTTGCTCCTTCCCACCTGCAAAAGAATTTGCAAAAGAACGGCGTCGTGACGGCGGTCAGGCTTACCTTCAAACAGGCTGCCCACCTCATCTTTCATCTCGAACGCGAACGAGAGGAATTCCACCATTTGTTGACCGGCCCGTTAAACTTTTTCCTGGAAGCGGTGGATATTTACCATCCGGCGGAATTTTTTAAACTGGCTACTTTTCTTGACACGCCCGGTATCGATTCGGTTTTTGCCCAGCACCGCCAGACCTGCTTGAAAGCGCTGAGTGAGAGCAGTCTTCTGCTGGTCTTTATCCACGGTAAACAACTCATCTCGGCACCCTATCAAAAGGAAGTTTGGGAAAACGTCGCGGGCAGGGTCGGTCACCTGGCCAAGGCGGGCAGGGTACTCTTTTTGATCAATTTCGCGGATACCCTGACCGCGCTGGAGCGGGAAAGGGCAGCAAACTTCGTCCGCCGGCAGTTAACTTCTTTCCTGCCGAACCCGCCGCTGTTTCTGGTCTCTTCCCTGGCCGCTTTAAACGGCCGCGACGGTGGTTTTGAAAAGGTCTTGCGCCGGATTCAAGAAATAATTTCCACCATGGAAAGGAGGTCATTTGATTATGGAAAACGCCAGGCTTTTAGATGAACGGTTAAGAAAAATCATCCGGGAAGTAAGCACCGATACCGGCACGGAAATTAAGCGCAACCTGGTCACGGAATTCGAGAAAGAAGTGGGACAGATTATCCAGCAGGAAATGGTGACCATGCTGAAACTAATCCGGCGCGTGCTAAACGAAATCTAAAATGGAGGGGAAACAATGAAAGAAGAAGCCGTTCAAGAATTAATCAGGGAAGTATTGACAGGTTTAAAAAACAAAATGCTCCAACCCATCAAGGATGAAAACAAGGAGCTGGCGCTGGCCATTCAATCCCTGCAGGAAAAAATCACCTGCCTTGAACAAAAAATTGAGGAAAGCCCCGTGGTAATGCTCGCCGCCCTGCGTGACGCCATTAATAACGTCAAGGGAGGGGAACACGATGACCCCGCAAGCTGAAAAATCCACCGTCGTTAAATCACTGGCCGGAGCCATTCAGGAAAAACTGGTTGTCCCGACGGAACAACGCTTTCAGCAGACCGAGTTACGTCTTACCCAATTGGAAAGGCGCTTTTGGATTTTTTGCGGCGGCCTGGCCGCAACCGTTGTGCTGGCCCTGGTCCTGGCCGTCTATGGTTTATTTAAATAAAAAGGTCAGGCCCAAAAAGAAGGAGCCCGGCTGATTCAGGGAGAACTTAATACTCAGGCAGCAAAGTTTTAAAAGGCACAAAGGCGTAAAGTCAGAATAAAAAGACCCCGCAACTACGCAGCGGAACGATCCCAATCGATCAAAGGAACAGTCCTTTTAGACGGTAAGGTAAGCAAGGCCGGCAAAAAGACAAGCAAGGAAACGAAAATGTACCCGCAAACCCACGTATTTTTCGCCGAAAAAGTTCTGGGCTTTCTTCCCGACGCGCTGGCGCTGGGCAGCATTTTTCCCGACATAGCCGCGGGTGTGTGTCCAAACCGGCTGGCCAGCCACGGCCGGGGCGCCGAGTTGCTGGCTGCCTCCCGGGAAGACGAGGATTTTTATAACTTTGCCCGGGGAGTAATCACCCACGGCATCGACCCAAGGGGCCTGGACTATTACGGGGACGAAAAATACCTTTCCTTTGAACGGGGGTATTGCTTTGAAAAAGGCCGCCTCCTGGTTGAAGAAACAATCAAGGCGTGCAACCTGCCCCCGGAAATGGGCTGGTGGAAAGCGCATAACATCGTCGAAATGGGTATCGAATTGAACATCGGCAGTTCCGGCCCTTACGGCGAAGTTTTGGTCAAAACTTTTGCCAACGCTCCGCTCATTGAAAAAATCAGCCGCCGGATGGGCCGTTTTTATCAGCTCGACCCCGGTGTTTTCTTCCGCCGCGTGCATAACTTTGCCAATTACATTGACACTTCCCGGGTTTGCGCCCGGAGCCTGGCCGCGTGCTACGACGTGCAGATGTTCACCCGGCACCGGATTCACATTGACGTGGAGCGGGTAACCGGATTAATTTTGCGGGCGGCCGAGATAGTTTCCGCGGACTTTCCCGATTTTTTCGCCTTCGTCTTGCAGGACGTCCAAAAAACCCTGCTGGAGCTGGATGGGGAGAAAGGCAATGAACAAATCTTGCTTTAACCCTGCCGGAAAACCAGCCCCTGGGCAATGGCAATTTTTTCTTGCTGTTCGTTGGTAATTTCCACCCGGTACACCCCTGTGCGCCGGGTTAATTTTTCAGCTCCAAAATTTCCACCCCAAGGAAGTCGGGAAAAGGATCCCCAATGTCATTTTTCCCCGTGCCACTATTCACCATAAATGTTTTTACCTCCCATGACCGTACTGAATTAATTACCAGGTCAATATGATTAATTATAGCATTTTCAAATTTTGCCCGCGAGCAGAAATCTTTCGCGGTCCGCGATTTAATCCGGAAGGGAGAAAGCACCCGGTGCCCGACCAGATCGTCTTGAGCCTGTTCCTGGTTATCCTGCTCGCCTTTGCCTTTGACTTTATCAACGGTTTTCACGATACGGCCAATGCGGTGGCCACGGCCATCGCAACGGGCGCCCTGCTTCCGCGAACAGCCGTGCTCCTGGCGGCAGTGATGAATTTTCTGGGCGCCCTCGCCTTTACCGGGGTTGCCCAGAATATCGCCGGGAACCTGATCCGTCCTTTCGATGCCCAGAGCGGACTGCAGATAATCGCGGCTACCCTGGCGGCCGCGATTATCTGGAATCTGGCTACCTGGCTCGGCGGGCTGCCCAGCAGCTCCTCCCATGCCCTGCTCGGCGCTTTAACCGGGGCGGCCTACGCGGCCGCCGGCAGCCGGGTGCTGGACCGGACCGGGCTGGGAAACGCGTTTTTAGCTCTGGCTGTATCTCCTCCGCTGGCCTTTTTGACGGGGTTTTGCGTGATGACCTGCTTTAACCTTTTATTTTCCTTGCAAATCCTCTCCCGTTCCCGTTCGGAGCGCCGTTTTCTTTTTCTGCAGAGAATCTCCGCCACTCTCCAGGCCTTTAGTCACGGCAGCAACGACGCCCAAAAGACCATGGGGGTAATCACCCTCGCCCTGGTCATTTCCGGAGGCCAGGAAACGCTCCAGGTCCCCTTCTGGGTGAAAAGCGCCTCCGCCCTTTTTCTGGCCCTGGGGACGGCGGCGGGCGGCTGGCGAATCATCCGCACTCTGGCCCACGGCATTACCCGGCTGGCGCCGGCAAACGGCTTTGCCGCCGACCTGAGCGCGTCGCTGACTATCCTGTCGGCAACAATCCTGCACCTGCCGGTCAGCACCACCCACATCATTTCCTCAGCAATCACGGGGGTGGGCGCCGGCGAGGGCCGGTCCAGCGTAAAGTGGCGCACGGTCGGCCGGATGCTGGCCGCCTGGGCTTGCACACTGCCTTTCACCTCTTTTCTCGGAGCGCTTTTCTATCTGATCAGCTATTACCTGACATAGCAAAAAACTACAGCCAACTTGGGAAATATTACAGATTGACAACCGCAAAGATGATCATTTATACTGAACAAGCGCTATGCTGAGAACTTTACTTTAAAAGGGGTGAGCAACATGGCGTTTTTTCTTTGGTTTAAGCAAAAAGAAAAGGCCCTAAGGGCATTAACCATAATATTAACAATCGTACTATTAAGTCCATCATTGCTCTTGTTTCACCCGGCCGGCCAACCGGAACAAAAAACGTTGGCGCGGCAAGAAAACCAGGAACAAGTTTCCCGGGGCGCTTCCGTTAGCAGAGCAGATTTAATCCTGATGGCCAGGGTAATTGAAGGCGAAGCGGCGGATGAGCCCTATAAGGGCAAGGTGGCAGTTGGTGCGGTAATCGTCAACCGTCTGCAAAGCCCCGATTTTCCTAAATCGGTTTCCGGCGTGGTGTTTGAGCCGGACGCTTTTGAGGCGGTAACCAACGGCCAGTACACCAGGCCGTTGACGCAGGAATCCATCCGGGCGGCACAAGACGCTCTGAGCGGCAAGGACCCCACAAACGGAGCGCTCTACTACTGGAACCCGGTCAAGGCGACCAGCAAATGGGTGTGGTCACGGCCAATCGTCACGAGGATAGGCAACCACGTTTTTGCCAGGTAAGGTAAATAGGTATCGAGGCACAAAGTATACAAGCCCAAAGGCACAGGGGAAAATGTTATCCTGGAATTGAACATTGTCTTTAGGCTAACGAGCAGAAAAGTCCTTTGGTGGACGGAACATTAAAAAGTTAAAAGGGAAGCGGTAAAATGTTTTTCTTTATGTATGTTCTTTAGGACCGGCGCTCAAGCTAATAAATAAACGCCGGGCCTTTATTTATTTCTTAATTCTTTTCGTTCTTGCGTCTTTGCGGCGATCTCACCAAGGGAAAAATTGCGAACAGGAGGCTGCTCCATTGGAAATCGGCCTGATCGGCCTGGGGAAAATGGGATTTAACCTGGCCTTGAACATGGTTGAAAAGGGCCACCGGGTGGTTGCCTATAACCGCTCCCCGGAAAAAACGAAAAAAGCGGAAACCAGGGGAATTGGCGGAGCCTACAGCCTGCCGGAACTGGTCGCCGGGCTGGTCCCTCCGCGGGTAATCTGGCTGATGCTTCCCGCCGGGTCACCCGTGGAGGAAATGCTGTCCGGGCTGGTTCCGCTGCTGGCGCCGGGGGACACAATCATTGATGGGGGCAATTCGGACTACCGGGACACGCTGCGCCGGGCGCGCGACCTCCAGGCGAAGGGGATCAATTTTGTCGACGCAGGCACCAGCGGAGGAACGGAAGGAGCGCGCCGCGGCGCCTGCCTCATGGTCGGCGCCGCCGAGGAAGTTTTTTCCCGCCTGAAGCCGCTTTTCCGGGACCTCAGCGTCCCCGGAGGCTATCTGCACACAGGTCCCCCCGGGAGCGGCCATTTCGTCAAGATGGTGCACAACGGCATTGAATATGGAATGCTCCAGGCCATCGGGGAGGGCTTCGAAATTTTGGCCCGGGGTCCCTTCCCGCTCAACCTGCCGGAAATCGCCCGCGTTTGGGAGCACGGTTCGGTAATCCGCGGCTGGCTCATGGAACTTACCGCCAGGGCCCTGGCAAAAGACGCGCGCCTGGAAAAAATCAAGGGGGTCGTCCATTCCTCCGGCGAGGGCCGGTGGGCGGTGGAAACGGCCCTGGCCCTGGGGGTGCCGGCGCCGGTGACCGCCGCCGCGCTTTTCATGCGCTACCGCTCGGAGCAGGAAGAAAGCTTTGCCGGCAAAGTAGTGGCTGCTCTGCGCTACGAATTCGGCGGTCACGAAGCGGAAAAAGCAGGGAGTTTCGATCATGCCCAAAAATAATTCCGGCTGCATCCTGGTGATTTTCGGGGCCACCGGGGACCTGGCCCGGCGCAAGCTTTACCCCGCCCTCTACGGCGTGCACCAGAACGGTCTCCTCCCGGACAACTTCGCCGTGGTGGGTGTGGCCCGGCGGGAAAAAACCCACGCCGTTTTCCAGGAGGAGATTTTCCGGGATCTGCAGAAATACGCACGCTTCCCGGTAAAAAGAGGGCAATCCTGGTCCGCCTTCGCCCGGCGCTTTTTCTATCTGCCCCTGGACCTGCACGACCGCGCCGGCTACGGCTGTCTCCAAACGCTGCTCGGCGAACTGGACAACCGCTTCGCGGCGGCCGGGAACCGCATCTTTTACCTGGCCGTGGCCCCGGAAAATTTTGGACCCGCCGCCGGCAACCTGGCGACGGCCGGCCTGGCGCCCAACAACCCCCCGGCCTGGCAACGACTGGTGATTGAAAAACCCTTCGGCCGGGATCTGGCTTCGGCCAAAGAATTAAACAGGCAAATCCGGAAGGTGTTCGACGAAGAGCACATTTACCGCATCGACCACTACCTGGGCAAAGAGATGATCCAGAATATCGCCGTTATCCGGTTCGCCAACGCCTTTTTTGAACCCCTCTGGAACAGAAATTACGTCCACAACATTCAAATCACGGTCAGCGAAACGCTGGGCGTGGGGGAACGGGCCGCCTACTACGAAAAGGCGGGCGCTCTAAATGACATGTTCCAGAACCACCTGCTCCAGCTTTTAACCCTGGTGACCATGGAGCCCCCCGGCTCTCTCCGCCCCGAAGCGGTGCGGGCCGAAAAAATCAAAGTGCTGCGTACGCTGCGGCCGCTTACCCCGGTTGATCTTCGCCGGAATGTCGTCCGCGGGCAGTACGGCCCGGGAATCATCAACGACATCCGGGTGGCCGGCTACCGGGAAGAAAAGGGAGTCAGCCCTTTTTCCAATACCGAAACGTTTATTGCGGCGAAAATCTTTATCGAAAATTTTCGCTGGGCCGGCGTCCCTTTCTACCTGCGTACGGGAAAAAGACTGGCCGTCAAAGGGACGGAAATATTTGTCCAGTTTCGCTCTCTGCCGGAAGTGCTGTATTTTAAGGAACAAGGCTCCCTCGCGCCCAATCTGCTGGTCATCCGGGTTGATCCCTTAGAAGGAATTTATTTGCAGTTAAACGTAAAAAAACCGGGTACGAAAAACCGGATCATCCCCGTCACCATGGACTTTTGCCAGAACTGCGCGCTGGCCGCCGGCTCCCCCGAAGCCTACGAACGTCTCTTGCTGGACGTATGGAAAGGTGACCCAACCCTTTTTACCAGCTGGGAGGAGGTCGCGCTGGCCTGGGAATTTGTGGAGCCAATGGCGGCCGCCCGGGAACAAAACGACGTCGTTTTTCCCAACTACGCGGCCGGCACCTGGGGGCCGGCGGAAGCCGGGGAACTTCCGGGGCGCGACGGACTGCGCTGGTGGCCGGTATGCGGGGAAAGAAAAGAAGATTTGCCCGCCTGCTGGCAGGGTGCAGAACGCGATTACGCCGCCAACCCCGCGGCATTTCCTTTGCCGGAAGGGATGGGAGGGATACCCGTTGAAAATATACGACATTTCGATGGCTATTTACCCGGGCATGATGGTATATAAAAATAGAAAAAAATTCTGCTCATCGAGGGCCTGCGCTTAAAAGAAGTTCCTGCCGGGGTTTACTTTTTAATTGTCGCCCCCTTAAAACTTACCGGCGCGGAAGCCGCCCCGGCCCGGGCTTTCCTGCTCGGACCAGGATAAATTCAACCGCAAAAATCTCCTTCTTCGGGAGTGCCTCATGAGAACATTCGTTCCCACCATGTGCCGGCAATAAGTTAAGTGCCAGGCACTTAACTTATTATGACCCTACCGGAAAGAATCATACCTTACCCGCCGGGGCGCCATCAACTTAATCAAAACCATCCCGGCTACAAAGCCGCCGATGTGGGCCCACCAGGCGACCGCGTTTGCCACTCCGCCCAGGGACAGCGTTCCGTTAAAAAGCTGCAGCACAAACCACAGGGCCAGGTAGATCACGGCCGGAACCTCCATCAGCGTCAGAAAGAAAAAGACCGGCACCAGGGCCAGCACGCGGGAACGGGGAAAGGTGATGAAATAACCGCCCAGCACCCCGGCAATGGCCCCGCTGGCGCCAATGATCGGGACCGGGGAAGTCGGATTGGTTAAGATGTGCGCGATGCTCCCGATTATGCCCCCGAGTAAATAAAACAATAAATAGCGAAAGTGGCCCAGGCGGTCTTCCACGTTATCCCCGAATATCCACAGGTACCACATATTGCCGATGACGTGAAACCATCCCCCGTGAAGAAACATGGCGGAAAGGAAAGGTAAAAATAAAGGCTCCAGGGAAGCGCCGGTTTTAATTAAATGAAACACCTCGCTGGGAATAACCCCATAATGAAAATAAACGTCTTCCAACTGTTGCCTGGAAAGCCCAAGACCATAAAAAAATACCAGGAGATTAATCGCGATGATCGTCCAGTTGACGACCGGTCTGCGCCGCGGACGCACACTATCCCGGATGGGAATCATCGCCTTGCCCTCCTTTAACCGGATTCTGCGCCGGCTTGCCGCCCCGGCGCACCCTTTTTCCGCTTATCCCCCTTAGGGTATGACTTTTTTCAAAGGGTATTCGATAATATCCTGGGCGCCGACCTTTTTCAGCGCCGGCACCAGCTCGCGAACCTTCTTTTCATCCAGGATTACTTCCACAGCCACCCAGTCGCTATTGACCAGCTGGGAGACCGTAGGATGTTTCATGGCCGGGAGAATCGCCAGCACGTCATCCAGCCGGTCCCCCGGAACATTCATCTTTAAGCCTACCTTATTTTCCGCCCGCAAGGCACCCAGCAACAAAACAGACAGATTTTGCAACTTCTCTTTCTTCCAGGGATCTTCCCAGCACTTTCTGCTGGCGTGCAACCGGGGGGTTGACTCTAAAATAGTAGCGATCTCGCGCAGGTTATTTGCTCGCAGTGAGCTGCCCGTCTCGGTCAGGTCGGCAATGGCGTCCACCAGGTCGGGAACTTTTACTTCCGTAGCCCCGTAAGAAAATTCTACCGTTGCCTTCACCCCGTGGGCGGTCAAAAATTTCCGGGTAACCCGCACCAGTTCGGTGGCAATGCGTTTTCCCTCTAAATCTGCAACGTCCTTGATATCGCTGTCCCCGGCCACAGCCAGAACAAGGCGGATAGGCCGCAAAGTATGCTTGGAATAGACGAGTTCGGCCACCTCAACAACGTCCGCTTCATTCTCCAGGATCCAGTCCAGGCCGCTCAACCCCGCGTCCAGAACCCCTTCGCTTACGTAACGGGGAATTTCCTGGGCCCGCATGAGCACCACTTCGAGCTCCGGATCGTCAATCGTGGGGTAATAGGAGCGGTCGTTCACCCGCAGGTGAAAACCGGCCCGTTTAAATAAAGAAAAAGTTGCCTCCTGAAGGCTTCCTTTTGGTAAACCCAGCCGCAATTTCAGCAAGTTTAAAAAGCTCCCTTCGGATGAAGACTTCATGGCGAGTTATTTTGCTTTAGTATATTGTGGTTTTCCTTAACCTGTCAAGCTAAAAGCAAAAAACAACCACGGCTAAAAACATACCGCCGGGATTGGGGCCAAAGCCTTCATCGCCCGGGAAGATGTATAATCCCGCCGGAAAAAGACCGAAACTAATTCTTAAAAAAAGGGTGGTGCTGATGTCCGCTTCTCCGCGGAGAAAAATAGCTTTGCTTCTTTTTCTCCTGACCCTATTATTCCCCCTCCAGCCCAGTTTCACCTGGGCCGGCCAGAAAAAATCGCCTGTCCAAAATACCGTGATTTTATGGACCGACCGTTCGCAACTCAAGGCAATCACGCTGGTCACCATTAAACCAGGGCAAAAAACGATCGGAATTATTGCCATTCCCACTACAACCAGGGTCGAAAACGATCATCCGGATACGCTGGAAAAGCTGTATAACCTCCGTGGGCGCCAGGGTCTGACCGCTTACCTGGAAAAACGATTTCAAACCCCGATTAAAACGTTTTTTTGCATTGACCAAAGGGCGCTTTTTCTGGCCAGCGAACTGATCGGCCCGATCACTATGTTTGACAAAAAAACCACCATGCTGGACGTATTCGAGGGGACCTATACTGAACAATGTTTTGACCTGCAGGTGGAGATCCGGGCGCTGGCCAAAGAGTTGCTGGAGCCGGAAATATTGGTCAAAATTCCGCATTTAATCTGGATCTTTACCACGCATGTAGAGACCAACCTTGGCCCCACCCACTTTTTAACCTTTTACCATACCCTGCGCGGGGGAGGACCAAATATTTTACGCAAGGAGGCGTTGCCGGGGCAGGATTACATAACGGGAGGAATCAAATACCGGGAAGTTGCGCCGGAAGCGTGGACGCAGGTCTTGAAAAATGTCAGCAGGCCGTAAACAAGCCGCCCCCGGCAATAATTTTTGCTCGGGCGCCCGTCGGAGCATAGATCCGGTTTAAGGATCGATTCTTTACAAGATTTCATCCGTGTGTTATGTTTTAAAGTAAATAATAGCCCACTGCCTGTTCAAAAAGAAAGGAGAATAAACGGTGCGCGTAAGAGATATTCCTGAAATTGCCCGATTGACTACGCCGGAAAAGATCCTGTTGGTTGAAGACTTATGGGACAGTATCATTTTGGATGAATCCAGCGTACCCATACCCGAGAGCCACGTTGAGGAATTGGAGAGAAGGCTGAAGAGCTATAAGGATCATCCAGAGAAACTTTTGTCCCTTAAAGAAATTCAGATCAGAATAGAAGCAAAGAAATGATTTATTCCTTACGCTTTCTTCCTGAAGTTGAGGACGATATCATTGCCGGTTATACATGGTACGAAGATAAGGCTCCGGGCTTAGGTGAGGAATTCCTTCGGATGTTCTATGCCCGGGCTAACGATATTCAACGAAATCCCCTGCTTTATCCCAAAGTGCATTACGAATTCCGGCGAAGCCTGCTTCGGCGATTTCCATACGCGATTTATTTCCGGATCGAAGACAACGAAATTATTGTGTTTGGGCTTTTTCATTGCACTCGCGATCCTTATGCCATAAAAGCAAACCTGCGGGGGAGAAGCAAGCCGGAGAATACTTAAAAAAGGCGCGCCGATAAAAAAGGAACAAGGGGACTCCTTGCGGAGTCCCCTTGTTCCTTTTTAAATGCCTCGTTCTAGAAAAGTCCCAGCACCTTGCCGGTATTGACGTCCACGTCAATTCTCCGGAAGGCCGGGTCGGAACTGGTGCCAGGCATGAGGCTGATGGTGCCGGTCATCGGGCAGAGGAACTTGGCCCCGGCGAAGACCAGGACGTCCCGCACCGGCAGGATCCAGCCCTTCGGCACGCCTTTCCAGTCGGGGTTATGGGAAAGGCTCAGGTGGGTCTTCACCATCATGGTGGCAAAGTCGGCGTATGCCGGGTCGCTTTCAAACCGCTTCGCCTTGGCCTCGGCTTCGGGTGTCCAGGAAACGCCGTCGGCGCCGTACACTTCTTTGGCGATTATTTCGACCCGCTGCCGCAGCGGCATTTCCAGCGGGTAAAGGAACTTGAAGTCGACCTTTTCGTTGCAGGCGTCGATGACTGCATCCGCCAGCTCTAAGGCGCCGTCGCCGCCTTTGAGCCAGTGCTCGGACAGCGCGCAGCGGGCGCCGGCCTGCTCGGCGTAGCGGCGGACCATAGCGATTTCTTCCCTGGTGTCCGTGTAGAAGGAGTTGATGCAGACGACCGGGTTGATCCCCGCCTTCCGGACGATGCCGATGTGGTGCTGCAGGTTGGCGATGCCTTTCTCCAGAAGTTCCAGGTTTTCCTTCGTATACTCGTCGGGCAGGGGCCGGCCGGGAACCACCTTGGGTCCGCCGCCGTGCATCTTCAGAGCCCGGATGGTGGTGGTAATTACCGAAACGTTGGGCGTGAGTCCGCTGAAGCGGCACTTTACGTTCCAGAACTTCTCAAAGCCAATGTCGGCGGCAAAGCCGCTCTCGGTTACGTGGTAGTCGAACATCTTTAAGCCGATGCGGTCGGCGATGATGGAGGACTGGCCGATAGCGATGTTGGCGAAGGGACCGGCGTGCACCAGGACCGGCTGGTACTCCACCGTGCTGAGCAGGGTCGGGTTGATGGTGTTGCGCATGAAGGCGCACATGGCCCCGGCCACTTCCAGGTCCGCGGTGGTCACCGGTTTGCCCTTCTTGTCGTAGGCGACGATGATTTTGCCCAGCCGCTCCCGCAGGTCTTTCAAGTCCGTAGCGACGGCCAGGATGGCCATGAGCTCGGAGCTGACCGCGATCCCGAACTTGGACTGCATCATGTAGCCATCCATCCGGCCGCCGATGCCGATGATAATGTTGCGCAGTGCCTGGGCGCAGAAGTCGATGATCCACCCCATTTCCACGTTGGTGGGGTCGATGTCCAGGCGCCGCAGGTTCCGCTTGGCCAGTTCAGCGTCGTCGTAGTTCCGTTCGTGCTGCATCCGGGCGGTCAACGCGACCATAGCCAGGTTGTGCGCGTTCATGATGTCGTTGATGTCCCCGGTAAGCCCCAGGGAAAATTCCGTCATGGGAATGGCCAGGGCGTTGCCGCCGCCGGCAGCCGTACCTTTAATGTTCATGGTTGGACCGCCGGAAGGCTGGCGAATGGCCGCGCCCACATTCATTCCTCTTTTGCCGAGCCCCTCCACCAGGCCCATGGTGGTGGTGGTTTTTCCTTCGCCCAGCGGGGTGGGGGTGATGGCCGTAACGTTGATGTACTTGCCGTCCGGCCTGTTTTTGAGGCGCTCGATAATCTTCATAAAGTCGAGCTTGCAAATTCTGCCGTACGGGATAACCTCGTCCTTTTCCAGGCCCAGTCTTTCCACCCATTGGGCGGGGGTGGGCATATTTTTTTCCGCCAGCTCGGCTATTTCGTAATCCTTCAGCTTGGTTGCGTCGTAAGCCATTTTTTCTTTACCCTCTCCCTTCTTTGCTTGTTTTCAATCATCGTTTCAAAACCTTTTCCCTTTACTTTCTTGTCTGTTCGCTCTCCCCTTTCCAGTTGTTAATTATTTATGCCTAAAAATAAAAAATTAAGTTTTTATATTCTTCTCCTCCCGGATCATTCCCTTCCGGGTGATTAGAAAATTTTACGTCTTTTCATTTACCGGCAACCCGGGCTAAAAAACGGCCTTTCTCGACAATGTAACGTTCGTGGGTGCCGGTGCCGATCATCTCCCGTTCATCGTAAGCGGCCACCTTAAAGACAAGGCGCTTTCCCTCGACGGCGGCCAGTTCAGCTTCGGCCCGAACCCTCATCCCCACCGGTGTGGCCGAAAGGTGCCGGACATTGACGCCGGTGCCGACAGTTGTCTGACCGCTGCCCAAAAAGGGCTCTACGGAAGCCAGCGCCGCCTTTTCCATCAGGGCCACCATGGCCGGTGTGGCCAGCACTTCCACATTGCCGCTGCCGTGGGCGATGGCCGTGTCCTGCTTGCCGACCACCATTTCGGCCCTTCCGGTAAGGCCGGGCGCAACCGGTTGATCCATAAAAATACCCCTCACTCGAAAGGTATATCTTTTTATTATCTTCTTTCTTTGTTGGGTAAATTCCTGCTGAAGGAAATAGAAAAACGAGGGTTTGCGCTTTTGTGCCTGGAAAACCTTGGCCTGATATTTTCCAGGAAGATCGGATCTAATAAAGGGCGTTTTGGCAACGCCCTTTATTCGTAAAGCCACCGTTCGGTATCTTTGACGTAAACGCAAATTTCTTCCGGTTTAAAGAAAAGGTCGATTTCCCTTTGGGCACTGGCCGGGGAATCGGAGCCGTGCACCACGTTGCGCCCGATGTCCAGGCCGTAGGCCGCCCTGATGGTGCCCGGCGCGGCCGCCAGCGGGTTGGTGGCGCCCATCATGTTCCGGACGGTTTGCACGGCTTCTTTCCCTTCCAAAACCATGGCCACCACCGGACTGGAAGTGATATAATTCACCAGCGGGTTAAAAAAAGGCTTTCCCTTGTGCTCACCGTAGTGTTTTTCCGCCAGTTCCCGGGAAATCTGCAGCATTTTCAGTGCGGCAATTTTCAGCCCCCGGGCCTCAAACCGGGCGATGATTTCACCCACCAGGTTTCTCTGGACTCCATCGGGCTTGATCATGACAAAAGTTCTTTCCATTGCTTTGCCGGAACCCTCCGGCCAATCACTCCTCTCAAGTTTTCATCTCCGACGTCTGACTTCCGACGACCGACGACCGATTTACGCCTGGTGCTCCTTTTCCCCGGCCTGTTTCATTAAGGCGGCGAACTCCTCGGCTTCCAGAGTTTCTTTCTCCATTAAAGCACCGGCAATTAAATGCAGGGTGTTGATGTGCTTTTCTAGTATTTCCCTTGCCCGATTATAATTCACGTCGACCATCCGGCGCACCTCTTTATCGATGGCCGCCGCCACCTCTTCGCCGTAGTTGCGGTCGCGCGCCAGGTCGCGCCCCAGAAAAGGCGTTTCGTGTTTGCGGCCCAGGGTCATGGGACCCAGCTCCTCGCTCATGCCGTATTCCATGATCATCCGGCGCACGATTTCTGTCGAACGTTCCAGGTCATTCTGGGCACCCGTGCTGATTTCCTTTAAAACCAGTTCCTCGGCCACCCGCCCGGCTAAAAGCATGGTCACCTGGTCCAGCAGCATGGATTTAGTCATGTAGTAACGGTCTTCCTTCGGCAAAAGAAGTGTATAACCCCCGGCGCGCCCGCGGGGGATAATGGAAACTTTGTGCACCGGATCAGTATTGGGCAAGAGGTAGCCCACCACGGCGTGTCCGGCTTCGTGGTAAGAAACCAGCTTCTTTTCTTTTTCGCTGATTACCTTGGACTTTTTCTCCGGTCCGGCAATCACGCGTTCTATGGAATCTTCCAGTTCCCGCATACCGATTTCCTTTTTATTGTAACGGGCTGCCAGCAGGGCCGCCTCATTGACCAGGTTGGCCAGATCGGCGCCGGTAAAGCCCGGGGTCCGGCGGGCCAGTACATCCAGATCCACGTCACTGGCCAGCGGCTTGCCTTTCATATGCACCTTTAAAATTTCCTTGCGCCCGTTAATATCCGGAATGTCCACCACCACTTCCCGGTCGAAACGGCCCGGGCGCAAGAGAGCGGGGTCCAGGATGTCGGGCCGGTTGGTGGCGGCAATGATGATAATGCCCTCGTTGGGGCTGAATCCATCCATTTCCACCAGCAGCTGGTTAAGCGTCTGCTCCCGCTCGTCGTGGCCGCCGCCCAGTCCGGCGCCCCGCTGGCGGCCCACGGCGTCAATCTCGTCCACGAAAACTATACAGGGGGCATTTTTTTTCGCCTGGTCAAATAAATCGCGTACGCGGGAAGCCCCTACGCCGACGAACATTTCCACAAAGTCCGAGCCGCTGATGCTGAAAAAGGGCACGCCGGCCTCCCCGGCCACCGCCCTGGCCAGCAGGGTTTTCCCCGTGCCGGGCGGTCCAAAGAGCAGCACTCCTTTCGGGATGCGTGCGCCGAGTTCCGCAAATTTCTTCGGGTTTTTCAAGAATTCCACTATTTCCACCAGTTCCTCTTTAGCCTCGTCGGCGCCGGCTACATCAGCGAAGGTTACCTTTCGCTTATCGTCCGTATGCAGCCGGGCGCGGCTCTTCCCGAAGGACATCACCCGGTTGCCGCCCCCCTGGGTTTGTTGCATCATAAAGAAAAAAAGCAAAACAAAAATTAAAACAGGCACCAGACTGGTTAATATATTTGTCCAAACTCCGGGCGTCGGAGGCGCTTCGGGATTAATCTGTACCCCTTTTCCCAGGAGCAAATTGACCAGTTCGGCATCATTCTTCAGCCCGGTTACCTGGAACTTTGTGCCGTCCTTTTTTGTACCAGTAATTAAATTAGTTGTTTCTTTAGCCTGGATGGTCACCTGCTGAACCTGTCCCTGCTGGACGGCGCTAACAAACTGATCGTAACGCCAGCGCTCCACGTTATTATTCTGCGGTTGCATGTATTTTAATAAAGCAATAATGACCAAAACGATCAGCAGGTAAATACTCAGGTTCTTGAGAACCCTGTTCAAAAAAGCCACTCCTCTCGACTTTGCCGGTTTTCAAAGAAAACTGGGGTGCCAATAAAATTGTAGCATAATTACGTACTTGTTTCAATTATACCTGATAAATTAATAAGAATTAGAATTATGTTCCTTTATCTGTAAAAATAAACACACCTTCGTTTTTTCGGTTACTTTCCAGTGTTCCGCCATTCTTAAACCGCCCACCCACATGATTTCCTCCCCGCTGACCACCAGCGGGAGGCGATCGCGTTCGGACCTGGGGATTTTCTGGTCAATCAGAAACTTTTTTAGCTTAACCGTTCCGCCCAGGCCCAGCGGAGCAAAAACATCCCCCTCCTTTCGCCGGCGCACCCGCAAAGGTTCCTTAACCAAACCGTAATCCAGGATAGCTTCCCGGAGGGTCAGATCTTTCCAGGGGGGGGCCTTTTCAACCGGCAAAATTTCCGCCTGAATTTCCAGATCGAGCTCGGGAATAAAAGTTATTCCCGGAATTACCAGGGGATATTGATAGGGGGGGATCCTTTGGAGCTGATCGTTCCTGAACAACCGAAAAGTATTTTTCGTCTTCACCGCCCTGACGCCGCCCGGAAGAGCCAGGGCCCGCGCGCCATTTGCCAACATTTCCAGTAAGCGCTCCACGTGCTCGTAGGCAAGCTCTTTCGTTTCCCCGCTGACCCGTTGCCAGGCCAGCCGGAAAATCCGCCGCCTTAAAGGAAGTGGTTGCGCGACCAGAGAGGCCCGGTTCAAAACCAGTTCGCCTTCTTTTTCTTTTTCCACTACTCTCTGGTAAGCTTCTCGCGCCAGCAGTTCCAGGTAGGCGTTCTCTTCCCGGCAAATATTCCCCAGACGAACCAGCACCCTGGCCAACTGCGGGTTATATTCATGTTCCAGCAAGGGCAGTAATTGCAGTCTGATCCGGTTGCGGGTATAAACCGGCTTTAAATTGGAAGGATCCAGGCGGAAAGGCAGCGCGTGAACCCGGCAGTACGCCTCGATTTCCTGGCGGCGTACCTCTAAAAGAGGGCGGATATAAATGCCGCGTAAAGGGGGGATGCCCCCCAATCCCTTCACCCCGGTACCCCGGAGCAAATTGAACAAAATTGTCTCCGCCTGATCGTCCGCGTGGTGCCCCAGGGCCACTTTATCGGCCTTCAGGCGCCGGACTTCCCGCTCAAAAAAAGCAAAGCGCGCTTCCCGCGCCGCCTCCTGAAGAGAAAGGCCGGTTTCCTTTTGCAGAGTCCGGACATCAAAACTTTCAATAGTATACGGCAGGTTTAGTTTTTCGGCAAAATCCTGGACAAACAGCGCGTCCGCCCGCGCCTCCTCCCCCCTTAACTGGTGATTCAAGTGGGCCACGTGCAAAAAAATTTTTAACTCGTCCCGCAACATCCATAAGATATGCAAAAGAGCGATGGAATCGGGGCCCCCGGAAACGCCGACCAAAATCTTTTCTTCTTCCGCGATCAGGCAGTGCTTTCTGATCAGGAAAAAAACCTGTTCAAGTAAATTCACCAGACAAACACCTGCACTTGCAAACTCCCGATATTTATATTTCCATGCTGGCAATAATTTTCCTTCATCATTAAAACTTCTTAAAACATCTCAATCTAATTCCATACGAATTTTCTTTTTTTCTACCTTCCAGATATGGAATAAACAGAGCTACTTCTCCACGGAGCGGAGTAAATAAAGGCACTAAGGCACAAAGAGAAATGCCCCGGGAATATTAACTTTGTGCCTTAGTGCCTGGGAAACTTTGTGCCTGATCTTTAATTTAAAAACCTCCGGAATTAAACCGGAGGTAAAAACATCCCCTGCTTTTAAGAACAAAGGTGGGTTATCCCCCCAATCCCTTTCAGCCCGACAGTTCTTTCCTATGTTCCCAGTTTCTTCTTTCTTGAATTCTCGCTACGATTATGGTGATATCGTCGGCAATGTGCGCCTCCCCGCCGGCGTTCGCCTGGGCCAGCTTTAAAAACAAGTCGGCGATTTCCTGGGGATCCAGTCCGGAAGCATCCTGGAGAACTTCTTTCGCCCATTCTTCTTTTTCCCTGGGGCCTTTATAAGTATCCAATAAACCGTCGCTAAAGATGACCAGCAAATCCCCTTTCGCTAAACTTTTGGCCACACTGGTAACGTCTATATCTTTTATGATGCCTGCCGGCAAGGAGGCCGCTTTGACCTGGCTGACCCGCCGGCCGCGGGCGATCAGACCGGGAGGGGCGCCAATCTTGATAAATTCGGCTTGTCCACTATACAAGTCCAGCATGACCATATCTATCGTGGCAAAGTTGTCCCCCCCGGAGCGCGACATCATCAGGGAATTGACAGTTTTAATCGCCAGTCCTGTGTTTAAGCCCGACTCCAAAAGATGCTCCAAAAGCGAAACAGTGGTACCGCTTTGCAGTGCCGCCGGCGGGCCCGTCCCCATGCCATCGCTAAGGATAAAAGCAAATTTGCCTCCCCTTAAAGAGACAAAAGTGTGGCTGTCCCCGGAAACGGAGCTTCCACCCTTGCCAATTTTAGCCACCCCAATTTTTACCTGGTATTTGAGCTCCGGGTAAAGGCGAAGGTGACACAGCCCCTCTTTAACACCGGTACAATTTTGATTCGGCAACGCCAGCGGTTCTTCCATCAGCTGGGAGATTACCGGAACCAGGGATGCATAACAGTCCCGCTGGTCGGCGCAAGGCTGCCTCTTTAAAAAAATTTCTTTTTTGCCGTTTTCCTGGGGATAAATTTTCACCTCTACGGCCGGCACGCCGGCTTGCTTCAACTTTTCTTTAAGAAAAATTTCTTTCTGGGCAGAGGCTTCCAACTCGAGCGGCAACTGTTGGCTTAAGTCTTCAATAACTTCCGAGACGCTTTTTAACTGCTCGGAAAGGATTTCTTTGCTTTCCAGAAACCTTCTCGCCCAGTAACGGTTTAACTTGTAGGTATCGTATAAACAGGTAATGGTGATGGCGAGCTCTTTTCCCCTGGTGCACCGCCGCTTTAAAACTTCCGGCAAATCTTCAGCGGTAACCTGGCCGTAAATCTCCACATACGTGAACATGCCCAAAAAACTCTGGTAGGTGCGGTAAAACTCCCGCTCCCAGCAGGTCCGGAAAAGACCGCAGCCGCTGCACACTTTATTGCTAATTTCGTTAAATAAGCTCTGCAGTGCCGGTTCTTCCCGATAATTCGGGGATGGAGAGGCAGCTGCCGCATAGCTATGCGCTAATTCTCTAAAAATATGCGACCATTTCCGCATCCGCCCCGTTACGGCCGCTTGAATTTTCTTGTTGTCCCCAGGCATAACGCTCAAGACCGCTAGCGAAGCGCTGATCTTTTCCGTATACGCTGCCGGGATAGCAAAAAAGAACAGCATAGCCAGGCCCGTTTCGGACAATACGGCAACTAAATGCCCAAAATTTTGGAGGTAAATAGAAAGGATAATATTGCCCAGTAAAAAGCCCATGGCCACCCCCGCTTTTCCCAAAGCCCGGCCGGCTCCTGCCAGCAGGCCGGCAAAAGAATAGGCTCCCATCATCACGGGCACGCCCGTGTAAGCCAGACCAGGAATGATTCCCAGGAGCGCACCGGCGGCAGCCCCCTGACCCATTCCGCCGATTAAAGCGGCGGTGAGAATAATCAAACGGGATAAAAAACCCTGGAGAGTAATCTCCCAGACACTTAAACTACCGGTGCCGGCCACAACGGCAGTGCAAAGAATAAACACACAAAAAAGTTCTTCGGCATTTAAATTTTGAACGCCATCGAATTTCCGTAACGAGGGGAGGGCATAAGAAAAAATCAGCGTGCACGTTCCGGCAAAAATCGCCTCAAAGAGAACAGCGATGTAATCGTACGGCAACGCGCTGGAAAAAGCAAGAAAGCCGGCTTTCGTGACGAGGGTGACCGTAAACACAAGACCAGGGAGTAACAACCAGGGTTTTTTAATATCTTTGGATAAGCCAAGGAGCAGGGGCAAAACCAAGAGAACGGTGATGGTGTTAATCAGGACGCTTTTCCCATGCGTTACGATTCCGGCAATAACCGCCAATGCCGCGGGCACCGCCTGGGCCGGAAAAACCCACGCAGCCGCGGCTGTGAAGGCAGGAGCAAAAGGCGCCAGCTCGTCCAGCAAAACCGCCTTGCCCAGGAAAAAACCTGCCCCGCACAAAAACAGTTGTTTTCCAATTGCGGAAAACAGCCGGAATGATTTCGCCTTTTCCCTATTTTCAAATTCTTTTTTTCGCGAGCCAGTTGATAAAACCGGTAATCCTTCTGCTTTTTGCTCTCCTTTCGCCTTTCTGCCCCGTTTTCCGGACGCGCTTCCCGCCTTTTCCCTTTTCCTCTTGAAAGCCGTTTCTTTCTTCGTCTCTTTCTTCAGTCGCCGGAAGGGATAAACTTCAATTTTATCCGACAATTGCTTACCCACCCCTCATTAAAATTTAATTCCATAGGAATTTTCTTTTTTTCTGCCTTCCATATATGGAATAAAAAGGAGCTACTCTCCACGAAGCGGAATAAATAAAGGCACTAAGACACAGAGGCACAAAGAGAAATGTACCGGGAATATAGACTTTATGCCTTTGTGCCTGGGAAACTTTGTGCCTGATCATTAATTTAAATTATAGTACAAGGGGCAAGCAATAATTGTCATGTCTGGTAATATTAACTATTTTTTATTTCGACAATTTAAGGCGAGTCCGTGCATCATGTCCGCTTCGCTTACCAGCAGCGAAGCCAACCCTAAACCATTCATTACGGTAAGAACAATCCAGACTCCGGCGATAATGATATCGGCGCGTTCCGGTTGGAGGCCGGGCAACAGGCGGCGCCTTTCCAGCGGAGTGCGCACTAACAGAGTAAAAAGATCGGCAATCTGTTCGCACTTTAAAACATAACCATGCACCAGGACGGGATCGTAAACCCGCAGGCCCATCGCCATGGCGGCCAGGGTAGTTACGGTCCCTCCGACGCCAGCCAGGGTACCCGGCGGGATTTCCTTTATTTCTTTCAGAACCGGCTCTAATAACCGGCGGATGCGCTCCCCGGTATAGGATCCTTCCGTCGCGCGTACCGCCCCTACGTCAACACTCCGCAAATAAAGCCGGCCGTCCTTGCGCCAGGTAAATTCAGTGCTTCCCCCGCCGACGTCCATAACCAGCACTTCTTCGGGATTAACAGGCAAGCCGCTAACTACCCCCAGGTATGCGTAGTGTGCCTCTTCCTCCCCGGAAAGAACCCTCACTTGCAAACCCGTCTGCTCAAAAACCATCCTTAAAAAACTCTCCCTGTTAAGAGCGCAGCGTACGGCACTGGTGGCCACGGCTATCGTCTTTTTTACCTGCCACGATTGCCCAACCTGCAGGTATTTTTTGAGCACAGTCACCGTCCGTTCAATGGCCCGCCTGAGCAAGTATCCTCCCTCAATACCCTCCCCGAGCCTGGTTGTAACCAGGCCGGTATGAAGTACCCTTAACCTTCCATTTCCCACGTCGGCAATTAAAAGGCGTGTGGAGTTGGTACCAATATCGATTACCGCCACGCGCAATCTTTCCTCTCCCCCGTCCCGATAAATTTTTAAGCTGAAACCTTAAAGTTGGGTAATATTATATACTCCCCGGACCGGAAAATGAATCAGGATAAAATTAAATGACAAATTCTTGAAAAAGAGCTCGCGGGCAAGAAGGTTGAAGCCCCTTTTGAATAACCTGGGAAACGGGATTCGTTCGGAGGTTTGTTTGGCAACAGGTGCGGAATCAGGACGGAATGACAGGGGAAAATTTAAACGGTTGCCGGTGAGGGGGATTTAGACTCTGGTGGAACCCCGGCCGCCCCGTTTGGCGTCCTGGCTGCGGCGCAGGTGCTGGTGTTTTTCCTCACTTTCTTTTAAAAAGCGGGCCAGTTTTTCTTCAAAGGATATATTATCGGGCTTTTTCTGCCGGACAAGATCGTCTTCGAGATGGTAAACCTGTTTTATGGACAGGCCGATTTTTCCCCGGGCGTCTACAGAAATGACTTTTACGGTAACCTTGTCTTTTTCTTTTAAAAAGTCTCTGATATCTTTGACGTAAACCCGGGCTACTTCAGAAATATGCACCAAACCGGTCTCGCCATCGGGAAGTTGAATGAAGGCACCAAAATTAGTGATTCCTGTCACAATGCCTTCTAAAACAGCTCCAACCTTTACAGGCATGCTTTTGCAAGTATCCTCCCCGGAGCTCTGAAAAAACTTAATTCAATTATATGCGGGAGAATAAAAAGATGTCAATACTATTGTTTGCGACTGGGTTCCAGCGGCACTATCCTGGCTTCGCCCGGCTTAATCAAGCCCAGCTTTTCCCTGGCCATCTGCTCTATATACGAATCAGATTGCACTCGTTTTAACTGTTCACGTAATTCGTTGTTTTTCGATTGCAATTCCGTAACTTGCTTCTGCACCTGCCGGATTTCCTGGTGCAAGGCGGCTAACCTGTGAAACTGGAGGGTAAAAGTAATGGCCAGGTAAAACAGCAAAACGAGCAGCACCAATAACGGGAGCTTGCTTTTCGAAAGGCGAAAAACACGCTTTTTTCGAAAAGGCGTTTTTTGCTGGAAGGGGTAGTATTTTACCGCCGGCGAAGCCATGCTTTAAGCCTCCTCTTCATCTGAACCAAAAATGCCCAGATGATCCCCGGGAATAACAATAACCACTTCATATCCTTTGGTGCGCGCCCGGTTAAACAAAGTAGCCACCGTACCGGCGCTTAAGTTGAGGCGCCGGGCAATCTGCTCATTTGAATAACCCATTTCTTTCAGCGCCACCACCTGGCGTTCGCGAAAGCTTAATTTTTCAACCCCCCGGATTTCCACCTTCATCTGGCGGCTCCCCGCATCCAAGTACAAGATTTATACAAAATTAATACAAACTAATTACATTCCTTCGAGACCACTTTGAAAAATCCTCCTTAGCGTAAGAAAAAATTTTTAAAAGCGTCTTTTGATTGCTTTTAAAACCCTGGCGAAAAAAGCCACGGGCCCGACGAGGGCCAGCAAAATCATTCGAAAAGGAAAAGTGACTATTCGCCACAAAGAATTTAACAGGCTGACCAGGTAAAAAAAAGCTTTGCTGAAAAAACGGAAAAAAAGCAAAATAGCTCCGTAACCCAATCTACTGAACAAACTAAAATAAACCAGGGCCCCCAGCGCCATCCCCAGGATTACGTAAAAACGCACCTCGCCGGCATTAATCAGAATCAACATCCCAAAAACAAAAACGGTTAAAGTAAGCCAAAACAATAAATCCCCAAGAAAACTGCCGGCTCTTTTCAGGCGCAGGCTTCTGCGCAGGGCCCTGTAAAAGTCGTAAATGAACCCGGCCAGCAAGCCGAGGCTGATCGTTAAGGCAAAAGCTGTAACCTGCTCTAAAACCATAATGGGGCAACCTCCGTTTTGGTGAAGAAATTTGAAATGGGAACTAAAAAAGCGCTGCAAAAGCGCTTTTTTTCGTACCTACTTGAAAAGTTTCCCCAAAATCCCTTTTCCTTTTGCCTTCATCCTGCTGCCGGAGCTTTCCTCGCGGAACTGCAACCAGGTAAAAAATCCTTCCGCCAGCAGCGTACCTTTTTCCAGATCGAGTTGCGTAATGTGCAAATCATTTCCTTTTAAGAAAAGAGCCCCCATGTTAGTTTCCAGCACAATTTCTTCATCGTCAAATTTTTCGACCAGGCGCACTCCTTCAAAGACCAGCTGCCGGCGGTTGGTAAGCGTTAATTTGTTCCTGGCCTGTTCTTCCATTGGTGAAAATCTACTCCCCTGGCTAAATATCCTATTTCATTTTTATGCCGGCCCGTTCTTCAAATATGAAAAAAAATTTTTATGCCGCCGTCTTTTTTTGACGGCGGCATAAGGCTTTTGCCCCTGTTGGTGTCGCTAAAAAGCGGTATGGAGGTCTAATAATTTTCACAGAAGAGCTCAAAGTAACTCTTCGGATGGTCGCACGACGGACAGGTTTCCGGCGGTTTCGTCCCTTCGTGCATGTACCCGCAGTTCCGGCACTTCCAGGTCACTTTCTGGTCCCGCTGGAAAACCTTTCCCTGCTCGATATTGGCGATGAGTTTGCGGTACCGCTCCTCGTGCCCCACCTCGGCCCTGGCAATGGCCCGCAAGACCGCCGCGATTTCGGGAAACCCTTCCTCTTCGGCCACTTTCGCAAACTCCGGGTACATCGTCGTATGTTCGTAATTTTCCCCGGCTGCAGCGCTTTTCAGGTTGGCCAGCGTATCACCGATTACCCCCGCAGGGAACGAGGCGGTAACTTCCGCTTCGCCGCCTTCGAAGAATTTAAAGATCCGCTTCGCGTGCTCCTTTTCGTTGTCCGCTGTTTCCAGAAAAACCGCCGCGATCTGCTCGTAGCCCTCCGCTTTCGCCCGGCTGGCAAAATAGGTGTAGCGGTTTCTGGCCTGCGACTCGCCCGCAAAGGCAGTCAACAGGTTGCGCTCGGTGCGCGTACCTTTTAAACCCATAAAAACCCTCCTTTTTTTATTTTTAATGACTATTCCTCTTCCCAGTGAATGCAGGCAGCCGGACAGGAATCGATGGCTTCCTGGATCTCGTCCTCGGAAGCGCCCTGCGGATCAATCACCACCGCGTAACCAAGGTCCTCGTCGAGTTGGAAAACGCCCGGGCACAAGTCCGCGCAGCTGCCGCAGGCCATGCATTCGGCGGATTCAATATAAGGTTTTTTAGGCATTGCACGGCAACCTCCGTTTGTTTTGTTTTCCTTTCCAGGGCAGTACTCAAAAAAGCAAAAAGCCGGGAAGCAGCCTTTTCCTGTTATTCAATTTTGACCTCGATCTTTTTCTCTTTTTCTTCTTCCGTCTTGGGCAGGCTTATTTCCAGGACGCCGTCTTTGTAGCCGGCGGAGATCTTTTTGACGTCGACGTTTCCCGGCAGGTTGAGCGCCCGCAGAAAGCTGCCGTAGTAGCGCTCGCAGCAGTAGTAGCTGCTCTCTTTTTTCTCCCCTTCGGCTTTCCGCTCGCCTTTGATGGTTAAAACGTTGTCCGTGATAGAAACCTCGATCTCGTCCTTTTTCATCCCGGGAATCTCCGCCTTGACCACGTAACGGTCCTTTTCTTCGTACATCTCAATGGGAGGCGCCCAGACAGCTCCTTCAACAGGAGCGGTCCGCCAAAAAACAGGCTTAAACCAGTCCTCCATCCGCTGCCTGATTTCTTCTAGTTCCCGGAAAGGATTCCAGGGACTAAGCCAGCCTCCCCTGTATTTTTCAATGGCCATTCAAGTCGCCCTCCTTTTAAAAAAGAGCTTAGGATTGGGAATCAGCAACTGGCCAGGAATAGAAATTAGATGGAATCGTTGAACCTGGAAAAAAACTGCTTCCCGGCTTACTTCGGTTAAACTGTTAACTACCACTATTCCTTTTCCTTTTTGCTGATGCGGTCATCGATCAGATCCGGGCGCGGCCCGCCGCAGTCGGGTATGTAGCAGGTAACGTTCAGAAAGGCGCAGGCCTCTTTGCACGAAGGACAACGCTCGGGATAGGTCTCCTCATTGATGGTGTAACCGCAATTGGAACATTTCCACGACATACTTGATTCCTCCTTAAATTTTTTAATGCTCTCCAGCCAATTTTTTCGGTGTTTGCCGTCTTCCGCCGGCCCGTTAGTCCCCGGAAGCCGGTTTCACCTCGAAAGAAATCCTTCCCTCACCCCCTTTTAAAGTAATGACGTCTTTCGGCTTCACTGCACCGCTGACGATCTGGCGGGAAAGGGGCGTTTCCACTTCCTGCTGGATGGTCCTTTTCAACGGTCTGGCCCCGAAAGCCGGATCGTAGCCTTTGTTCGCCAGGTAAGTCACGGCGGTGTCGTCCCACTTCAGGGTGCAACCGATGGTCTGCGCCAGTCTGGCCGCCAGCCGCTTCAGCAAAAGAACGGTAATTTGCCGGACCTGCTCGCGGTCCAAAGCGTGGAAGACAATTATTTCGTCTACCCGGTTTAAAAACTCAGGGCGGAAATGCTGCTTTAAGAAAGCCAGCACGCCCTCTTTCATCCTTTCGTAATCGCCGCCCTTTTCCTGGAAGTTCAGGATTTCCTGGCTCCCGATGTTGGAAGTCATAATGATGATGGTGTTTTTAAAGTTGACCGTGCGGCCCTTGCCGTCGGTCAGCCGCCCGTCGTCGAGGATCTGCAGCAGGGCGTTGAAAACGTCGGCGTGGGCTTTTTCAATCTCGTCAAAAAGAACCACGCTGTAGGGCTTCCTGCGCACGGCCTCGGTAAGCTGACCGCCCTCCTCGTAGCCTACGTAGCCGGGGGGCGCCCCGATTAACCTGGCCACCGTGTGCTTTTCCATGTACTCCGACATGTCCAGGCGAATCATGTTGCGCTCGTCGTCGAAAAGGGCCTCGGCCAGCGCCCTGGAGAGTTCGGTTTTGCCTACGCCGGTCGGCCCCAGGAAAATGAAGCTGCCTACCGGCCGGTGGGGGTCCTTGATTCCGCTGCGGGCCCGCAGCACTGCATCGGCAACGGCACGCACCGCCTCGTCCTGGCCGATTACCCGCTCGTGGAGCAGTTCTTCCAGGCGGATGAGCTTTTCCTTTTCCCCTTCCATCAACTTGCTTACCGGGATGCCCGTCCACCGGCTGACCACCCTGGCGATGTCCTCTTCGTCGACCTCTTCCTTGAGGAGCATGTTGTGTTTCTGTTTACCGGCCAGGAGTTCTTCTTCCGCCCTGAGCCTCCTCTCCAGTTCATTCAAGCGCCCGTATTTCAGTTCGGCCATCCGGTTTAAGTCGTACTCCCTTTCGGCCTTTTCGATTTCCGTGCGCACTTCTTCAATCTCCCGCTTGATCGCCCGCACCCGGGAGATGGCCTGCTTTTCCGCCTGCCACTGGGTCTTCATGGCATCGGCATCAAGGCGCAGGTCGGCAAGTTCTTTCTGGATCTTCTGCAGTCTCTCCTGCGAAGCCTGGTCTCGCTCTTTTTTTAAAGCGGCCTCCTCTATTTCCAGCTGCATGATGCGCCGGGTAATTTCGTCCAGGGCGGTCGGCATACTGTCAATTTCCGTGCGCAGGCGCGCCGCCGCTTCGTCCATTAAATCGATGGCCTTATCCGGCAAAAAGCGGTCGGTGATGTACCGGTCGGACAAAACGGCCGCGGCTACCAGGGCGGCGTCCTGGATGCGCACCCCGTGATGCACTTCGTAGCGCTCCTTTAGCCCCCGCAAAATGGAGATGGTGTCTTCCACCGACGGAGGGTTAACCATCACCGGTTGGAAGCGCCTCTCCAGGGCGGCGTCTTTTTCGACGTGCTTCCGGTACTCCTCAATGGTGGTGGCGCCGATGGCGCGCAGTTCACCACGGGCCAGCATCGGCTTTAAGAGGTTGCTGGCGTCCATAGCTCCTTCAGCGGCGCCGGCCCCCACCACGGTGTGCAACTCGTCAATGAAAAGAATGATTTTCCCGGCGGATTCCTGCACTTCTTTCAATACTGCCTTGAGGCGCTCCTCAAATTCACCCCGGTACTTGGCCCCGGCCACCAGCGCCCCCATGTCCAGGGCGATCACCCGCTTCTCTTTCAGTCCTTCCGGAACATCGCGGGCGACGATTCGCCTGGCCAGCCCTTCGACGATTGCCGTCTTGCCCACTCCCGGCTCGCCGATCAGCACGGGGTTATTCTTGGTGCGCCGGGAAAGTATTTCCATCACCCGCCGGATTTCGTCGTCCCGGCCAATGACCGGATCCAGCTTACCTTCACCGGCCAGCCTGGTCAGGTCCCGGCCGTAGCGCTCCAGCGCCTCGTAAGTAGCTTCGGGGTTGTCGCTGGTAACGCGCTGGGCGCCTCGCACCGCACGCAGCGCCGTCAACAGGGAATTCCTGTCCACCCCCGCCTGCCGGAAAAGATCTTTCAAATCTTCTTCTCCGTCGTCGACCATGGCAAGCAAAATGTGCTCAACGCTGACGTAGTCGTCTTTTAACGCCTGGGCTTCCTTTTCCGCCCGGGCAAGCACCCGCGCCAGGCCCGCGCCGACGGCCAGCGAGGCTGCCGCACCGAATACCGCAGGTATTTTTCGCAGCAGGTTTTCCAGCCCCTGCTCAAGGACGGCCGGATCGGCTCCCGCCTGGGCAAGGAAGCGCGGCGCCAGACTCCCTTCCTGCCTTAAAAGGGCGGCCAGCAGGTGCTTACCCGTAATTTCCTGGTGATTTTTTTCCGCTGCCAGAGCCTGCGCCGCCGCCAGGGCTTCCCGTGATTTTTGCGTAAAACGGTTGATATCCATTTGCCTCACCTTGCTCTTCGCAGTTTTTCAATTTCTTCTTGAAGCTCTTCAATGCGGTCGAGAAGTTCTAAAATAACGGCTGCGCCGGAAAGGTTCACCCCCAGGGAGTTTTTCAAGCGCAGGAGTTTGTAGATCCGGCGTAACTGCTCCGGACCGAGGCAACCTTCCCGGATCTCGATGATGCCCAGTTCGTGCAAAATCTCGAGCATTTCCGGATGAAATTCCAGGCCGCAGATATCCAGTTTTTCCTGTTCTCCGCCATGGTAATAAATCCGTAACAAAGTCATGGTCATCCTGCCTCAATTCAGACGTTGGTTGTCGGACGTCAGAAACAATCTAAACTGATGTTTGCCGGCCGACAATTAACGAATTGGTATCTCGCTAGCGGGCTCTTGCCCCTTCCCTGATCTCCCTTAGTCGCTGGTATAGCCGCTTTTCTTCCTCGCTTAAGAGGGCGGGAAGATCAATGACAATGCGCACGTACTGGTCGCCGCGCCCGCCGCCTTTAAGGGGAAGCCCCTTACCGCGCAACCTCAGCCGCGTCCCCGCCCGGCTGCCGGCCGGCACGGTGACGGTGACCGGCCCATCCAGAGTGGGCACGGGTACCTTGTCACCCAATACAGCCTGCTCGGGGGTTAAGACGACTTCCGTTTCAAGGTCGTCACCTTTCACGGCAAAAACGGGGTGAGGGAGAAAGCGCACCTTTAAGTAAAGGTCCCCTCTCGACCCTCCGGTCAGACCCTCGCCCCCCTGGCCTTTCAACCGGATCCGGCTGCCCTCGCGGACGCCGGCGGGAATCCTTACCTCCAAGGTTTTTAAATCCGGAAGCGTACCCGTGCCGCCACACCGGGCACAAAAACGCCTCTCCCTTACGCCGGTGCCGCCGCAATCCGGACAAACCGTTGCGCCCGATACTTGCAGAGCTTTCGTCGCTCCGCGGTAAGCTTCTTCCAGGGTAAGCTCAATTTCGCTCTCTACATCCTGCCCGCGGATCGGCCCGCGGGCTGCCGCGGCAGAGCGTCCGGCGGCGCGAGTGCCTCCGAAAAGCATCTCGAAGAAGTCGCTGAATCCGCTGCGAAACCCCGGTTCAAAATCGCCGGTTGTATAAAAATGTACGCCCTCCATGTCGGGCGGCGGCTCAAAATCCTGCCCGGCCCGCCAGTTGCTCCCCAGGCGGTCGTATTTGGCGCGTTTATCGGGATCGCTCAAGACCTCGTAGGCTTCGTTGATTTGCTTGAATTTTTCTTCCGCTTCCTTTTTCTGCTTGCCGGTATGCAAATCGGGGTGCCACTTGCGGGCCAGCTTTCGGTAAGCGGCCTTGATTTCTTTTTCCGTAGCGTTCCGGCCGACGCCTAAAACCTCGTAGTAGTCCTGGTAAGAAACGGCCATTGACTGGTTTCCTCCACTGACATATGCTTTACCCCTGAGGTAAAAATCCCCCTAAATCATGATTAGCCGGGCCGCCTGGCCACCAGCACTCTGGCTGGCCGGAGGATTTCTTCGCCAAATTTGAATCCGCGGCAAATTTCCCCGGCGACGCACCCTTCCGGACAGTCCGCCGTCTCTACGTAAGCCACCCCTTCTTGCTCAGCGGGGTCAAAGGGCCTCCCCAGGCACTCGATGGGGGTAACCCCATGATTTTTCAGCAGTTCAAGAAACCGGCGGTAAATGAGGTTTAACCCTTCCGCCGTCTGCGCATCGTTAATATGCTTTCTGGCCTGCTCAAAATCATCGAACAAGGCCAGCAAATCCAGGAGCAGAGCCTTTTTTTCCTGCATACTCATTTCTTGGGCAGTGCGTTCAACTCGCCTGCGATAGTTGTCGAAGTCGGCCAGTGTGCGCAGGTGGCGGTTTTTTTCGTCCGCCAGTTCCTGGCGCAGGATTTTTATTTCCTCACCGGGGTCGCCACCCTTAGGGTCTGCCGTTTTATTTTGTTCCATTTTTTACCCCCCAGCGGTAATACCAACACAGCTTTTGGGAAAATCATTTATTTTTCTTCGTATTCCACATCCACCACATCGTCGCCCCCCAGGCGCCGGGAACCTCCCCCTCAGGTGCCGCCGGGCGGGCAACTCTGGCCGCTCTCCCGGACCTGCCGGTAAGCGGCCTCCGATAACGAGTAGGCGGCCTGCTGAAGGTCGCTCCGCAGGGTGCGGATGCGCTCCACCGGGGCGTTTTCTTTTAACGCCGCGCGGAGGTCGGTCAGGATCTGTTCGATCCGCGCCTTTTCGTGCACGGGGAGGCGATCCCCCAGTTCTTTGAGCTGGCGATCCACCTGGTAAGCGAGGCTGTCCGCCTCGTTCCGTTCCTCCACTTCCTGCCGGCGCCGCTTGTCTTCTTCGGCGTGCGCCCGGGCATCCCTGATCATGCGGTCGATCTCGGCCTGGTCCAGGTTTGTGGAGCCGCTGATGGTAATGGTCTGCTCCTTGCCCGTGGCTTTGTCCCGGGCGCTAACCTTTAAAATGCCGTTGGCGTCGATATCGAAAGTTACCTCAATCTGCGGCACGCCGCGCGGCGCCAGGGGAATGCCGTCCAGCTTAAACTGTCCCAGGGAACGGTTGTCCCTGGCCATTTCCCGCTCGCCCTGCAGTACGTGAATGTCGACTGCCGGCTGGTTATCCTCGGCGGTGGAAAAGATCTGGCTGCGCCGCACCGGGATGGTGGTGTTGCGCTCGATGATTTTCGTCATCACCCCTCCTAAAGTTTCCACCCCCAGGGACAACGGCGTCACGTCCAGCAAAACGACGTCCTTTACCTCCCCGGCCAGCACGCCGGCCTGAATCGCCGCCCCGACGGCCACCACCTCGTCGGGATTGACTCCCTGGTTGGGCTCCTTGCCGAGCATTTCCCTGACCAGCCTCTGCACTGCCGGCATCCTTGTGGCGCCGCCCACCAGGATGACTTCGTCGATATCCTTTTCGGTGAGCTTTGCATCGGCCAGGGCCGCCTTTACCGGCCCCCGGCAGCGCTCCACCAGGTGGTGGGTCAGGTCTTCAAACTTGGCCCTGGTCAGTTTCATGTCCAGGTGCTTGGGACCGCTCGCGTCGGCGGTGATAAAGGGCAGGCTGATCTGTGTCTCCAGGGTGGTGGAGAGCTCCACCTTCGCCTTTTCGGCGGCTTCGAGCAAGCGCTGCAAGGCCTGTTTGTCCTGGCGCAGGTCAATCCCGTAATCCTTTTTAAATTCCGTGGCCAGCCAGTCGACTATTTCCTTATCGAAGTTGTCGCCGCCCAGGTGGGTGTCGCCGTTGGTGGCCTTCACTTCGAAGACCCCGTCGCCCACTTCTAAAATGGAAACGTCGAAAGTTCCCCCGCCCAGGTCAAATACTAAAATGGTTTCGTTGACCTTTTTATCCAGACCATAGGCTAAGGAGGCGGCGGTCGGTTCGTTGATAATGCGCAACACGTTCAAACCGGCTATTTTTCCGGCGTCCTTGGTCGCCTGGCGCTGCGCGTCGTTAAAGTAGGCCGGGACGGTAATTACGGCGTCGGTCACCTTCTCTCCGAGGTATTTGGAGGCGTCGTCCACGAGCTTCCGCAACACCATGGCCGAAATTTCTTCGGGAGCATACTTTTTGTCCCGCACGTCGAAGCGCACGGCGTCGTTGGGGCCGGCCACCACCTTGTAGGGAACGAGCTTGCGCTCGTCGGCCACTTCGGAATACCGGCGGCCGATAAAACGCTTCACCGAATAAAGCGTATTCTGGGGGTTTAGAGCCGCTTGCCTTTTGGCGATCTGGCCCACCAGCCGCTCACCCGTATCCTTAAAGGCCACCACAGACGGGGTTGTCCGCGACCCTTCCGCATTAACGATTACTGTCGGCTTACCGCCTTCCATAACAGCTACCACCGAATTGGTGGTGCCCAAATCAATTCCCACAGCTTTGGGCATACGCCAACCTCCAATCAAAAATAAATTAATAATTATTATTAACATTAAATAAAATTATTTTCTTTGTCAACAGCCAATTTAACTTTTAAACGATACTTTCTTTTAATTTTTTCAGGGAAAAGATAACAAAAAAACAATTTTCTTGATTTTACATATAATTATTATCCCCGTTCAATACCCTTTTTCAAATTTTAATAATTTCTCTTGAATAAAAAGTAGAAGCTGCTGAATTTCTTCAGCAGCCCGATTTTTGATTTATTTCTTGCCCGGTTTATTTATTTCCATAGTTTTTTAATTTCTATGCCCTTGTAATAAAATTTGACGATGTCTTCCGGTGAATGCCCCTGTTCAGCCAGCCTCTTCGCTCCCCACTGGCACAGGCCAACTCCGTGGCCAAACCCCTTGCCTTTTAAGACAAGCTGGTTGCCCTCAACTTTTACCCCGGTCAAAAATGTGGAGCGAATCCATTCACTGCCTAGAGCCAGGCGCAAAGCCGGGGCGCTGACGGTTGTACTGCCCAACTGCAGCGTTTGGGCCCTGCCCGAAGGCCCGTATTTGGCGATGCGTACGGAAGTAACGGCACCGGGATCCTGTCCGGTAATTTTCTTCACCGCCGAACGCACCTGCTCAAGTGGTATCCGCGTCTCCCAGGCGCGGTTTTCGGGCGTGGTGACCGCCAGGCAATTATCCTTGATGCCGGCTTTCAGGTAAGGCGTGGGTGTTTTGGCGTAGCCCAGCCCCTCGGCCGCCGAGGCTGTAACTCCACCGTCACAGGCGTTAAACCAGGCCTTTACGTAGTTACCCCTGTACATGGCTACTTCCCCGCGGGTGCGCGCCACTGCCTGGCGCACTTGGGCATTAATTCGGGAGGGGTTATAGGCCTGGAATTCCTGGGGGCTCGTCGAAACATCCGCGCCTCTTAATTGCCTTACCCGCCCGCTTTTGATGTTCTCCACGGTAAAGGTGCGAGCTAAAATGGCCTGAGCGGCCAGAGCGTTGACCGGCCAGGTGGGCTCCATTTCCGCCGCCACCACTCCGGCAACGTAGTCTTCCAGTTTAATCTGCCTCTTCTGGCCGGTTTCGTTGACAAACATGGTTATGGTGGGTTCGCTCCGGGGAGCGTCGGCAATTGGCTTGCGGGGCGCCTGCCGGGCACATGCTCCTACCAGAAGAGTCAGCACGAATGCAATGATGACCAGTCCGGTAAACCAGCGCACCTTCATTTTTCTTCCCCCTTTTTTAGCTTAACCCGGGAGAAGAAAAATATGTGCTTTGCCGGAAAAAGAGTTTCACCTCCCGAACGAATTTCCGTACGACCGGCCTGTACGGACATTTCTACGCCGGCTTTCCCCAAAAGACACGTCCCTCACTTGCCCGGTTTTTATACCTCTAAAGATAATATTTTCGACTTAATTTCCGCGGGCCAGGCGCCCTCACCTTAAGGACATTTTTTACTTTGGAAAAAGGCTGGCGGATTTGCCGGCCTGTTTAAACCTTCAAAGGCCCCACCCCCTTGAATGGTCGCTGGTGGTTGGCGGTTGAGGACTAAAGGTAAAAGGAAACTATTTTGTAGTTCCGCCGGTAGGCTCCAGAAGATGCGGGACGCCATAGCAACAAAGCTGCTGCTGCAACCGGCAACCCAGGCAAATCTTTCTGCACGATTTTTTGGATAAAGCTGCGCACCGGAGCGATCAGTCCCGGACCCGCATCGATTATATCCTGGAGCAAATGCACCCTATTCTCAGTAACTACCCCAGCCAAAAATACCAAAAGAACGATCAAGAAGAAAACGAACCCGGTCAGTTTTGCGCCTCTTTGACTTTTCGTGCGATCTCCCTCCTCATTTTGTTAGTTAACAATTATTGGTAATTATAACATATATAGGCAAGCCATATCATTTGCCATTATGGTCAATTAATCTGCTTAAATTGAAAAGGTTACTATATTATCTTCGCAAAGCTCTCTTTTTTAACGGTATATAAAAAAATAGGCCTTTTCAAAAGGCCTTCAATCTTTATCCGCATTGGCAATTTTTCTGTCCTCAAGGACACGGTATAACTCGGCTGCCATTTTGGCCGGGACATTTGCGCGTAAATCACAAACCTCAACCTTCAACTGCCGGTAGCCAAGATTAATGGTGATCACGTCGCCGGGTTTGACTTCCGCGCTGGCTTTGGCTACCCGTTCATTAAGGGTAACCTGACCCCGGGCGCAAATTTCTTTGGCCAACGTCCGCCGCTTTATCAACCGTGACACCTTTAAAAATTTGTCTATGCGCACATGCTTTTGGGAATCCCGCGTATTTTACGAAACCACTTCGCGCAAAGATTTACCAGCTTTAAAAACTGGCACGCGGGCGGCGGCAATTTCAATTTCCTCGCCGGTTTGCGGATTCCGACCCTTGCGGGCAGCGCGTTCGCGTACTTCAAAGGTACCGAACCCCACCAGTTGCACTTTATCACCCCTGGCCAGGGCCTCCTCGATCGTCGCCAACATTGCGCTAACCGCTTTCTCCGCATCCTTTTTGGTCATGTCCGATTTGTCTGCCACCTGAGCAATCAGTTCTGCCTTGTTCATAAGTACCCCCCTCAATGGATTTTGATCATGCCTTATTATTCGCTAAATCTACAAAAGTTCCTTCCTGCAAGGAAAATAAATCCTACTTTTTTTTCGCTTCTTCAACTTTTTTTGCTTCCTCCCACCAACCATCCATCTCTTCTAACGTACAGCCGGCAAGCTCGCGCCCGTTTTTGCGCGCCTTCTCTTCAAGATAACGGAAGCGCGCGACGAACTTGTCCACCGTAGCGGCCAAAGCCATTTCCGCATCAACTTTCAACAGGCGGGCAAGATTAACCACTGCAAAAAGCAAGTCACCTATTTCCTCTTCAATTTGGGCGCGGTTATTTGCGGCAATGGCCGCAGACAATTCATCAAGCTCTTCAGCAACCTTCTGCCGGGCCCCCCGGTAATCAGACCAGTCAAAACCGGCCTGGGAAGCCCTGGCCTGTACCCGGCCTGCCCTCAAAAGGGCTGGTAAACTGACCGGGATGCCCTCCAGAATGGAAGTGCGGGGACAAGGCTCTTGTTCCGCACGTTTAATTTTTTCCCAGTTCGCCTCCACTTCCCCGCTGCCCGCCACCAATACATCGCCGAAAACATGCGGGTGCCTGCGCAGCATTTTTCCGGTTATCCCGGTCACGACGTCGTTAAGATCAAAATAATTATTTTCCCTTGCTATTTGGGCGTGGAAGACAATTTGTAGTAATAAGTCTCCCAATTCCTCGCGAATTTTATACATGTTTCCTTGATTAATGGCCTCAATAACCTCGTAGGCTTCCTCCAAAAGATACTTGCGCAGGGTGTGGTGATTTTGCTCGCGATCCCAGGGGCAGCCGTTTTCTCCCCTTAAGACGGCCATTACGTCCACCAAAGAATCAAGCGGGTATTGACATTTTTTTATCCCCGGGGGGCCCGGCGGGAGGTACAGACTGGTCAGGTGATCCAGCCAGTCCAACCGATCGAGGGTGTGCAAGGGATGTTGCTCAACTCTCTGCAGTTCCGGGACGCCCGCCGCCCTGATCACCGTTACCGGGTGATCTTCCGGATAATCCTCCATTAAAGATAATTTGACGTCGGCAGCAACTAACCGGTTATATACCTGAATTATTACGTTACCTACGCGTGGGTCCGGTTTTTGCTCATCCAGACGCAGGCCGTCTAAAATATGGATACCCGCAGCGGGGTTCAAATTTAAGGCCACGTAAAGTACATCCAAAAAACTCATGGCCGGCAGGATTTTAACCTGGATACCCAGCAGCCTGGCTTTTTCCAGAATAATTTCCACTGTTTCTTCGGCAACCAGGGGGTTCCCCGGCACTGCGTAAACCAGCGGCGCAATGGCTGCTTCGTTCAAAACGGCAGCGGCAATTTGTTGATAGACCTCCTGGAAATTTTGGCCTTTTTCGTAATAATAATCAAAGGTACTGAAATTAACTCCCCGTTGCCTTAGCCACGGCACCGTCGGGTGCTGCTCCGTGCGTAAAAAAACGCGTTGACTGCTTTTTAACACCTCCCATACAGATAAAGGAATATGTCCGGGGTGACCGGGGCCAAGTCCAGCAATCGTTAAGTCCATCAAGCTGTCCACCCCTTTCCATACTTCTTCGGCTAAATTTTGCGGTCTTTTAGACTTCGGCAATAAAAAAGGTGGCCGGTGGCCACCTTTTTTATTGTTCCATCTGTTTGGCCAGGAACCCGGCCGCCGTTTCCGCCAGCTTGAGCTCCAACTCACCCATCTTTACGTCCGGTTCTTTAGAGGCCAGGATGACGGCTCCGATGGGATCGCCTTCGGCAATGATCGGGGCAATCACTTCGGCGGAATATTTGCACTCTCCATCTTCGACAATCATGCACTCCCTGCAGAAAGGGTCTTCGCCGGGATTGTTAATGACGATCGCCTTGCGCTCCTCCATTGCCTTTTCGACGGCAGGCCCGATCGGTTTATTGATATACTCCTTTTTCGGTGCCCCGGCAACGGCAATAATGGTATCGCGGTCGGCGATACAGGCTATGTGCCCCAATGCTTCGTATAAAGAATCGGCATACTCCTTGGCAAAATCGCCCAGTTCGCCAATGGGCGAGTACTTCTTGAGGATTACCTCACCTTCCCTATCCACAAAGATTTCCAGCGGGTCACCTTCCCGAATACGCAATGTCCTGCGTATTTCCTTAGGGATCACCACTCGTCCCAGATCGTCTATACGGCGCACAATACCGGTTGCTTTCATGGGTCACCCTTCCCTCCCTATTTTGCATAATTTTCACGATCATACTTTCAGTGATAGTATATAACAAGAGGGAAAGACTTATTCATTTTTTACCAAGTCTTTAGACAAAGAATTTTCATCTTTCGGGAAAATCCTCCTTGCTCCCTTAAAGACCCTTTGGTAATTTGTTTTCGATGGTCGCCTTGCTTTTTAAACCCGCCAGATAATCGGCAAATGCTTTTTCCCTGGCCTGGTTGCCGAGAAAAGCGACAATTTCACTTTTTGTTTCATCAAAAGGAATAACGCGGGCAGGGGTTATTTTTTCCAGCTTTATAATATAATAACCATATTTTGTCCGCACGGGTTCGGGAGAAATTTCCCCCGGTTTAAGGCGCAGAGCCGCCTTCTCCAGTTCCGGATCGGCTTCGCCGCGGTTAAAAATGTACGGATCGCCGGCCGGGTCGGCACCACCGGCCGTCTCTTTCGCCAGGGCGGCAAAATCTTCTCCCCGTTTTAACCTGCCCAAGATATTCATCGCCGCTACCTTTGCCTCTACCTCCGCTTTTTGCCCTTCTCCGGCCACCGGCACCAAAATAAGACGCATCTGGATTTTTTCCGGCGCAGTGAACTTATCCCTGTTTTTTTCATAGTACTCTTTGGCCTGAACCTCGGAAATTTCGCCTACTGCTTTAACGGCTTCCTCTTGAACGGCCTGCACAGCCAGGCTCTTTTTTACGTAATCTTTTAATTTGGGCTCGGAAAAGCCGTTGGCGGCCAAAAACTGTTTGTACTTCGCCTCTGATTCAAACTGCTGGCGAAATTTCTTGATTTCTTCCTCTATCTGTTGATCCTTGGGCTCAACTTGCAATCTGGACGCTTCTTGAAGAAGCAGTTCTTCGGTAATCATTTGTTCTAAAACCTGTCGGCGCAACAAATCCAGCATCTTTTGCCCCTCTTCAGCGGTGAAACGCACGCCCTGTTGCTCCAAAGCCTTCCTGGCGCGAGCAACCTCTTCTTCCAGCTGACCGGAAGTAATTGCCTTTCCGTTGACTGTAGCCACTACCCTGGCCCCGCAACCAGCAGCAAAAAAAGAAAAGGCAACCAGCAGCCCGGTTAATAACAACTTTGCTTTAAACAAAATCCTCCCCCTCTCTATCAATGCCCATATTATATAACGGATTAACATTCACATCAACTTAAAAAAACAGGAACAAACCAGACAAACAAAGGAGACTATTCCAGCGTCAGGTACTTCATTGGGGAGGCAGAATACGTGAATCATTATGTTATTTAGATTTGTCCTTTTTTGCCTGTGTGCCCTTTCTGGACCTTTGTGCCCGCTATTAATTAATGATTGTCAGACCTTTTAACTTATGCTATAGTAGTCTTAGCTACCTAATAGTATTATTTGGTCGGTTCGGGCCAGATTTCCGATTCCGGCCGGCCGATTGCCCGGGCAATGTAAGGTCTGATCCGGCGTCCCCGGTAGGTATATTTGCCGGAAATAGCCATGGTCACCGCTTCACCGCTTACACCTGCCTGCCGGGCAATGTCTTTTATTTTAATTCCTCTGCGCACCAGTTCAGCTTTAATTTCATTGGGGCTCATACCTTTTGGCAATTCACTCGCTCCTTTCCTGGTGTAGCTTAGATTTATAATAATGTAACTGTGCGTAGCTTGTCAATTCATTATTACTCTGAGGTGAACAATTTTGTCAACAATTGGCGAGCGGCTAAGGCAAATCCGTAGCGAATTGGGCCTGACCCAAACGCAGTTAGCCCAAAAAGTAGGAATTCGCCCTCAGCATATAAACGGCATCGAGCGGGGCGCAAAGATTCCCTCTGACCAGTTGGTGAAAAACATCAGCCGGGAGCTGGGAATCCGGGAGGAGTGGTTGCGCCACGGCGCCACCCCTGTTTTTATTCCAGTGGAAGAAGAACTGCTCAAGCTTATGGCCCGCCATGGCAGGCGGGCCATACTTGAGCAATGCATCAGGCTGGCGCGGGAAGAAGGGGACATTTACCTGCAAAACCAGTTAAAAGAGTCTTTGGACAGCTTAAGTCTTTCCGCGCTTTACCGCATGGTGCAGTACCTGATTGAAACCTATACACACTCCGATCAAAAGATGCGGAACTGGATGGAAGTTCAGTTTGAAAGAGCTTTTCCCGAATTCAGGGATGTCCCGCAAAAAATAAACTACACATTTACTCCCCATGAAAAATAAATATAAATTTAAAGATCAGGCACAAAGTTCCCCAGGCACAAAGGCATAAAGTTAATATTCCCGGTCCGTTTCTCTTTGAGCCTCAGTGCCTCTGTGCCTTTGTGCCTCAGTGCCTTTATTTATTCTGCCTTGATGGAGAGTAACTCATTTTATTCCATATCTGGAAGGCAGAAAAAAGAAAATTCCTATGAATTTAAATTAATCACCCCCCGTCTTCAGGCGATCCAAAAACTCCTTCAGGTTGCCCAGGTAATTTGCCGGTTCAGATGGCGGGACCCGCGTGCGCAGGCGAATCTCAAAGCCGTCGGAGTTGCTGAATTTAACCCGGTTTTGATATTCTTTGCCGATCGTTACCAGAGTTTCTCCGCTTAAAGGATGTTCCGGATAAAACTGCAGGCGGTAACCACCGTCCTGGCCGATGATATTTTTAATGCCCAGGCGGCCGGCCAACGCCCTTAATTGCGCAACCGTCAGCAAGTTTCGGGTGGGTTCCGGCAAATCGCCAAAACGGTCAACCAGCTCGTCTTCCAGGTCGGAAACCTCCTCTTCCTTGCGGACAGCCGCCAGCCGGCGGTAAATATCTACTTTCTGGTTCGGATCGGGAATGTAACTCTCCGGAATATAAGCCTCCACCGGTAATTCCACAGTAGTTTCCAGAGGCCGCTGAACAGGCTCGCCTTTCGCTTCCTGGACGGCTTCGGCAAGCATCCGGCAGTAGAGATCAAAACCGACCGCGGCAATGTGCCCATGCTGCTCAGGACCAAGCAGATTGCCCGCTCCCCGGATTTCCAGATCACGCATGGCTATTTTATAACCGGAGCCAAACTCGGTAAACTCCCGGATCGCAGCCAGTCTTTTTTCGGCCAGCTCGGAAAGCACCTGATCGCGGCGGAAAGTGAAGTAGGCGTAGGCCAGCCGGTTTGATCTGCCTACCCGCCCGCGCAACTGGTAAAGTTGCGCCAGGCCCAGATTCTGGGCATCCTTGACAATTAACGTATTGACGTTGGGAATATCCAGACCGTTTTCAATAATCGTCGTACAGACGAGAATATCGTAAAAACCTTCAATAAAATCCAGCATCACCTGCTCTAAATCATCTTCGCGCATCTGGCCGTGGGCAATGGCCACCCTCGCCTCGGGCACCAGCCCCTGCAGCCAGGCGGCAACGCGGTCCAAATCGACTACCCGGTTGTACACAAAAAATACCTGCCCGCCCCGCCCCAGTTCTCTGCGGACGGCTTCCCGGATCAGCACGGCATCCTCCTCCAGAACGTACGTCTGGACGGGGAAACGGTTTTCCGGAGGTGTTTCCAAAAGACTGGTATCCCGGACCCCGATCAACGACATATGGAGGGTGCGGGGAATGGGGGTGGCGGTAAGTGTTAAAACATCGACATCCTGCCGGAGTTGTTTAAGCTTTTCCTTATGGGCCACGCCAAAACGTTGCTCTTCATCGACCACCACCAGGCCCAGGTCTTTAAAGGTAACATCTTCCTGGACCAGCCGGTGGGTACCGATAACAATATCCACTTTTCCTTCCTTGATCGCCGCGATGATCTGCCGTTGCTCCTTCGGTGAACGAAACCGGCTGAGCATCTCGATCGTCACTGGAAAGCCCGCGAAGCGCTCGCGAAAAGTTTGAAAATGCTGCTGCGCCAGAATCGTGGTGGGCACCAAAACGGCTACCTGCTTACCCTCAACCACTGCTTTAAACGCTGCCCGCAGGGCGATTTCCGTTTTGCCGTAACCGACGTCGCCGCACAGCAAACGGTCCATAGGGCGGGGGCGCTCCATGTCGGCCTTTACTTCTTCAATGGCCCGCAACTGGTCGGGGGTTTCCTCGTAAGGAAAATTTGCCTCAAACTCTTGCTGCCAGACCGTATCGGCAGCAAAGGCGTGGCCCGGCAATTTTTGCCTGGCCGCGTACAATGCCAGGAGTTCATCAGCCATCTCCCGCACGGCTTCTTTTACCCGGCCCTTTACTCGCGACCACTCGTTGCCCCCCAGGCGCGACAACTTTGGCGCCACCCCTTCGGCGCCGAGATACTTCTGGATCAGACCGATTTGATCGGTAGGAACATATAATTTATCCTCGCCGGCATATTGAATAAGCAGGTAATCTTTTTGCACACCGCCAACGGTAAGCGAAACCACTCCCTGGTAACGGCCGATTCCGTGATTGACGTGCACCACGTAATCTCCCGCTTTTAAATCGGCGAACGGGACGGGCTGCTTTGTTTTCCGGTAGCGTTCCCGCCGCGGCGTGAGCAATTCGCCGTAGATTTCATTCTCCGTAATCACCGCCAGTTTGCCGGAAATCAGTTCAAAGCCGTTGCTTAACCGGCCTAAAGAAACAATTACATTGCCGGGGCGCACTTCCCAGGTAAGCGAACGCAGGTAAAACGCGTCAATTTGGGCGTCGCGTAAATATTCCTGGAGGTGGCGGGCGCGCTCTTCGGTGTTAACCAGTAATACCACCGCGTAACCCATTTTTTTGTAGCGGCGGACCTCACTCGCCAGCATATCCAGGCGGCCAAGGAAAGTTTGCATACCCCTGGCGGCGAAGTTAACCACGTTTTGCGGATGCCTGTCTTTTGGCTGCCTGGGCAAAAGAGATACATAAATCACCCTGTGGTTGGCCAGCCCGGCGCTCAGTCTCGGCCAATCCACATAAGCATCAAACTGACCGGGGAGGATCTTCCCGGCGGCTAAAAGATCCATATAGACCTGCTCATACTCCTTGCGGATGCTCTCCGCCACTTCTTTTAAACGCACTGAATCATTGAGGATAACAATGCTTTCCGGGGGCAGGTAATTAAGCAAAGTATCTTGCCGGGAATAAAAATAAGGCAAATACTGCTCCCACTCAATCGAAAACCTTCCTTCGGCAAGCTGGCTGATGATTCCTTGGGCAAGCTCTACCTGCCGGGTTTTAACTTCTTCCGGCTTTATTTTAGAAATTTTCTTTAATTGACTGCTATATTCTGCTTCCAGGATTTCCCGCGCCCGAATCCTTGCCTCGTCGTTGACAATCAACTCGGTGGCCGGTCCAAAAGAAACGGAATTCACCTTCTTTTCCGAACGCTGGGACTCGGCGTCAAAAAAACGGATCGAATCTATTTCCTCGTCAAAAAATTCGATGCGCACGGGTTGCTCGAAAGTCACCGGGAAAAGATCGATGATCCCGCCCCGACTGCTAAACTGGCCCCTTAATTCAACCAGGTCGACACGCTCGTAACCATAATCCAAAAGGCGGCGTTTCAGCTGTTCCAGGTCGATTTTTTCGCCAACACGCAAGGCTATTGTAGCCTGGAAAAACACCCGGGGAGGAGGAAGCCGCCGTAATAAGGCTTCCAGCGGAGCCACCACCACCATGTTTTTTTCCGAACGACCGAGGGCTTCCAGGACTTTCAGGCGCCGGGCAGGCAATTCCTGATCGCGGGCTAAAACGTATCCCGGCAGCAGTTGCCAGGTAGGGAACTGGTATAACTTTACATCCGGCAGCAAAACCGTTAACTCGTCGATCAGGCCAATACTTTCCACATCCCCCGGAGTAACCACCAGCACCGGGCCAACGGTGGAGGAAATCAAGCCGCTGAGGACATAACTGAGCTGGGAACCGGTTAAACCGAAAACCATTTGCTCGCGAAGCTGTCGCTCCAGGCCTCTGGACAAGCTTTGAAATTCGGCTGTTTCTTTTAGTGGATGAAGCAATCCTTTCATGTTTGGCACCTTTTCTTGAGGACCTTACGCAAAAAGAGCCTTAGCCTGGCTAAAGCTCTTAAAATAGTCGCAGCCCGGCTGCCGGAGGTGATTGGTCCGATTTGTGAATTTTTTAACAACCAGGTTCATACAGCACATTCTTCTGCCAGCCTGGTAATAATGTTTTCTTCATTATATCTTGTGTTTTTCCAGGCGTCAAGCAGCCCCACCAAAAAGCTAATTTATCTATATTTATATTATTATTGCAAATAACTTTACATATAATTCCTGATGACAATAACCCAAGCGACCCCTTTTTTTCGCTCATGATTTACGTTCAGCAGGCTACCCGGGAAGCAACCCATAAAAAGAGCCGCGCCCCGGTACAAAACATCACGGGCGCGGCCACTCCCGCTCTCCAAAGCACTTCTCATGGGAATCTTTATTGAAAAATTGAAGGCCCGCACGGAGACTTTGGATTGAATAGTTTAAAGTTTTCAATAATTCTTTCCTCAACAATCCGATCATCCAGCAAGAGCATTTCATTCCGCTTATAAATCGAAAAGGCAACTGAATCCATAGTTTCCGCTTCAAGATCGGTTATTTCCGAATTCTGAAAGGCAAACAAGCTTTTACTTTCCGACCATGACGGCATTGAAGCTCACCCCCTTATCCTGACTATTCATAATTTTATGCTACTTTATAATATTATAATATGTCAAGATAAATTTTTCGGTTACCCATTGGATTCCAAAACCGGCAATCGGGCAGGGGACCCGGGCTGAAACTGGTCCATTTTTTGAGATCTCCCGTATTCGCTACTTGCCGTGTCCACTTCTGCGCATCAAGGCTCCGCAACAATCAACTTCAATATTCCCAGCCCCAGGTCCTGCACCTCCCTGATGGTTAAACCGGCCTTGCGCACGTTTTCCACGGTGCGCCGGTTAATATGCGACCCGATGACGGTCAAAAACAGAGGATCAAACACATCCATCAGCGGCCCAAGCAGAGAATTTTCACTGCGCACGTGTTCAAGAAGGATCACCTGCCCACTGGTTTTACACACCCGCCTTACTTCCCGCAACCCTTTCACCGGATCAGGGACAGAACAAAAAACACACGTGGCCACTACCGTATCAAAGTCGCCATCCGGAAAAGCCATTTCCTGGACGTCCATTTCCAGCAACCGGACGTCCAGCCGCAGCCTTTGCACCCGTCTGCGGGCCCGGGAAAGCATCCCCGGGCTCAAATCGATTCCCGTTACCCGGCAATCCTGCGGGTAAAAGGGCAGATTAATCCCCGTCCCCACCCCCACCTCGAGTACTTTACCCCGGGCCCGGCTGATAATCCGCCGGCGCAGTTTTTCTCCGAACAGAAAATCCATCCAGTCATAAAACAAAGCCGTGCGGTTGTATCGCCGGCGCGTCTTTTCCGTTTCCCGGTCCACGCTTCGCAACCCTCCACATTTTTTAAAAAACACATTGCCATCACTTATTTTAACGCAATATAATATTGGCAATTACAAAATCAAAGGGAGTTCTTATGAAACCTCTGCTCAAACCAGAAGATAAATTAATCCTGGCGCTGGACTTACCCGACCCGCAAGAAGCTAAAAAGATGGTCAAAATTCTCGACGGCCTGGTCAATTTCTTCAAAATCGGCCTTGTTTTATACACCATTGGCGGCCCGGAGCTCGTCCAGTGGCTGCTGAGTAAAAACAAGAAGGTTTTTCTAGACCTGAAATTTTTCGATATTCCCGAGACTGTCGAAAAAGCCGTTGAACAGGCAGCAAAAATGGGAGTTTCTTTTCTAACCATCCACGGGAACGCCCAAATCATTAAAAATGCCGTCAAAGGACGGGGTAATTCCACCCTTAAGCTATTGGCCGTAACCGTTTTGACCAGCCTGGACGCCGCCGACCTCAACGATTTAGGGTTTCCGTGTTCCGTACAGGAACTGGTCTTATTTAGAGCAAAAAAAGCCATTGAATACGGTTGCGACGGAGTGGTCGCTTCCGGTCAGGAGGCCGGCGTGCTGAGATCGAAATTGGGCGCTCGCCTGCTCATTGTCACCCCGGGCATCCGGCCGGCCGAGCGTACAAATAAAAACGAACCGGATCTCCAAAAAAGAACGGTGACGCCAAAAGAAGCAATTGCGGCCGGAGCAGATTACCTGGTGGTGGGCCGGCCGATCATCAAGGCGCCGGACCCCCGCCGGGCAGCCGCTGAAATAATCAGGGAAATCAGCCAGCGGTGAAGCGTTCAAAAACTAAAATACAAGCTCTTTCCACATAATCAGCGCGTCCTCTTTGGTGTCCTCATAATAACCTTTGCGCCGGCCCTCCTGCACAAAGCCAAGGCTTTTATAAAGCCCGATGGCGGCTTTGTTGGATGCGCGCACTTCCAGGGTCATGCGGACCGCCCCCAGAAAAGCGGCCCGGAAGATCAACTCGTTCATAAGCGCTCGCCCGATGCCCAACCCGCGGTAACCGGGGTGGACGGCCAGGTTGGTAACGTGCGCTTCGTTCAGGACCAACCACATTCCCGCGTAGCCCACCACTTCTTTATTTTTTAGCAGGGCGACAAGGTAAAAAGCGAGTTCATTCTGAAGCTCGTGAATAAAGGATATCCGGGGCCAGGGAGTTGGAAAAGAGAGCTTTTCAATCCGGCATACTTCCTCGACGTGATCCTCGCGCATGGGCGTAAGGTACACTTCTAACTTTCCACTGTGGTCCTTTGTCTCTGCAGCCATTTAATTTCCGCCTCTGCTTTGCGCAGGTATAGGGGCGTTAGCAAAAGAGGGTCGCTGAACTCTTCGGCCAGTAATTTTTGCCGGCCCAACCCGGCTACCGGCGCGGCCCGGGGAAGGGACAACTCCTTCGGCGCAAAAACAGCCTGCGCGCCTAAGTAATTACGAAACAATTCCCGGTAAGTCAGGGCACCATCGCCGGTGAAAACTAACGCTCTATTCAGCGCCTTTAACGCTGCGGCCAGTTCTTCCGGAGGTCCCCCCGCAGGTTCCCTGACGCACTTTAAAGCACCCTCGAAGGAAGTGTAAACGGCCGCATAAACTTCGTTTTTCCGGGCGTTAAGCACCGGGCAAACAAGGCTTTGCTGCTCCGCCAGAGGGTAGGCCAGAGCCTCCAACGTACCCACCGCCACAAGGGGCAGCGCCAAGACCTGAGCCAGCGTTTTGGCCGTAGCCAGGCCGATGCGCAGTCCAGTGAAAGAGCCGGGGCCAACGGAGACAGCAATTCCGGACAACCGGGCGGGAGTAACCCGGGCGTCGGCCAGCACGCCTTTAATCATCGCCAGCAGGTTCGTGGAATGGGAGTGCCGGTTGTTTAAAAAGCGCTCGGCCAAAAGAATATCCTCTTTCGTCACCGCCACCCCGAGCACTGCGGTCGCCGCTTCAATTCCGAGCACAAACAAGCTTGTTCAACTCCTCCACCAGGCGGCGGTATCTTTCCCCTCGCGGCAGCAGGCGGATCTCCCGGGCGTTCGCTTCCCCCGCTACATTTTCAATCCTGACGTCCAGCCTCTCCGGCGGGAGAATTTCCGCCACCCGCTCGGCCCACTCCACCAGGGTAACGCCCGCACCGTAAAAATATTCTTCACAGCCCAGATCGGCCAGCTCCGCCGGGTTGCTCAAACGGTATACATCCAGGTGATAAAAGGGCAGGCACCCCGCATACTCGTTAATGAGGGTAAAGGTCGGACTGGTCACGGCGGCGGTAATGCCCAGCCCGCGCGCAAGGCCCCTGGCCAGCACAGTTTTGCCCGCCCCCAGTTCCCCGCTCACGCAGAGTACGTCGCCGGGTTCCATCAGGGCGCCCAATCGCTCGCCCAGCAAAAAGGTTTCCTCCGCTGAACTTGTTTTAAGAACTACTTTTCTTCTTTTCTCCTCTAAGCTTTCTTCCGCCTGCTTTAATCGATAATCTGCCAATTCCCATTTTTTATCCCGGGAAGTCATCTACTTACCCCTTCCCTCTTGCCGCGCTCATTCCCCTGGCTCCCTTTTTATTCGAAAGTGATCATACCCGCGGGGTTCCAGCGGAATTACCCGATTATCGGGAAGTTCCCTGAGAACCCCCTTTTCTCCGGGCAAAACTTCACCAATTAGATAACACCCTTCTCTGTTGGCTGCCATTTCTTCTTTGATGTAACCGGCGCTCCCGGGAGGCACGGCAAAAACCAGCTCATAATCCTCCCCGCCGTAAAGGGCCCAGTCCAGGGGGTCACACCCGGCTATGCCGGCTGCTTCCCTTACCCGGGGATCAACGGGGAGGGCGGCTTCCCGGATCCGGCACCCGACGCCGCTGGCCAGGCAAATTTCGTGCAGTTCGCTGGCCAGGCCATCGCTGATATCGTCCAACGCCGTTACTTTCCCGGTTTTGGCCAGGACCCGGCCGGCGCTAACGCGGGCCCGCGGCTCTAAATGGGCGGAACGCAAAAAGCCGGCCGTTTCCGGGCTAACCGCCGCCCCCGGATGCCGGCAAAGGTACAGCCCGGCCGCTGAATTGCCAAGCGTGCCGGTGACGAAAAGCAAATCCCCCGGCCGCGCACCGCTCCGGTAAATCGCCCGCCCGGCTTCCACGGCACCGAGCAGGGCAACGTTAATAATCAGTCTTGCGGGTGATCTTACCGTATCTCCGCCAACTATACTTACGCCGTATTCGTCGGCAGCCCTTTTAAAACCGGCGTAAATTCCCTCCAGAACCTTTACCGGCGCTGCCAGAGGGACGCCCAGGGAAATGAGCGCGTGCGTCGGCCACCCGCCCATGGCGGCAATGTCGCTGATGTTGGCCACCAGGGCCTTAAAACCCACCTGCTCGGGCGCGGCGTACAAAAAAGAAAAGTGAATCTCTTCCACCAGCATATCGGTAGTAAATAACAGCCAGTTCTCCCCGCTTACCTGAAGAACGGCGGCGTCATCGCCAATCCCCTTCACCACGCCCGGCCGGTCAGTCGCGAAACTGCGGCTAAGCAGCTCGATTAAGCCAAACTCACCGAGGGAAGAAAGGTCCAAAGCCAACCTCGCACTCCTCTGAAAATAGAGGCACAAAGGCAACAGGCACAAAGGAAAATATGCCTGCCTTAGGTCTCATTTTCATTATTACTTGCGGGAACAAATGTTTTCATGGGCAACTTCTTTGAAGAGAGTTTTCTGCCTTAAGTTAAGTGCCTGACATTTAACTTACGCCGCGCATATGTCGTTCGCCCGGACAAATTCCAGCCCTCACAACAGAAACTAAGCGCGCTACCTGAACAAAAGATTTGCAAAAAAATGCGCCCTGCTTGGGCTAAAACTCCCGCGGCTTGCAGATAATTTCCTTTACTTTTGTTTCAAAAAATTTATTGGCATGGGCCGGGACGATCACCACCGCCGTATCCGCACCCCTCCCGCTGCCGCCGATGGCGACTATTTCCTCTCCATACGGAATCAGCCCGGCGTCCAGGGCCATGCAGGATATTTCCACGCAGACCTTCAAGCCCTGGCCCAAAATACGCAAGGCGTTGGCAATTATTTCTGCCGGGTAAATCCCCCCGAACTGGAACCGGCAGGCCCGGTCCACACCGGCTAATAAATGGGTGGTGATCAACACCCTGACCCCCGCGTCTTCCAATTTTCTTTTGATTTCCGGAAGCAGCTCAATTTTTCCCGGTTCTTTATACCCGGCGTGATGGGTTACACAGACGAGCTGAAAAATTTTGTTTTTTTCCAGAACCTGTTCCGCCGTCCGGCCGGTGCTGGACGCCACCACAATATACTTTATTCCCCGTTCTGCCGCTCTTTTTAACGCCAGATTAACAGTTGCTTCCGTATTCTGAGGACCTTTGCTATCCCAGTACACCACTTTCACTCCATATTTGATCGATTTGCTGATCAACTTTTTCGACGGCAGCCCAATTATTTCCTCCCGTAACTTTATTATGGCGTTAAAAAAAGAAAATATCCGGCTGCTGAACCGGATATTCACCGACAGGGGTTAATAAACTGGTCCCGACGTTGTTCCGGAGAAGTTATGATCGTGCGGCGGGCGCCCGCTGACGCTGGTTCTTCCGTCGTACCGGTGGACGTGGCCGCCCCTCACCGGGATGGCCGGCCCCGTTACCGCCTTCATTTCGTGTTTGTGGCCGAAATCATAACTTGTCGCAGTCGCCAGTTCGTGGACGTGGCTCCATCCTCTGCGGATATTCGGCCCGGTGGTCCCGGCATAAGAATGAGAGTGTCTTACATCTACGGAAGTTTTCCCGGAAAAGCGGTGGTAATGGACATGATCCGGCATGATAAATCCTCCCCTGGCCTTTTTAATAATATATGCCAGGAATTACCATGCGGTTACATACGTTAGCACCGCTCCGGTTTTTTTCCCAGAAACCGGCCTACGAGTTTCATTGCGCAAAACTCGCCGCACATGGTACACGCTTCTATTTCCAGGGGGTTGCGCTCCTGGCGGTAACGCCCCGCTTTCCGGGGATCGATGGCCAGAGCAACCTGTTTGGGCCAGTCCAGGGCTTTGCGCGCTCTGGCCATTTCCAGGTCCCACTCCCGGGCGCCGGGAATCCCTTTAACCAGGTCGGCGGCGTGCCCAGCCAACCGGCAGGCGATGACGCCTTCCCGGACATCTTCCACGGTCGGCAGGCTCAAGTGCTCGGAAGGGGTGACGTAACACAGAAAATCCGCCCCCGCCATTGCCGCCAGCGCCCCGCCGATGGCGGCGGTGATGTGATCGTAGCCAGGCGCAATATCGGTGACCAGCGGCCCAAGGACGTAAAAAGGCGCTTCCCGGCAAAGGGCCTTTTGGATTTTAACGTTTGTTTCAATTTGGTCGAGGGGGACGTGCCCGGGCCCCTCGACCATGGCCTGGACACCCGCTTCCCGCGCCCGCTCCACCAGTTCTCCCAGGACGATCAGTTCCTGAATTTGCGCCCGGTCGGTGGCGTCGGCCAGGCAGCCGGGCCGAAGGCCGTCGCCCAAACTCAAAGTGACGTCATAACAACGGCAGATTTCCAGCAGGCGGTCAAAATATTCAAAAAGAGGGTTCTCCCGCTGGTTGTGCAGCATCCAGCCGGTCAAGAAAGAACCGCCGCGACTGACGATATCGGCAACCCGCCCCTGCTGCTTTAACCTATCGACCGCTTCGAGAGTGACTCCGCAGTGAACAGTGATAAAGTCGACCCCGTCGGCAGCCTGTCTTTCGATTACCGAAAAAATATCTTCGACCGTCATGGCCACAATGCTGCCCCGTTTCTCCTGGGCGTCCACGGCAGCCTGATATACCGGCACCGTACCCAGGGGCACCGGGCATTTGGCCAGGATTTCCCTTCTGATTTTGTCCAAATCGCCGGCTGTAGATAAATCCATAACGGTATCAGCGCCCGCCTCCAGGGCCGTTCTTAATTTTTCCAGCTCGTTGGCCAGTTCCGGAAAAGCGGAAGAGGTCCCCAGATTCGCGTTTACCTTCGTGCGCAACCCCTGCCCGATCCCGCAGGGGTCAAGATTGGTATGCTTTTTATTGGCGGGGATGACCACCTTGCCGGCCGCCACCCTTTCCCTGATCAATTCGGCGGCGACCTTTTCCTTTTCCGCTACCCGTCTCATTTCCGGCGTAATTTTTCCCGAACGGGCAGCCATAATTTGCGTCATTGCTAAAACCCCCGTTTTTAAAATCGGCCCCAGAGAGTGTGTCAAACATACTCTGTGCCCTCTGTGTCCTCTGTGGCTAAAAACCTGTTTGCCTGGCAAGTTTCGCTCTCCTTACCGCCGCGCCCAGCATTAAGGCAGCCCCTTCGACATCGGCAGCGCTGGCCACCGCGGTAATTACCGCCACGCCATCGGCGCCGGCCAGAACAACCTCGTAAGCATTTTCCGCCGTAATTCCCCCGATGGCCACTCTGGGGATGGTTATCTTTCCCGCCATCTGGCTTAAAAGTTCCAGCCCCACAGGATTACCGGCGGCATCCTTGGTTTTTGTCTCGTAAATCGGGCCTACCCCGATGTAATCCGCCCCCTGCTGCTGGGCCAGGAGAGCCTCCTCCACGCTGTGGGTGGAGATGCCGATTACCTTGCCCGGACCTAAAATCTCCCTGGCCACCGCCAGCGGCAAGTCATCCTGGCCCAGGTGCACGCCGTCGGCTCCCACGGCCAAGGCGACGTCTACCCGGTCGTTGACGATCAAAGGCACCTCTTTTTCCCGGGTCAGGCGGCGCAAGATCATTCCCGCTTCGATGAGCCGGCGGGCCGGACAGTCTTTTTCCCGCAGTTGAATTACCGTGGCGCCGCCAGCAATGGCCGCCTCTACAACTTCTTCGAGAGGCCTCCCCAGAGTGAATTTTTGTCCGACAATCACATACAGGCTGTAATCAAGTTGCCTTTCCTGCCCTGAAAAATCCTTTAAGCCGGGCTGCATCATCATTTTCTTTTCCAGTTCGTATATCTCAAAACGGATTTCCTTAAATTCCTGATCCGCCCTGAAGAATTTTGTGTATTCCTCCAGCACGCGGAGCGCTTCCTGCACCCGCTTAAAGTTGGCCGTCGCCAAATCCACGTAACCCATCCGCCGGTATTCTTGAACGGCGGACAGGTTCAACCCGACATCGGCCGCCGCATCCCTGGCTTCCAGCAAACGTCGGGGAGCGCCCGGAACAACCTGCTGCAGGACGCGCAAACGGTGCCGGAGAGACCTGCACCGGCCCGCTAGGTCTATATCTTCGAGAACAAAACGGGATACCTCTTCCAACACCCGAATCCCTTCCCGGGCCCGGTTAAAATTGGCGTCGATCACCCGGTACAGGCCGCTCTCGTAAGTTTTCATATCCGCCGCTCTCCTTGCACAAAAATACCCACCGCCCGAGGGTGGGTATAATCTTAGATTTCTAATACCCATTCCCTACGCTGGCATGATCCAGATCAGGTTCAAAGGGTAAAGCTTTAAAAACGCTTTTCTCAGCCCTGGCACTCAATCACGCAACGTTTCTTCAGGACCAGCCGCCATTTGCCAAAAACACCGCCTCATGGCCGCGAAGACGTTTAGTATATTGAGTGCCGGGGCACCCCTATGGGTCAATCCGGATATTTAATTCTCCTTCATTATATTCGCAGGGCAGCGAAGAATTCCTTTTTTAAGGAACCTGAATGTTCAGGAATGATCTCTTAAAAGTCTTTTCACCTTTTCTATTTCAAAAGGTTTGGCCAGGCAACACCGGGCTCCCATTTCTTTGACCTGGCTTTTAATTTCCTCGGAAATATAAGCGGTCATCATAATTACCTCAGTTTCGGGAGCAATTTCCTTTATCTCCCTTAACGCTTCCAACCCGTCCATCACCGGCATCTTTACATCCATAAAGACCAGCTGCGGGCGGATCTTCCGCACCATTGCAACGGCCTCCAGGCCATTTTCGGCCAGGTACACTTTATACCCCACTTCCTCCACTACGGAACGCAGCAACTGGCGCATTCCCGGCTGGTCGTCAACAACCAGCACATCCGATACATTTTTCATTTTTGACACCTCCGACATTGTGCGACATATACTGACATTTACACAAGATATTTCCGTTTATTTTTCTTCGACAAGAAAACTGATTTCCCTCCAACAGATCCAAAAATTCCATGGGAAATTGTGTAATTTTTTCGGAGGTGCGGCTTACAAGTTTATTTACTGGCCTCCACCAGCGCGGCAAAAAGTCTTAAGAAGCGGGGTTCCCTTTCCCACATCCCTTCCGGGTGACACTGAACGCCCAGGACAAACCGGTGATTGACGCTTTCGATTGCCTCAACCACCCCGTCGCTGGAACGGGCACAAACAATAAACCCCGGTGCAGGGTTGTGGATTGCCTGGTGATGAAAGGTGTTCACCCGGACAACCTTTTCCTGAAAAATAGATTCCAGCAAGGTGCCTGGCTCGATCTGAATGTTATGGGTGGGGGCCCAAAGAGGCGCTCGCTGGTTGTGCCGCAGAGAACCTTTAATCTGGGTGCTGATATCCTGGTAAAGATCGCCCCCGGCGGCAATGTTCAGCACCTGGGCTCCCCGGCAGATCCCAAAAACGGGTAAACCTGCAGCCAGACTCGCTTTCACCAGTTCCACTTCCAGGGCGTCCCGCGCCGGAGTAATTTCCCCGCAGGCCGGCAGAGGTTCTTCCCCAAAATATACGGGATCAACGTCTGGGCCGCCGGTCAGCAACAACCCGTTGATTAAAGAAACCAGCCTGTGGATTTCATCCCGTCCAAGACAATCCGGGATCAGGACCGGCGTTCCCCCCGCGGCCACGATCGCCCGGACATATAAAGAATTTAGATAATACCTTCCCCTGTCCTCATCCCAACCGCAGGTAACTCCGATGACGGCGGACAAATCAATGCACGCTCCTTTAACCGCCGTTGCCGTTCGGCAGGTATTTGACCGCGCCGGGCCCCCTGCCGATGGCAATCTTGCCGGTGCGGACCATTTCCACAATCCCGTGCTCCTCCAGAACGGTGCAAAGAGCATTGATCTTTTCTTCGTCGCCGGTAAGTTCAATGACGACCGTTTCCCGGTTTATGTCCACAATGTTGGCGCGAAAAATTTCCACAATAGCAACTATATCTGAACGCCGTGCAGGATGGGCCTTTACTTTAATCAGAGCAAGCTCCCGCTCAATTGTATCAGGACTTTCCAGTTTCCGGATCTTAATGACGTCAATTAACTTGGACAGCTGTTTAATTACCTGATCCAGTTCCCGATCGTCGCCGTTGATGACCAGGGTAATCCGGGTGATGTCCTGCTCCTCCGTATAACCGGCGGTGATGCTTTCGATATTAAAAACCCGCCTGCTCAAAAGCCCGGAAATCCTGGCCAGAACGCCCGGTTTGTTTAAAACCAGGACCGCCAGAGTGTGCTTCATCAGCAATCTTCCCTTCACTCAATGCGTTACTTCTGAATATAATAGCACATAAGATTTTATTTTTCCACACTTCTTTTACTCAAGCAAATGACGGGCAATAATCATCCGCTGGATCTGGTTAGTGCCTTCCAGAATTTGCAACAGCTTGGCTTCCCAGAGATTTTTCTCCAAAGAATGAACCAGGAGTCCGGCCCCACCTAATACCTGGGCGGCATCGGTCACAACCTGGATGGCAATGTCAGTGGCATAACATTTCGCCATGGCCGACTCATACCCTTCGGCCCGTCCGGTATCGAGCTGCTCGGCGGCATCCCGCACCAATAACCGGGCCGCTTTAATTTTTGTATACATATCAACGAGCATAAACTGAACAGCCTGAAAATCGGCAATCCTTCGGGAGAACTGTTTACGGCGCCGGGCATAAGCTACCGCCGACCGGTAGGCAGCCTCGGCCAGACCCACGCCAATCGCCCCCATGTTAACCTTGCCCACTTCCAATGTTTTCATGGCCAGACGAAATCCTTCACCCTCTTCTCCCAACCGGTTTTCTTTCGCAACCACGCTTCCTTTAAAACACAACAGGGCAATGGGGAAGGAGCCAAAGCCGACTTTTTGCTCCCGGTAAGGTTTAATCACCATGTTCGCGACTGTATCCTCCACAATAAAAGCCGTGATCTTGCCACCGCCGGGATTGTCTTCACCAGGGCAGTTAACCCGGGCTAAAACTATATATACCGAAGCTTCACCCCCATTGGTGACAAAGGTTTTGGTTCCCTGCAGGGTGTACCCTTCCGGCGAAGAAACGGCTCTCATCGCCAGGTTTTTTGCATCGGAGCCGGTTTTGGGTTCAGTCAGACAAAAAGCCCCCAATTTCTCACCCCGGCAGAGCGCGGGAAGCAAGCGTTTTTTCCGGGTTTCCGACCCCCACCGGCCAATCATATAAACACAAATGGTATGGGCAGCCAGGGAAATCGCCAGGCCTACTGAACTTTTCGCTACCTCTTCAAAGATCGAAGCCATTCGCCGACAGGAAAAAGAATTACCGTAGGGTTTGGGTCCGGCCATCCCCATAATTCCGCAAGCGCCCATTTCACGATAAAACTCGCGTCTGAAAACGGGGTCGTTTTCAAGGCGCTTGCAGTTCCCGGCTAATTTTTCCGCTAAAAAATTGACCATCGCCTGATAAATATTTTCTCCTTCAATTAACACCTGTGGTCGCACGCAGCCTCCCTGCCTATTGCCAGTTGTTCAATTTTTCTCATTTTTCCTTTCCAAGTTATTCTTTCTAGATAAAACTAATAATTTCCTTTCCCTTCAGAAAAAATTTTATTAAGTTACCATTCCAAACCGTGACTAAAACATGCCGTCCCTTATGAGGACAAAAGCACCCCAATTGCTAAAGCCGGATCTGGACCCGGTATTCCCGCAACCAGGTATCGATTTGAATCAGATAGGCGAAAAGCTGAGCGCCGCCCATAAGCTGGCCGAACCACGCCGGATCAAAAGCTGCCGCGCCGGTACGGACGATTTCGCGCCCGTAGTCCACGTCGATCAGTTGGCGAAGAGGCGCGGCGGCATCGTCCAAAATGTGCCGGAACCAGGTGCGCACAGCTTCCAGGTAGGTCGGGTTGTGCGTCTTCGGGTAAGGGCTTTTGCGCCGGGTCAGGACATCTGCCGGCAAAATGCCGGCCAAAGCCCGGCGCAAGATGCCCTTTTCCCGCTGGTCACAACTTTTCATTGTCCAGGGGATATTCCACACGTATTCGACAAGGTGGTGGTCGCAGAAAGGAACCCGGACTTCCAGGCCCGCCGCCATGCTCATGCGGTCCATGCGGTCGAGCAGGACGGGCATCCAGCGCGTAATGTTCAGGTAGAGAATCCGGCGCATCCCGGCCTCAAACCGGCTTTCGCCCGGCAGGGCGGGTACTTCCGCCAGGGCTTCCCGGCAGCGGCTGTTTACATATTCGCGAGGCCGGATGTAGTTGATCAGCTCGGGGGAAAGCAGGCGTACCCGCTCGGGTAAGAGGTGCATCCAGGGAAAGACCCCGTTATCCAAAACTTCCCCGTTCCGGCACCAGGGGTAGCCGCCGAATATTTCGTCGGCACACTCCCCCGCCAGGGCTACGGTGGCCCCCTTTTTTACCGCGCGGGAAAAAAGATAAAGAGAGGCATCGATGTCGACCATCCCCGGCAGATCCCGCGCCCGCAAGGCAACTGTCAGGGCGTCGACCAGCTCGGGCGTATCAATGAAGATGGTTTGGTGAAGCGTGCCGAACAGAGAGGCGATCTTCGGCGCCCACGGCGCGTCGGAATTCGGCTGGAAGCGGTTCGGCCGGAAATGGCGATCGTTGTCCACATAGTCCACGGAGTAAGTAGCCAGCGGCCCTTTGCCGGCCCGCGCCAGTTCTTTAGCGGCAAAAGCGGTAACGGCACCGGAGTCCAGTCCCCCCGACAACAACGTGCAAAGGGGAACGTCGGAAACAAGCTGCCTTTTGACGGCGTCTCCCAGAAGGTAGCGAACTTTTGCGACGGTAGCCGCCAGGTCGTCTGGATGCGGTTTGCTTTCCAGGGACCAGTACCGGCCGGTCCGGATTCCCTTTGGGTCGTAAACCAGCCAGTGCCCCGGCAGAAGTTCCCGAATGCCGCGGAACACCCCCTGTCCGGGTGTCCTTGCCGGACCGATCAAGAAAAGCTCGGCCAGACCCTCGGCGTCTACCTCCGGTTGAACTGCCGGGTGGGCAAGCAGAGATTTGGGTTCCGATCCGAAAAGAAAAGTGCTGCCGCGTAAAGCGTAAAAGAGCGGCTTCACCCCCAGCCGGTCGCGAGCCAAAAACAGCTGCCGATCGCTCTCGCTCCAAACGGCAAAGGCAAAAATGCCGTTGAGGCGCTCCACACACCCCTTTCCCCATTCCATGTAAGCCGCCAGCAAAACTTCCGTATCCGAATGACCAAGAAAACGATACCCTTTGGCCGCCAGTTCTGTGCGCAACTCGGCAGTATTATAAAGTTCGCCGTTATAGGTGAGTACGTACAGGTTCCCGCCGCGCCGGCGGATCATGGGCTGACCGCCGCCTTCCGGGTCAATTACGACCAGGCGGCGGTGCGCCAGGCCCGCCGACGGGGAAACCCAGACCCCGCTGTCATCCGGTCCCCGGCAGGACAGAGTCTCGGCCATTGCTTCCAAAACGGGACCTTTTCGCGAAAGATCAATCTCCCAATCTACCCAGCCCGTTATCCCGCACATCTGGCTCTCCCTCCAAAAAACTTTTTTGTGCTTCCCGGACGCCAGAAACTATTTCAGCGAAACATTTTAAAAACTTAGCTCATGCAAAGTTAAACCTGGCTTATGACGTCCGCCGGCTGACGACTGCTTTGGAGGGCGCCGTTGCCCGGGCCGGAGTTCCCGCTTCGCAACCTTCCGGTACTCTTTATCTTATGAACGAAATAGAAAAGTGTTAGCTAACCCTGGGCGGTTATTTTTGGCATTTTCAATAAAAAAGTTTTCCCTGCCCCCTTGACTAAATCATCAACCTGATCTAAAATCTGCTTAAGTTAATACAGGGAAGTATTATCCGGCAAGGAAGCCTTTTAGCCAGGGAAGATCCTGACTGAAAGGCTTTGCTTTTTTGGCTTTGAGGATCTATTTTGCAGGGTAAAATGGCAAAGGCGCTTTTTCGGGGCAGTGCTGCTCTCTTGATTGGCGCCTTTTCGTTTTTTCGGCCGAACGCGTCTTGGGAGAAAGGAGCAGGGGCCCCCTCCGCTCCCGAAACGCTTTAAGCAAAATAAAACATCAGGGGAGGTATTTCTCGTGCAAAGTCGGTCAAGAAGATTAGGGCTGCTTCTGTTTTTGCTGGCTCTGCTGGGCTTTCCGGGTCTGGCCCTGGCCGGCGCGGGAGAAGTGGATACCGGAGACACCACCTTTATCATGATCAGCGCTGCGCTGGTGATGATCATGACTCCGGGAGTCGCTTTCTTTTACGGTGGGATGGTCCGCAAGAAAAACGTCTTGAGCATCATTATGCAGTGTTTTATGATCATCTGTCTTATTTCCGTCCAGTGGGTACTCTTCGGCTACAGCCTGGCGTTTGGCCCCGACCAGAACCATCTGATCGGGGCGCTGGACTGGCTGGGTTTAAAGGGAGTGGGCCAGGAACCCAACCCCGACTACGCGGCCACCATTCCCCACCAGACCTTTATGGTTTTTCAGTTGATGTTTGCCGTCATCACGGCCGCTTTAATCACCGGCTCGGTTGCCGAAAGAATGCGTTTTCCGGCTTTTCTTGCCTTTATTCTGCTCTGGACGACTTTTGTCTACGATCCGCTGGCGCACTGGGTTTGGGGCGTGGGCGGCTGGCTGCGGGAAATGGGTGCCCTGGATTTCGCGGGCGGAACGGTGGTGCACATCAGCTCCGGAATTTCCGGCCTGGTTGCCGCCCTCGTCCTGGGGCGGCGGAAAGGTTACGGCAGCGAACCAATTCTTCCCCACCACCTGCCCATGACGGTGCTCGGGGCGGCGCTACTGTGGTTCGGCTGGTTCGGCTTTAACGCCGGTAGCGCGCTCTCCGCCGGCGGCCTGGCCGCCAGCGCCTTCACGGTGACGAACACCGCCGCCGCCATGGCGGCCCTATCCTGGGTTTTTGCAGAGTGGCTCCGCCACGGCAAACCGACCATGCTGGGCGCGGCCAGCGGCTGCGTTGCCGGACTGGTGGCGATAACTCCGGCCGCGGGTTTCGTGGGGCCGGTAGCCGCCCTGCTCATCGGCCTGGTGGCCGGAATCGTCTGTTACCTGGCCGTGAGCATCCTGAAGGCCCGGCTTGGCTACGACGACTCGCTGGATGTTTTCGGGGTGCACGGCATCGGGGGTACCTGGGGCGCCCTGGCCACCGGTCTGTTTGCCTCCACCGCCGTGAACTCCGCCGGCGCGGACGGCCTGTTCTTCGGCAATCCCGCCCAGCTCTGGATCCAGCTTATTGGTGTGGCCAGCACCTGGGTTTTTGCCGCGGTATTGACGCTGGCTGTTTTAAAACTGATCGGCCTCGTAACCAGGCTGCGCGTCAGCACGGAGGAAGAAGAACACGGGCTGGATCTCACCCAGCACGGTGAAGATGGCTACGCCGACCTGGTTCTCGGCGCTCCGGTGGGCAGGGGAATTGCTTCGCGGGAAAACACGGTACCGGCTTTCCGCGAATCTCCCGCTCCCTAAACGGCAAAATTATCTGGCGCATCGGCAATTAAGGCTTTGGAAAAGGAAAGGAGTGGACGGGCATGACAAAAGTTGAATGTATTTTGCGTCCCGGCAAGCTTGAGGATGTTAAGGACGCCCTGGGCAAATTCGGAATCCACGGAATGACCGTAACCCAGGTAATCGGCTGCGGATTGCAGAAAGGGCGCACGGAAGTTTACCGGGGAACCGAATACAGTATAAATTTACTGCCCAAAATCAAGGTGGAAATAGTCATCCGGGATCAGGACGTGGACCAGGTAGTGAGTATAATTACCCGGGCGGCCCGGACGGGAGAAATAGGAGACGGGAAGATTTTCATTTACCCGGTGGCCGACGCCGTCCGCATCCGCACCGGGGAAACCGGTGAAAGCGCCATTTAAATTGAAGCAAACGAACGACGGGCAAGGGGCTATTTTCAGGGGAGTTGTCCATGAGAACCTTCGTTCCCTCCATTAATGATGAAAATGAGGGCTGGAATTTGTCCGGGTGAGCGACATTTGCGTAGGGTCGGGAACCAGACACGGCGCAGCCGCGGCAAGCGAACCGGCAGCGCGAATTGAGAAGTGGGATGTGAGAAGATAGAGGTGGGAAATAAATAATCTCACTTCTAACTTCCCACCTCTCACTTCTCAATTGGTCGACCCGGAGCAGCGGAGCGAACTGGACAATTCCAGCCCGACGGGAAATGATGGCAGAAGCTATTTTCTGGGAAGAATTGTTATGCCGCACATTTGTGCGGCGTTTATTTTTGCGAAACAAAAGGATTGCCAGCGATGTAAAACCGGAGCGGCAATTCGGAACCGTTTTTTATGCCGATGCGAGTCGTCCTCACTGCAGCCGGGCGATCATTCCTCCCCCGGCAGATCACCAGTGATCCCCCGGTCAAATCCTGTCCGTTTTGTTCTTTGGTAATCCCCAGGGCCTGAACCAGGCGCCCCGGCCCGCTGCAAAGCTCGGACACCTTTTTCCGGCCGCGCCGTTCCTGCATTAAAGAAATCCCTGCCACCGGCTCCAGGGCCCGGACGAGGACCGCTTCCCCCACCCCCTCTTCCCTGGTTACGGCGTTGAAGCAATAATACATCCCGTAAATAAAATATATGTAAGCGTGCCCCGGCGGACCAAACATCACTCGGTTGCGTTTGGTCATCCCCCGGGCCGCATGGCAGGCCGGGTCATTCTGTAAATACGCTTCCGTTTCCACAATTTTGCCGGCCGTGACACCGTCCGGGGTACTGTGCACAAGATAATGCCCCAGGAGTTCCTGCGCCACCAGGGAGGTGTCCCGGGCATAAAACGAGCGGGGTAAAATATCCTTTTCGTTAAAGTTGAATAATTCATTCACCATAAGTCATTTTTTTTCCGAAACACCTTCGTTACTTCATCTATTTCCAGGGTGTTCAGTACATCTGCGGGGTGCAGCCAGGCCCGGCGGGCCACAGCCACGCCGTAAGGCATTTCGTCCATCCGCCGCAGATCGTGGGCGTCTGTATTGATCACCATTTTCAGGCCGTACTCTTTTGCCAGGCGGGCGTGCTCTTCGCTTAAATCCAGACGGTCGGGCGAAGAGTTGATTTCCATAAACTTACCGTAATCCCGGGCCGCCGCCAGAATTTTTTCCACATCGACCGAATAAGCCTCCCGCTGGCCGATCAGGCGGCCGGTCAGATGACCGATAATATCCACATACTCATTTTTTACCGCCGATAAAATGCGCTCCGTCATCGTCCGGCGGTCCTGGCGAAAGCTGGTATGAACGGAAGCAATCACCACATCCAGTTGCGCTAAAATCTCCGGCGGACAATCCAAACCGCCCTGGGGTAATATATCTACTTCCAGGCCGCTGAAAATCTGGATGTCATCATATTTTTCGTTCATTTTTTCAATAAGTTTACGTTGCTCTTTCAATTGCTCCAGGGACAAGCCCCGGGCGATCTTTAAAGAAGGAGAGTGGTCCGTAATGGCAATATAGCGATACCCTTTTTTCCTGGCGTAGTCGATAATCTGCTCCAGGGAGTTAACCCCGTCGCTCCAGTTGGTGTGGATGTGCAGGTCTCCTTTGATGTCCCTTAACCGGACTACCTCGGGAAGCCTGCCCGCCTTTAAACAAAATTCGATTTCCCCCCGATTTTCGCGAAGTTCCGGGGGAATAAAAGGGAGCCCGAGGTGGCGGTAAATATCTTCCTCCCCTTCGATCAGAAAAAATTTCCCGTCCCGGCGCCTGATTCCGCCCCTGCTCAGTTCCAGGCCCTTTTGCTGCGCCAGCAATTGCAGTTGCCGGTAATGTTCCCGGCTGCCGGTAGACCACAGGAGGGTCGACCAGTATGCTTCCTCCGGGGCGGCGAGCAGCTCAACAACAACCCCCCACCAGGTGAGTACCTTCATCCGATCCTCTTCCCGCACCAGGATTTCTTTAACCCGGGGGTGGCCGGCAAAAGAAGCGAACAACTTCTCCGGAGCGTCAGTCATGGCCAGCAAATCGATGTCACCGACGGTTTCCCGCCAGCGCCGGACACTTCCGGTGGGTTCTATTCTTTTTACTCCCGGCAAATCTTTTAAAAATTCACCCAGTTCTTGCGCGAGTTCTCGGGCGAACCCCAGCAGCACCCTGCCCGAACGGGAACGCAGCATCTCGATGTTCCGGAGGATGTCCTGTTCCGTCTTGGCACCCAGGCCGGGTACCGCCCGAACGCGCGCCTGCCGCGTTTCCTTTTCTAAATCATTCAGGGAAGCAACTTTCAGGTGTTTATACAAAAGAGCGGCCCGCTTGGGGCCAATTCCGGGCAAATCCATTATTTCCAGCACGCCGGGGGGAATTTCGGCGCGCAACTCCTCAAGCTTACGCATTTTTCCGGTGGCGACTATTTCTCCGATTTTTGCCAGAATATTTTTACCGATGCCCGGAACCCCGGCCAGATCCCCCCGGCGGTAAAGCAGTTCGACAGGCTCATTTAAGCCGGCAATGGTTTTCGCTGCCCGGCGGTAGGCGCGTATTTTAAAAAAATCCTCTTCTTTAAACTCCAGGAGATCGGCCAGTTCCCGGAAAGCCCAGGCTATTTCGAAGTTTTGCAGCATTTAAGCGCTCCTTTGCAAGCCCCACAGAACACAGCGATTTTATAAAAAATACGTCAAAACCGGGGGTCAGGATAAATAAAGTGGTTCGGCAAACGGAATAGATATTACAATCCCTGAAGGGTCGTTTTTTAACGATGGCCCCGCTGTGTCCTTTGGGCCTCAAACAGATCGTGTTCCCGCTGGTTCTCGAAATGTTTCTTGGGCGATTTCTTTTTGTCCTCATCTTGTTTCGACCGGTTCAGCTGATCAAATTCTTTCTGCAACTTCATTAATTCGTCGGCAATATTCAACGCGGTAAGAATGGCTGCTTTGGCCGTGCTCAACCGCGGGTTGCGGGTCACCACCTGGCGCATTCTTTTGTTCACGTACTGGGCCAGCATTTGCATGTATTCCGGCGGCTCGCTGCCTTTTAACACATATCCTTCCCCGAAAATCTCCACTTCCACCCGGTTTTCCAGTTCGCCCATATCTTCCATAATTTTTCCCCCTGGCTTTTTGACTTGCATTTCGGCAAAAAGGGAAAAATTCCTGCCGGACTAGCCAATTTTTTCCCCGCGTATTTCGGCGCCGGCTTTTTGAACCAGTTCCGCAGCAATATTTTCAATGCAGGAAGCCACCTCTTCCACAGTCAGGGTCCGGTCGCCGGCAAGAAATTTTAAAGAAAAGGCGAGGCTGCGGAAACCTTTTTTCACCTGTTCTCCTTCGTATACGTCAAACAGGGTTACCGAACGCAGCAACGGGCCGCCGGCCTGTTTAATTATTTCCCCCACCACCTGCGCCGGCACATTCCTGGGAACCAACAGGGCGAGATCCCTTTGGACGGCAGGAAAACGGGGCAAGGGCTCGTATTCCTTGCGTTCTTGCGCAAGGGCGATTATTTTCCCGAAGTCCAGTTCAAAGGCCACCACCCGCAGGGGCAGCTCCAGCTTTTCCAGAACGTCGGGGTGAATTTCGCCTAAAATCCCCAGGTCTTCTTCGCCGCTGGCGACGCGGGCGGTGCGCCCGGGGTGAAAAGCCGGATGTTCGCGTTCGGGCGTAAAGGAAAAGTTGACCCCGATTTGCGCCTGTAAAGTCTCTAAGACGCCTTTCAAGAAGTAGTAGTCGACCGGTAATCCCGGAACATTCCAGCCGCCGGCAATTTCCCCCATGCCCGCGGCGGCCAGCTTCAGAGGTTCTTCCGGCAGTTCGTTCGCCCGCGGGTAAAACACCCGCCCGATCTCAAATACCGCCCCGGTCATCACCCGGCGGTTAAAATTCCTGCGCAGCACCTCGACCAGGCCGGGCAAAAGCCAGGTGCGCATAACGGAGTGCTCTTCGCTCAAGGGGTTTTGTAATTTCACCACTTCCCGCAATTTGCTTTGGGCGGGCAAATTAAACTGATCGAAAACGCCGGGATTGACAAAACTGAACGTGACCACTTCCGTCAGACCGCAGCCGACAAGGATTTCTTTTACCCGGTCCGCGATCATTCCTTCCCTGGCCCGGATTCCTAAGGTATTGACTCCGCAGGGAAGGGTTCCCGGAATCTTATTATATCCGTGCAGCCTGGCCACTTCTTCAATCAGGTCGATCTCCTGGTGGACGTCATTCCGGTAGCTCGGGACATTAATCAGCAATTCTTCACCCGCGTTATTCACTTCGAAATGCAAACGCGTTAAGGTTGCGGAAATTTCTTCCGTGGCCAGTTCGGTCCCCAGCACATAATTAACCCTGGCCGGACGTAAAAGAATTTTTACCGGCTCCCGGCGTGAGGGATAATTGTCAACCACGCCGGTAAGCACGTCGCCGGCCTGAATTTGCCCGAGCAGCTGGGCGGCCCTGGCTGCCGCCAAAAGGCAGCCCTCCCGGTCGACTCCTTTTTCAAAACGCGCGGAAGCTTCCGACCGAAGGCCAAGCGCTTTTGACGTACGGCGTATGCTGAGGGGATTAAAGTGCGCCGATTCCAGCAAAACGTTAACGGTCTTTTCCGTTACCTCGGTTTCCAGACCGCCCATGACGCCGGCAATGGCCACCGGCGCGGCGGTGTCGGCAATCACCAGCATCTCACGAGTCAACTGCCTGGTCACCCCGTCCAGGGAAACCAGGGCCTCCCCTTCTTTAGCCGTCCGGACGATAATCCGCCCTTCCCGCAACGTATCGAAATCAAAGGCGTGCAAAGGCTGGCCCAGCTCCATCATCACGTAATTGGTAATATCGACTATGTTGCTGATGGGGCGGACGCCGGCCGCCCGCAATCTTTCCTGCATCCACAAGGGCGAGGGGCGTAAGCGCACGTTGGTAAACAGCCGCGCTACGTACCGCCCGCAGAGTTCGGGGTTCAGAATGTCCACCTGCGTCAGCCCCGCAATATTTTTGGCCAGTTCGGCAACCTGCGGCCGGGGAAAGCGGAAAGGACGGTTGAAAATTGCCGCCACTTCGCGGGCAATACCGGCCATGGAAAGGCAGTCGCCTCTATTCGGGGTGACTTCCAGCTCCAGGATGACGTCATCCAAACCCAGCAGCGGCTTGACGTCCATACCTGCGGGCGTGTCCGGCGGCAGGACCATTATACCGTGCACCTGGTCGGCGGGGATATACTTGGCGTCAAACCCCAATTCCTGCCAGGAGCATAACATCCCTGACGACTCCACACCTCTAAATTTCGCCTTCTTAATGATCAGTCCGCCGTTCAGGCGCGCCCCTTCCACCGCCAGCGCGACGACCTGGCCTTCGGCCACATTGGGGGCACCGGTAACAATTTGCAAGGGCTCCCCGGCGCCCAGGGAAACTCTGCAAACGACCAGTTTATCGGCGTTGGGGTGCGGCTCTATTTTCACGATCCGCCCGGTGAATACCTGTTGAATCTCTTTACCGGGGCAATGGATCGCTTCCACCGCCAGCCCGGCCAGAGTCAATTGTTCGGCCAGTTCCTCCGGCGATACCTCAATATCCACGAACTCCCGCAGCCATTTCAACGAAACACGCAAACTCTTCAGACCTCCTCCTAAAACTGCTCCAAAAACCGCAGGTCGTTGTCAAAAAACAACCGCAGGTCGTCAATGCCGTACTTTAACATGGTAATCCGCTCGATCCCCATGCCAAAGGCAAAACCGGTGACTTCCTCGCTGTTGTACCCCGACATCTCTAAAACCCGCGGGTGCACGGAACCGCAGCCGAGAATCTCCAGCCACCCGGAGTATGAACAGACGCGGCAGCCGCGGCCGCCGCACATTACGCAGGAAATGTCCACTTCTGCGCTGGGCTCGGTAAAGGGAAAAAAGCTGGGCCGAAAGCGCGTCCGCGTGGATGGGCCGAACATTTCGGCGGCAAAGGTTTGCAGGACACCCTTTAAGTCGCCAAAAGTGATCCGGGTGTCGATGGCCAGCCCTTCTACCTGGTGAAACATCGGCGAATGGGTGGCGTCGTCGTCGCGGCGGTAAACCTTGCCGGGCGCGATGACTTTCACCGGGATGCGCCCGGCCATCCGCTCCATGGTGCGCACCTGCACGGGAGAGGTATGCGTTCGCAGGAGAATTTCCTCACTGACAAAAAAAGTGTCCTGCATGTCCCGGGCGGGGTGATCCTTTGGTATATTGAGAGCTTCGAAGTTATAATAATCCAGCTCCACCTCCGGCCCTTCCACAATTTCAAATCCCAGACCCAAAAAAATATTTTCAATCTGGCGCCTGACCTGAGTCAAAGGATGCAAATGGCCGAGGCCGAATTTTGTACCCGGAAGGGTAATGTCGATTGCCTCCTCAATCAAGCGGACCTGCTTGATTTTTTCTTTCACCGCGGCAGTCCGGGCCGCTATCGCCGCCTCAATCGCCTCCCGAACTTCATTGGCAGCCTGCCCTACGCGCGGCCGCTGGTCCGGAGGGACAGCCCCCATCCCGCGCAAAATCCGCGTTAACTCACCCTTTTTCCCCAGGTAACGGATGCGGATCTCGTTTATCTCTTCCAGGCTTTTGGCTCTCTCCAGCGCCATCCTTGCCTCTTCGGCCATTCTCCGTAATGACTGCTCCAAGATCAACCCAAACCTCCTTAAAAAGATAAGCATAAAAAAACCATCCCCGCGGGACGGAATTTAAAGACGCAAAAATACGCCAGCCAGTCCTCCTTCACCTGACTTAAAAAACGTATAAAAATGTACGCTTAGCAATCAGTGCAGGGCAAACCTTTTGTAGAGCATATAGGCCTTGATGGAGCCGGTGGCTTCGAAGAGTCTCCAAAAAAATTCGGCGGTGAAAAGAATCATTTGCTCACGACCTTTGCTGTTTTTTTGGGGACCTTGCCCTGATTATAGCACAGGTTATTTTTAAAAACAAGAAAAAGCTAAAAATTAACAGAATCTCTGGCGCACAACCTCGTAAAGCATAATAGCCGCGGCCATCGCCACATTTAAGGATTCGGCGCGGCCCGGCATAGGTATCCGGATGATCTGGTCCGCTCTTTGAAGGATTTTTTCCGAACACCCCCGGGCTTCGTTACCGATGACCAGAACCGTAGGGCGGGTAAAATCGCAATGGCTTAAAAGGGTTTCCCCTTCCGGGTCGCCAACCACTAACTGCAGGCCAACCCCTGCCAGTTGCGCCAGCACCCCGTCCACCCCGGAGGCAGTGAGCACAGGTAAGTGAAACAGCGAGCCCATGGTGGCCCGCAACGTTTTGGGATTATACAGATCGACGGTTCCTTGCGTTAAAATCACGCCGTTCGCACCGGCGGCGTCGGCGCTGCGGATAATGGTGCCGAGATTCCCCGGATCCTGCACCGCGTCCACCAGTAACAACAACGAAGGCTTTTTCTTTAATAAAGCGGCGAGTTCTTCTTCACGCCGGCAGGCCACCGCCAGCACTCCCTGGGGAGTATCGGTCGCAGTCAGTTTCTTAAAAATTGCTTTTTCTACGAGCAGGCTTCTTAAATTTACCTCTTCAGCCATGCTTAAAATTTTCTGGCCGGCGTCGCTGGCGCTCCATTCGCCGGTGTAAACCAGCAGCTCTAACGGCCACCGGAAGGAAAAAGCCTCCGCCACCATCAGGCTGCCTTCCACAAGGAATTTTTTTTCCTTTTCCCGGAACTTTCGTTGGGCAAGTTTGCGAATATATTTTATCTGGGGATTTTGCAGGCTGGCTACCGGCATGTGCTCCTCCTTATGTTCACTCACCCAACTGTTTTAGCCTGTCGTCGCGGCCGATGGCCACCAGCACGTCCCCCTCCTGGATAACCTGGCGGGCGCCCGGTGAAATGATGATATCCTCCCCGCGGCGGATGGCCAAAACGGTCACTCCGTATTTCTGACGGAGCGCCGACTCTTCAAGGGTTTTCCCAATAAATTTGGCCGGCGTAACCACTTCGACAATGCTGTAATCCGGAGAGAGGTGAATTTGATCTAAAATATTTCTGGAAACGAGGGTATGGGCCAGCCGCACCCCCATGTCGCGTTCAGGAAAAACCACCACATCGGCGCCCACCTTTTGCAAAACCCTGCCGTGCAACTCGTCATTGGCTTTGGCCACTATTTTGGGCACGCCCATTTCTTTGAGCATCACCGTTACCAGAATGCTGGCTTTGATTTCTTGACCAATCGCCACCACGACCACGTCAAAATTACGCAGGCCCAACGATTTGAGGGCTTCTTCCTCCATGGCGTCGACCTGGACGGCGTAGGTAACCTCGTCGGTGATAGCATTTACTTTATCGGCATCGACATCCACGGCCAGAACCTCGTAACCCATCCGGGAAAGCGTTCTGGCGACGCTCGAGCCAAACCGTCCCAGACCAATGACGGCAAACTGCTCCATGCTCTTTTCCCTACCCGATTAAGATTTTTTCTTCGGGATACCTGGCCAAAGTCTTTTTCTTTTGCTGCGCTAAAGCAAAAATCAAAGTCAACGGCCCCAGGCGCCCGGAAAACATCGTCAGGATAATCAGAATGCGCCCCAGGGAAGTAAGGTGCGGGGTTAAACCCATGCTCAAACCCACTGTCCCGAAAGCAGAAACAGCCTCAAAAAAGATGGTGAGAAAATCTGCCTGCTCTGTAACATTGAGAATCAGGGCGGTAACAGTAACCAAGCTCATGGCCAGCAGGAAGACAGCCAACGCCTTATACACCTGCTCGGGCATCACGCGCCGGCGCATAACCTCCGCATCTTCCTTGCCCCTGGCCAGCGACCAGGCCGCAATGAGCAGCAAACCAAAGGTCGTCGTCTTAATTCCCCCACCCGTCGAACCAGGGGAAGCACCGATAAACATCAGGATAATGAGCAAAAATTGCGTAGCCGAACGCAAACCGGCGATATCGACGGTATTGTAGCCGGCTGTGCGGGGAGTCACCGATTGAAAATAGGCGGCCAATAATTTTCCGGGTAAGGGAAGAGACCGTAAAGCATTGGACCATTCCAAAAGCAAAAACAAGCAAAACCCGCCGCAAATTAAAAGCGCCGTCGTTAGCAGGGCCAGCCGGGAATGGAGAGAAAGTCTTTTTTCCCGCCATTGATATATGTTCATGACTACGGAAAAACCAATTCCGCCGATGATAATTAAAGTGGTTACGGAAAAAACAACTAACGGATCACTGACGTAGGCGGTAAGGCTTCGAAAATCCCCGAAAAGATCAAAACCGGCGTTGTTAAAAGCCGAAACGCTGTGAAACAGCCCGAACCACAAACAACGCGGCCATCCGACGTCATAAAACCACCGCCAGGACAGAATGAGGGCAAAAATCCCTTCCGTGGCAAAGGTAAAGATCAAGACGGCCCTGACCAGCCTGACCACACCGGCAACATCGATCTGATTCAGTGATTCCCTGATCAACATCCGCTCTTTTAAACCAATGCGTTTGCCAAGGAGCAGAAAAAACAACGTGGCCATGGTCATAAAACCCAGGCCGCCGGTCTGAATTAAAATTAAAATAATCAGTTGCCCCCAAAAAGACCAGTGCGTTCCCGTATCGACCACCACCAGACCGGTTACACACACCGCTGAGGTAGCCGTAAAAAGGGCAGTTAAAAAACCGGTAGCCTGACCGGAAGCAGACGCAAAAGGCAAGCAAAGCAACGCCGCGCCGGTAAAAATTACCGTGGCAAAACCGGCGACGAGAGCTTTCGGCGGACTTAACCGCCAGGTCAAAAGCCAGCGTCCCCGGACAACAAAAGGTGTTCTCTTCCCTTTTTCAGCAAGCTCAGCCACCA
>JBFMBG010000002.1:0-105680 GCA_040755215.1 Bacillota bacterium | reverse complement strand
CGGTAACGAGACATCCGGCACTCACTGGCTGTCAGGTTGCTTCGTTGTCGGCCGGTGCCGTTTGAGACAGTAGAACAATAAGCATACTGAGTGCCGGTGAGTGCCGGACAGGTGAGGTAAGCGAACCGGCAGCGCAATTGAGAAGTGGGATGTGAGAAGTTGGAAGTGGGAATTTTAAAATCTCACCTCTCACCTCCCGCCTCTCACTTCTCAATTGCCTGGTTCGCTCCGAACCAAGCCCCGGCACTCAGCTTCGTGCTAGCGCTTCAGTCTTGCACCAAACCTTCTGGAAAGGCTGAGTGCCGGGTCGGCCCGAAGCTCTTAAGCGACGGCAAACGAACGGCGGGCGAAAGCCCCGGGCCAGGGAAAGGATGAAAATTTCCGGCTAGGGCAGGACAATCATTTCCTTTGTTGGCCCGCCCGGGACGAGCACGTGGGTGGAACAGGTGGAGCAGACGTCGAAGGCGCGCACGACGCGGCCTACCTCCACCGGCTCCTTTTCGTTTTCCACGGGGGTGCCGAGCAGGGCTTCTTCAATCGGCCCGGGTTGCCCGGCGTCGTCCCGGGGTGAAAAGTTCCAGGCGGTGGGGGTCACGATCCCGTAATGGGCAATCCGCCCCTTTTCGATCCGCAGCCAGTGCCCCAGGGGGCCGCGCATGGCCTCGGTGAGGCCGGCTCCCTCCGCTTCCCGGGGGATTTCAAACGGGTTGAAAACGGGTTTTCCCGGCTCCAGCTCGGCGAGCCAGTCCGCCATCAGCTTTCCAATGATTTCTGTTTCCAGGGTGCGGGCGACCAGCCGGTCCATGGTGGAAACGCCCCGGTGGTAATCGCCGCGGATCCAGAGCCGGGCCAGAGGGCCTCCCTCCATTGCCCTCCCCCGGTAACGGGGGGCCTTCACCCAGGAATAGGCCCCTTCTTTTTCCCGGTCGGGCTCAGTATGCCCCCGCGCCGGGTGGAGGCCGGATTCTCCCTTGTACCAGGCGTGGCGCAAATGCTCCTTGATCAGGGAGCTGTCCAGTTCTTCAAGCCGGCCGTCCACCACGGCACCCGGCGGAAAGTGGCGCTCGCGGTCGTTTTCGTCCCGGGGGAAATGGCCGTAGGAAAGCAGAGCCGGAGCCCGCTTGCCGATTTCGTAGTAGTCTTTGTAGGCTTCCGCCAGAAGATATGTATCGGGAACCATGACGTTTTGGATGAAATCGTTGATCTTTTTCAACTTTGCGCTGAAATCCATAATCACGTCCGCCGCCGGGGGGACGGTGCTCCCGCCGGCCAAAAGGCCGTGCGTGTGGGGAACCTTGCCGCCCAGCAGGACGACCAGTTCGTGGCACAGCCGGCTGATTTCCAGGGCCTGAAAGTAGTGCTGGACGAGGATGTCGTTTTCTTTGGGCGGCAGGCGGTAGCCGGTTGTGTAAGCGGGCCGGAAGGGGCCGAGGTCCGGGCCCTTAACGTAGTCCAGCAGGCTGAACAGGTAAAAGTGGCGGATGTGGTTTTGCAGCGTGTCGGCGGCGTGGATCAGGTTGCGCAGCAGGTAGCCGTTTTTCGGGGGGCGCACGCCGGCGGCGTCCTCCAGGGCCAGCGCGGCCGCCGTGCCGTGCACCGAGGAACAAATCCCACAGATGCGCAAGGTGAGGTAAGGGGCGTCCCGGGGGTCCCGGCCCCGCAGGATCAGCTCGAAGCCGCGGAAAAAAACGCCGACGCAGCGGGCGTCCACTATTTTCTTGTTTTCAACGGTGATCTCCAGGGAAACCACGTTGTTGGCCCGGGGGAACGGGCCGATCATGATCTTTGGCAAGCCGGCTGTCCTCCATTAAGTTAAGTGCCTGGCACTTAACTTACGCTTTGCATAGGTCGTTCGCCCGGACAAATTCCAGCCCTCTATTTTCATGCTTTATGGAGAGAACGAAGGTTCTCATGGACAACCCCTTTAAAATTTTTTCCTCAACAGCTTCCGTAAACTATCTCTTATCTTCCCGGCTCCTTTTTCCGAAAAACCTTTTTTGAAGGTGTGCGCCAGCCGGCCGGTGAGGATGCTTGCGGCCAGGTGGGCGCCGATCCCCAGCGCGGTGGCTGCCCCGGCCAGCATCCCGATCCGGTCGGCGGCCGTGCGGATGTTCGGCAACGGCACGTCCGGCAGATGTTCGAAGAAAGGCATATCGCCGTCGGGGAATTCGGGACTGGTGCAGCCGATGCAGGGGGTGTTGGCCTTCACCGGCCAGCTCAGGTGCTCACCGCTCCACTGGCGGTAGGGGCAGTCGGCGTGGGTGACCGGCCCCTTGCACCCGATTTTATACATGCACCAGGGCTCGCCCGGCTTGCTGGCGAAAATGCCGCTGTCGAAGTAGTGGCGCCGCTGGCAGAGGTTGTGAATGGTTTCGCCGTAGAAGAGCCTGGGCCGGTTGAAGTTGTCCAGCTCCGTCTCTCCGTAAAGAAGCAGGTGGACCAGTGTGCCCATGAACCAGTCCGGATGGACGGGGCAGCCGGGGACGTTGATCACCCGCCGGTCGAGAACGGCCTGCACCGGCACCGAACCCGAGGGATTGGGCGCGGCCGCGTAAGGGCCCCCGAAGGCCGCACAGGTGCCCAGGGCCACCACGTGGCGGGCCCCGGCGCCCAGCTCCCGCACAGCCTGCAGGGCCGTCACCGGTTCGCCGTTTTTGTGCCCGATGACGCAGTACAGGCCGTTTGAACGGGTGGGGACCGATCCCTCAACCACCAGGATGTACCTGCCGGAGAACTGCCCGGCGGTTTCTGCCAGCGTCTGGAGGGCCCTTTCTCCCTCCGCCGCCATCAGCAGGTAATTGTAGCGGCAGTCAATCAGGTCGGTGAGCATTTCCCGGTAGCCGGGAGCGCGGGAGTTCAGCAGGGAAAACATATTCCCGGCGCAGGTGTTGGTGCCCAGGAAGAGCACCGGGGGCTTGCTCCCGACGGGCGCGTTTTTTTCAAGTTTCATCTTTATCAACCAGCTTGATCAGCATGGCAGCCAGCGCCCGGCGCTCTTCTTCGGTCCCCTCCAGCCACAGTTGCTGCAGGAGGGCCTGCTCCCGGTTGCCCGGATCGACGTGGCCGGCCAGGAGCCCCCCCAGCCGGTAGGCCGCGTCCTTGATCCGGTCCTCGGACAGCCCCGCGAACTCCGCGGCGTTCACCGCCGTCCGCAGGACTTTTTTCCAGTTGTCCCAGGAAATGTTTAGCTCCATTTACCTCGCCCTCCGGGGAGGTTTGGCAGGTTTTTTGTTTACGGTACGTCTTTCGGTATATTTTAACCGTCCGGGCAATCACCTATGCGAACGTCCTTTACGGTTTTAAAGTTGACCGGTTTGGACTGGCGCTCAACGGAACTTTGCCGGTGAACAGGCCCGGGTCGCCGAGCCTGGCGATGAGGCAGGCGGTGGCCGCGCCGTAGGCGGTGTGGCCGATCAAATCGCTCAAAACCGTCTTCGAAGAAACCGGGTGCACCCGCGTCGCCCCCATGGTGGCCAGTACGCCGTACAGGGCGGTCCAGGCCGCCTGGCCGATCAGGGCGCCCTTTAAGACGGCTTTATCCTTGCCGGTGACGGACAGCGTGTAGACGAAAGCAATGCCGATGATGCCGGCAATTACGCTGTCGGCGAGGTAGCCGGCAACTTTTCCCAGCGGGTCGGTCAGCCGGTGGGGAGGGATGAGCATGCCGGCCGCTTTTTCCGGGCCGTTGATCTCCGCCAGATTTTTTTCTTTGGCGATTCTGCCGATGGCCAGTTTGACCGAATTGCCGCCCAGGCCCGCCACCACCCCCAGTAGCAGCCTGTCTTTGATTTTCATGGCTTAAAAGCCCCCCTTTGTCTATCCAGTAGTATGTTCGGATAGTTTTAAAATACTCCTGGTAAATATGCCGTCGGGTGTCAACAAGTCTAATTAAGAACGCAGGCGTTTACGGCGGCTTCAGCCATTCGGCCAAAGGCTTGTAGAAAGCTTCGATGAACGTGATCGGGCTGGGCAGCTCAACGCCCAGGATTTGCAGGATGCTTAAGCTCATGCCGACCCACAAAATGACAGCAAAAGCGGCTAACTCCCGCCACATCCGTTTTTTCACCAGGCCCGGCACTTCGATGGCGATGATGAAGAGAAAAGCAAAAAGGGCCAGCACAATCAATTTTTTAAACCCCCCAATAAGTTAAGTGCCAGGCACTTAACTTATTTTTTCAGGCTGGCGCGTTTGGTCAGCAGGCCGGTATTGCGGATGCGCACTTTCGCGCTGACGGAAATTTCCGCCCCGGTGAATTCTTCGTTCCACCGGCTTTTAAGCGTTCGCCATTCTTTTTTATATTTCCGGTGGAAGGCCTCGCCGAAGCGAAAAACGTCCGTCCCGTATTCCCCTTGCGCTTTTTCCAGGGCCATCCGGCACCTTTTTTCGATGTCTTCGGCCAGCCTTTTTTCCAGCGCCGGTAAGACCTCGGGCGGGATGAGGTTTTCCTTTGATTGCTGCTCCACTAAATTGCCTTCCGTGATAATATTTACCAGAAAGGAAATTGTTTTTCCGTCGTAAAAGGGTTCTGCCTTTGTCTTGCTCCGGATGATCTCAAAAGAGATTTTTTTCTTGGGCTCCGTCGGGGAGGGAACCGTTACGACCCCCCTTTTCATTTCCCCCCGGAGCCATAAAAGTCCCCTGGTTTCGTGTCGATCCAGCCAGCCCACCAGCTTGTCGTCCTTGAAAACGGCCTCGCCCGTGAAAACCACTTCTTCGTGTTGGGGAGCTTCTTCCATCCCCGGTCCCTGCGGCTCGCCCTGCCTGACCGGCTCCAGGCGGGTGAGCGCCGGATTGGCGCCCGGGGAAGCCAGGTCTTTGATCATATCGATAAATCTTACGGCGTGCCCCGCTTTCGCCCGGGCCAGGAAACCGATGGCCTGTCCGGAGGTTTTTTCCAGTTCGGAGTGGCTCTGCAATACTTTTTTGGCCGTTCCCCTGGCCACCATTACCCACGCGGTTTCCCGCGGCTGGGGGTGGCGGTGAAAAAAGTTGGTGGCTTCCCGCACACCGTGCCTGGCCATTTCTTCCCCGAAAACCAGCAGCGCGTTGTGCCCCCAGTAGAGGTGGCGGGGCACCTGCAGGGCCAGGTTGCGCTGGGCGTCGTAAACGTCTTCGCCGGCGGCGGAAACCACCCAGACGATGTTTTGCCCCAGCGATACGTTGGCTGCGCCGCCTCCCTCCGTGCCGCCGGCGAAGGCGGCTGGCCTGACCAGCTGGAGGGTTAACTCCACGGCGCCGTCCGGGCGGCGGTCGACGCCGGCGCCCAGGATGATGGCGTGCTCGCTCAGCTCCCGGCGGTCCCAGCATCCCCCGCATAAGACAAGCACTAAGGCGGCGGTCAGCGCTGCAGTTTTCTTTTTCATTGCTTCCCGCCTCTTTTACCCTTGATCATGGCGATCCCGAGCAGGAGCGCCGGCAGCAGCGCCTCGTAGGTCAGGCCGTGGAACGGCCAGGTAAGCCCGATGTAGCGGATCATATCCAGGGTGCTGCGGTGAAAAATAAAGGAAAGGGAGATGATGAGCAGCCCTACCGGCAGGATCAGCGGGCGGTACGTGCGCAGCCCCAGCGTCTGGGCGGCGCCCAGCACGATAAGCCAGTAAAAGATGCCGATTTTTAAAAGGCCGCCGGCCACCCAGATAATCACCACCAGAATTTCCAGGCGTTCGATGAAATTGGCCAGCTGGATCAGGCGGACGGCGTTGAAAACGGGAAACAGGTAGCTGGCCGGAACGATCGGGCCGAAGACAGCGATGGCCAGGAAGACTGCCAGCCCCAGCATAAAGGTAATCGTGCCGACCGCCAGGGCGACGATGCGGTAGCCGTCCTCCGGGCGGCTGAAGTAGGGCAGGAACACGCCGACGGTGATCAGTTCGCCGAACCAGGCCAGGGGCGCCAGGGTTCCCTTGAGGAGGTCGACGGGAGCGGCGTCGAAAACCGGGAGAAAGTTGGTCATTTTGATGTTCGGGATGGCCAGCACAACCAGAGCCACGCCGAACACCAAAAGCGCGGCGAAGATCTGGTTGGTGCGGGCCAATACTTCCAATCCCTGCCAGAGCATGTAGGCCACCGGCACCATGCCCAGCACGAGGAGCGCGATTAAAGGGGTTTCCGGCAAAAAGGCCGGGGTGAGCAGGGCGCCGAATTCCCTCACCACCACGGTGACGATGTGTAAAAAAAACCACAGGTAAAAAAACGAAACGATTTTTCCCGGCACTTTCCCCAGAACGATCTCCAGGTACTCAAAAAGGGTCTTGCCGGGAAAGCGCAGGCTTAAATTGACCATCAGGCAGCTGATCGCCAGTCCTCCCGCGCCGGCCAGCAAAATGCAGAGCCAGGCATCCTGCGCGGCGTAGGTGATGGGCAGGCTGGGGGCGGTGAGGACCGCTGTGGCCAGGACCGCCTGCGCCAGCAAAAGCACGGCCTGCGGGCTGCTGATTTTGCCCTTCTCCAGGGACATGTCTTTAGCGCCCCGCTTTCTTCCGCCCGGCCGGGGGGCGGGGCTTTGCCCCGGGGCCTTCCCTTTGCGGGTTGGCCCGGGCGATTAAGCGGGGGCGGCTGCGCATGGCCCACCAGGGCGCGCGGACGACAAAATCTTTCTGGTCGGAAAGGACCACCGGCGCGACGGGGGAGAGGAAAGGTATCCCGAAGGAGCGCAGGGAAACCAGGTGGACGACCAGGGCGAAGACACCGATTAACAGTCCGTACAGGCCCATAAAGCCGGCCAGGAAGATCAGAGGGAACCGGATTACCCTTAAAGTTATACTTCCCGTGTAGATGAAGGAAAAGGAAGCAACCCCGGTAAGGGCGACGACGATCACGGTGGCCGCGCCCACCAGCCCCGCCCGCACGGCGGCCTCCCCCAGCACCAGCGCACCGACGATGCTGACTGCCTGCCCCAGGGGCTGGGGCATGCGCAGGCCCGCCTCCCGGAGCGCCTCAAAGACAAACTCCATCAGCAGCACCTCCACAAACGCCGGGAAAGGCACCCCTTCCCGCTGGGCGGCGAGGCTCAATAAAAGCGGCGTGGGCAGCAGTTCCGGGTTGTAGGTGATGATCGCCACGTAGAGGGCGGAGGCCAGCAGCACGGTAATTACCGAAATTAAACGGGTGAGCCTGGCCAGGGCGCTGAAAACGTAGCGCTGGTAATAATCCTCCGGGTCCTGGATGATTTCCATGAAAAGCGCGGGGGCGGTGAGGACGTAAGGAGTGCCGTCGACCATGACGGCCGCCCGCCCTTCCAGGAGCTGGGCCGCCACCTTGTCCACCCGGTCGGTGTGGTTGACGGAGCCAAAAGGGCTTAAAGGGTTGTCTTCAATCAACTCTTCGATCTGGCCGCCCTCCAGAATGCCGTCGATATTGATCCGCTGCAGGCGTTCCTTTATTTCGGCGACCAGCCCCGGCTGCACGATTCCCGCCACGTACGCAACGGCCACCTCCGTCTGCGTTACCCGGCCCAGGGTGAGCGTTTCGATTTTGAGCGCGGGATTTTTAATGCGCCGCCGGAGCAGGGAAGTGTTTGTGCGCAGGGTTTCGACGAAGGCTTCCCGGGGGCCGCGCACCACTTTGTCCGTGATGGAGTCCTCGACGGAGCGGGCCTCCCAGCTCCGGGCGCCGTTGATGACGGCGGTGGCGTGCCCGTCGACCAGCAGAACCGTGTCGCCGGATAAAATGGCGTTTACCGTTCTTTCCAGCCGGTCCGTGCGGTCCACCTGGTGGATGCACAAACCCTGCCGGAGGATGAACTCCAGCGCATCGGCCCTGGTGATCTCTTTGGCGGAAGCAACCAACGGCACTTCTAAAGACAGCGCCTTCATGATCTGGTCGCTGACCAGATCCTTGTCCACCAGGCCGTCCGTATAGATGAGCGCCAGGCGGATGTTTTGATTTTGCGCGAAGTTGAATTCCCGGAAAATTATGTCGCTGCAGTTGGCGAAAACGGCTTGCAAGTTTTGCAGGTTTTCGTCCAGGGAGCTGCTTAAAAGAAGATCTTTCCAGGCGGGGGTTTTTACCGGGGTGGAAATACCCGCGGCCGAAGGTACCCCTGCCTCGCCGCCCCCGCCCGTTTCCGGCGGGCTGCCCGCTTCGGCCTGCCGTAAGCCTTCCTGCCGGCCGGCCGGGATTTTTTTTGCCTTTCCTGGCCGCGGAAAGAAAAATCCGGGGAATTTCAACCGGGTCCGCACCCTTTCTGAGCAGAAGATTCCTGTTTGATTATTTTTTTACAACCGGCGCCTGTTTATGTACAGGGAACGGGTTTCCCGGCGAGAAAATTAATGTCAGAAAAAAAGAAAGCCTGCTTTTTTCTGCCAAGAGCAGGCTTGTAACGGTTTTCCGGCAAAAAGGGCTGCCCGGCCGCGCTTTAGATGAGGCGTTCCTCGCCGGGCGCCAGCACGACGACCGCCACGTCCGGGGCTTCTTTTTGCACGGCCTCGACAAATGGCGCGGCCTCCTGAACGAGAATCGGGAAGGTTTTGTAGTGCATGGGGATGACTTTTTTGGCTCGTAAGAGCCGGGCCGCCGCGGCGGCCTGCCGCGGGTCCATGGTGAAGACGCCGCCGATGGGCAAAAGGGCCAGGTCGATGGGATAGAGTTCCCCTAAAATTTTCATCGCGGCAAAAATGCCCGTGTCTCCGGCGTGGTAGATGGTGAAGCCGTTTTCCAGCGTGATTACGTATCCGCACGGGCTGGCCGTCTGGGAGGAGTGGCAGGCCTGGACCATGGTCACCGCGATGCCGTCCACCTGGTAGGTGCCGCCGATGTTCATGCCCATTCCGAAGACGATCTGCTCGTCGGGAAGGCCGGCCTCGGCGCTCAACCGGCCCACCGTTTCCGGCATCCCCACCAGCGTGGCGCCGGTGTTCCTGGCGATTTGGGCGGCGTTTGCCGCGTGGTCGAAGTGATCGTGGGTGACCAGCACCAGGTCGGCGCTTTTGATTTCTTTTGGGCCGCAGGGCGCCAGCGGATTCCCCTCCAGCCATGGGTCGATAAGAATTACTTTCCCTCTCTCCGAAGTAATTTGAAAGCCGGCGTGGGAAAGCCACTTGATTTTTAGCTTGGCCACAGTATTTGCCTCCTTTCCGGAAATTTTTAGGTAGCCGGTTACCCGAATTGTACCATGTCCTGCCCCCAAATACAATTGTTCTCTTAGCTGATTATTTTGGTTTCTTGGGGTTTTACTTTCTTTTACCATTGTGCTACTGTAAATAGAGAGAAATTTTAGAAATTTAGACGGAGGAAGTGTCTATGGAGCCGAGGGATGAGCTGAAGGTTTGCCGGATGGGGATGAAGGTGCGCTGGGGCGATTGCGATGCTGCCGGAATTGTTTATTACGCCAGGTATTTCGACTGGTTTTCGGACGGGCGCGTCGAGCTGTTTGCAAACATCGGTTTGCCCTACCGCAAAACTTTTCACGAAAAGGGCATCGAGCTGGTCGCCGTGGAAGCCAGTTGCCGTTACAGGCAATCTCTGCGGCCGGAAGAGGAAATAATTTTGGAAACGTTTTTAACAAAGGTGACGCGGGCACGCCTGGAGTTTCGTTACCGGGTGCTCCGGAGAGAAGACGGCGTCCTGGCCGCCGAGGGCGCGACGGCCCACGCTTACGTGGATGCGGAAGGAAAACCCTTTGACGTGAAAAAAAGACATCCTTTGCTTTGGGAAGAGATCGGCCGCGCCGTCAACGGCACCTGATAACAGCAGATTGGTTCGTGACAAAGGCGTTCTTTTTTGGTTGGTTAAATACCGGGAAAATCTTAATTCCAAAAGGAGGATGGACGATGCAAAGTGAGTTTCGGCAACGCGTTCAATACTTGCTGGCTGAATACCCGGTGTGGACGCGCCGGACAATGGCGGAACATTTTGACCTGGCGGTAGAAAAATATAAGGAGCGCATTTTGCTTTACACCCCCGGGCACCAATATACCTACGCCGAGATTCACCAAAAGACCGAGCTTTTTGCCCGGGGTCTGCTGGCCCTGGGAATTCGCCCCCGGGAGCACGTGGCCATCATTATCGGCAATTACGCGGAATTCATCATCGCCAAGCTTGCTCTGGCCAAAATCGGCGCGGTGGCGGTCGCTTTGAATACTATGTTGTTGGAGCGGGAAATATCTTTTTTGTTGGCAGATTCCGATGCTGTGGCGGTGATTTTCAACGACCGCCTGGGCAAACAGGATTTTGTGCAAATCATGCTGGGAATCTGTCCGGAGGCGGCCCAAACGCCGAAGGATTGCTCCCCGCGCTACGTCCGCCTGCCGAAGATGCGCCACCTGGTTTGTTTTTCGCCGGCCGGCAAAAAATACGATTATCCCGGAATGATTGATTTTCACGCCGTCTATGAGCTGGGGGAAGAAATTCCGCTCGACCAGTTAAAAAAAGTGCAGGCGGCAACGGCTTACCCCGATGATGTGTACGATATTATGTATACTTCCGGAACCACGTCTTTGCCGAAAGGATCTTTGCTTACTCACGATATGATGCTGCGCAATATTTTCAGCTACTGCGTGCACCGGGCCATTGAAAGCGGGCGGCGCTGCTATTCGCCCCTGCCTTTTTACCACATCTTTGCCTGGGGGTACCTGATTATCGCCATGACCTTTGTCGGGGGCGCGCTGATCACCCATCCCCAGTTTACGCCGACGGAAGCCCTGGAACTGATCCAGCGGTTTAAAGCCAATGAAATAGCCTGTGTGCCGTCTATATTGCTGGCCATCGTTAATCATCCGGAGCTGAAAAAATACGATCTTTCTTCCCTGCGTTCCGTTTTATGCGCGGCTACGCCGGCGCCGCTGCCCCTTTGGAAAAAGGCGGTGGAAGAGCTGGGCCTGGCGGAAATCGCTACGGGCTACGGGCTGACGGAAGCCTGCGGGGCGATTTCGATGAGTTATCCCGACGAGTCCGTAGAAATGGTGGCGACGCGGGTAGGCCGGCAAATCGTCCCGAACGTTTCCGGCCTGCCGGAATTCGGGGGGAGAAATCTGCAGTGCAAAGTCGTCCATCCGGAAACCGGGGAGGAACTGCCTGTCGGCCGGGAGGGCGAGCTGCTCTGCCGGGGGAACGTGGTCAGCAGGGGCTATTACAAGCGTCCCCAGGTAAATGCCGAACTGATCGACAAAGACGGCTGGCTGCGCACCGGCGATTTGATCATCATCCATCCCGACGGGTATTTCCAGTTTACCGGGCGGAGCAAGGAGGTTTACAAAACTTCCGGCGAAAACGTTATTCCCAAGGAAATTGAAGACATTATCAGCACCCATCCGAAGGTGAACCAGGTTTACGTGGTGGGCGTGCCCCACGAGATCATGGGCGAGGTGGGCGTTGCGTTTATCGAGCTGAAAGCAGGGGAGACGGCTTCGCGAAAGGAAATCGTCGGCTTTTGCAAAGATAAGCTGGCCAGGTTTAAGATTCCCCGTTACGTCTTTTTTGTCGCCGCGCAGGAGCTGCCGTTTACCGCCACGGGCAAGATTCAGAAGTTTAAGCTGGTGGAACAGGCGAAAAAATTGCTTGCCGAGAAGACCCCGGAGATGATCGAGGTTTAAGCGGCAGCAATTTTGGCGCCCGAGGCATCGGAGCGAGCCGGACATCCGGCACTCACTGGGGATCAGGTTGCTTCGTTGTCAGCCGGTGCTATTTGAAACAGTAAAACAATAAGCATACTGAGTGGCGGTGAGTGCCGGACCAGCCCGATGTGGCAGAAGGTATTTTCGGGGGAGGGTTAAAAATGCAGGAGCGGATCGTGATTACCGGTATGGGGGCGGTAACCCCCGTCGGTGTCGGCGTAGAGGAATACTGGCGTTCTTTGCTTGCCGGCAGGGGGGGCGTGGGAAAAATCACCCGTTTTCCTCCCGACGGGCTGCCCTGTCAGATTGGCGCCGAGGTGAAGGGGTTTGTCCCGGAGAATTATTTACCCAAGAAACTGGTGAGGGAAACCGACCCCTTTGCGCAGTACGCCATTGCCGCCATGCAGATGGCCGTCGAGGAAAGCGGGCTTAATTTGGCCGAAGAGGACCCTTTTCGCGTCGGGGTAGTGCTGGGCACTTCCATCGGGGGGATTGCTTCCATCGCGGAGGCCCAGGACAGGATCACCCGCACCGGCTCTTTGCGGATGAGTCCGCATTTTATTACGAAAATGCTGGGGAATCTGGCGGCCACGCACGTGGCGATCATTTACGGCTTAAAAGGGCCCAGCGTAACCGTCAGCACCGCCTGCGCTTCCGGAGCTGACGCGGTAGGGGTGGCGGCCATGTTTTTGCAAGCAGGGGAGGCGGACGTAATGATTGCCGCGGGTACGGAATCTTTGTTTTGTACGCTCGTAATTGCCGGGCTGCACGCCACCAGAGCGGTTTCCACCAGCAACGGGGAGCCGGAAAAGGCCTGCCGGCCGTTTGACCGCCGGCGGGACGGAATGGTTCTGGGAGAAGGGGCCGGCGCGGTAATCCTGGAAACCCTGGCGCACGCCCGCAAGAGAAGCGCGCCCGTTCTGGCCGAACTGCTCGGCTACGCCAACTACGGCGAAGGGTACCACATCACCGCGCCGGCGCCGGACGGCTCCGGGGAAATCCGGTGTATGCAGCGGGCGCTGGAAAAAGCGGGCCTCACTCCCGATGAAATAGATTATATCAACGCCCACGGCACCTCCACGCCGCTGGGGGACAAAATTGAGACGCTGGCCATCAAAGCCGTCTTCGGCCCGCGCGCTTATTACCTCCCCGTAAGCTCCACCAAGGGCGCCACCGGGCACCTGATGGGCGCCGGCGGGGTCACCGAGCTGATCGCCTGCGTCAAGGCCATCCAGGAAGATGTGGTTCCCCCGACGATCAATTACGAAGAGCCGGACCCCGAATGCGATCTGGATTACGTGCCCAACCGGGCCAGACGCGCGCCAGTCCGGATCGCCATGTCCAATTCCTTTGGTTTCGGCGGGCAAAACGCCTGCCTGATCGTGGGGGAATTTTCGCCGGAGGCAAAAAGGGAATGATAAATTTGCAGAGAATCTAAATGCTTAGAGAAGCTTTTGCGGGAGGAGCGGGATAGTGGATTTTCAGCTTACCCCGGCTCAAGAACTTTTGCGTAAGGCGGCCCGCGAGTTTGCCGAGCGGGAGATTGCGCCCCTGGTCGAGGAAATGGAAAGAACGGACGAGGTGCCGCTGGGTTTAATCAAGAAGATGGGTGTGCAGGGATACCTGGGCGTAACCGTGCCCGTTGAGGAAGGTGGAACCGGCCTGGGGCACCTGGCCCGGATGATTCTTTTGGAAGAGTTGGGGCGCGTTTCGGCGGCGATGAGCATGGCCCTGCAGTGCCTGCAATTTGGCGCGGGATGCCTGCTGGAATTCGGCAGCCCGGCGCAAAAAGAAAGCTACGGGCGCGCCCTGGCGAAAGGCGAAATGCTGGCCGCCGCCGCCATTACGGAAGCCGGCGGGGGGTCCGACCCCGCGGGAATTGCCGCCGCCGCCGTAGATTACGGGGATCATTACTTGTTGAACGGCCGCAAGGTATTCATCACTAATTCGCACATTGCCGATCTGGGCGTTTTTATCGCCAGGACGAAGGATGAGCCGAAGAAAGAATTCAGTGCTTTTATCGTGGAAAAAGGCACGCCGGGTTTCCGCCCCGGCCGGGTGGAGAAAAAGATCGGCTTTCACGGGTGCGTGACGGGCGAACTCGTCCTGGAAAACTGCCGGGTGCCGAAAGAAAACCTTTTGGGGGAAGAAGGACAGGGGCTGGCCATCGCATTAAAAGGGGTGAACGATTACGGGCGCACCGGCATTGTGGGCGTTGCCCTGGGGCTCATGCAGGCCTCCCTGGAAGCCGCCCGGAAATTTGCCGGGGAAAGGGTCCTCTACGGGAAGCCCATCAGCAACCTCCCCGCCGTCCACTTCCGGATCGCCGAAATGTACGCCGATCTGGAAGCAAGCCGCCTGCTGGCTTACCGGGCGGCCTGGCTCCTGGACGAAAAGAAGCGCGCCGACACCCAAATCGCGGCCACGAAATTTTTTGCCACGGAGGCGGCCTTACGCTGCGCCCGCAAGGCCATGGACATTCACGGCGCGTACGGCTGCATCAAAGGATATGCCGTGGAGCGCTACTGCCGGGACGCCCAGCTGCTCGTTCCAGCGGACGGCACCAACGACATCATGCGGGTGGTGGCCGGCCGCAACCTGACCGCGCGCAGCAAATAAGGGGGCGCAAATTGAGCCGGCAGGCAAAGAGACGCTGGCATTTGCCGCCTTTTTTTGATATGATGATCTTAGCGGGTTTTTCTTCCGACACCTGACATCCAACACCCGACGCCCGTTTTTGGAGGTGTCCCGAATGTCCGACAAGCTGAATATTTTGAAAAAACCAGCCGTGCGCGATCCATACCTGGTGGCCGCCTGGCCGGGAATCGGCAACATCGGCCTGATTGCCGTCAATTATTTGAAGAACAGGCTGGCGGCGGAAGAGTTTGGGGAGCTTGAACCGTGGCATTTTTTCTTTCCCAAGGGCGTGACCATTAAAAATGGCGTGCTCCAGGAGATGGAATTTCCCACTGGTAAATTTTACTATAAAAAAGGGGAGCGCGATCTGATCATCTTCCTTGCGGAGATGCAGCCTGCCGAGGAGGATGAGATTTTTGAGATGGCCAATCTCGTTTTGGACGTGGCGGTGGAATTTGGCTGCCGGCGGGTTTATACCGCCGGCGCGGCGGTGGCGCCCATTCACCACACAGCCCGGCCCAGGGTCTGGGCGGTACCTAACGACCAGGCGTTGCTCGGAGAAGTAAAAAGACATAAAAACACTATCGTGATGAGCGATCTGGACGATCGCGAGGGCCGCGGCAACATCACCGGGTTAAACGGCCTGCTTTTGGGAGTGGCCAGAAAGAGGAAACTGGAGGGAATCTGTTTTTTGGGCGAGGTGCCCATGTACGTCGCCCATTTTCCGGGGCCGTACACCATTTTGTACCCCAAAGCCTCCCGGTCGATTCTGGAAGTTTTCAGCGAAAGTCTGGGTGTGGAAATTGACATGGGCAACATCAATGCTTTTGCCAACAACGTCGAGCGGGAAATTGAAGGGATTTACCAAAACCTGCCCCCGGTGGTCCGGGAAGAGCTGGACAAATTGAAGCAAATCAGCCACGCCAGGGAAGCCGAGCCCGGCCCGATCACCGATGAAGAAAAGGAAAGGATTATCAAGGAAGTGGAAGAGTTTTTCAGGAGGGGAGGTAAACATGATTAACCAGGCTCCCGGAACGCAGGCGCCGTTTTTAGTGGTCAGCTGGAGCCCGGATGTTGCTGAAGTGGGCTGGCGCGTAAGCAATTACCTGCAAAAAAATCTTCCCTGCAAAGAATTTGCGGAAATTGACCCGTTGGGGTTTTTCTCCCTGGGCGGCGTGGAAGTAAAGGGGGACGTTATCCGCTTTCCCCAGGCCAAGTTTTACTCCCTGGAGGAAAAAGATCTCCTCCTTTTGCAAAGCAACCAGCCGACGGCGAAAAGGTATAAATTTTTGAGCATGGTTTTGGATGCGGCCCAAAAAGTGCAGGCTGCGGGCGTGTATACAATTGGCGGGATTATTTCCATGATCGCCCATACCGACGAAAGAAAAATTTTAGCCATTGTCAATGCCGGGGAGCTGAAGGAAACTCTGGCCGCTTACGACCTGGACATGGGCCTGGATTACCAGGGGACCACCTCCATGAGCGGATTTCTTTTGTGGGTTGCCAGGCAAAGGAACATTCCGGCGGCCAGTTTCTGGGTGAACGTCCCCTTTTACCTGGCTGAAAAAACGGATCCCAAGGCAAATAAGGCGGTGGCCAGCTTTTTGAACCGGCGGTTTGGCCTGGGGGTGGATTTAGAGGAGCTGGACCGGGAAATCGAAATCCAGGAAGAGCAGCTTTCCCGGCTCCGGAAAGCCAACCAGGAAGTTGACGAATACATCGCCCGGCTGGAACTGAACGTGGGCCTCACCCAGCAGGAGGTCGGGAAGCTGGTGGAGGAAATCAACAAGGCCATGGCTTAAGAGAGCATAGCATTGGAAGGATAATCGGGGTTACCTGCGAGAGGCCGATCAGGCGCGTAAAGAAGGCCGGTGGGACGAATTTTTACCCCTGAAGGCACTGGATTGATGTACGAACTCAGGATTCATCATCGTGCCGGCGCCCGTCTGATCTTTATCGACGGCATAACTTTTCGGGGAAGCGCCTACTAATGTTTTATAATTCTAAAAGAAGCTTCTCCAGCCGCTGCTTTATTTCGTCCCGGACAGCGCGGAAGGCGGCCAGGATCTCTTCCTCGGCGCCCGTTGCTTTGGCCGGGTCGGCAAGGGGCCAGTGCAGGCGGCGCACCGTGGGCGGGGTAACGGGGCAGCTTTCGGCGGCGTCCCCGCATAAAGTGATCACCAGATCCGCCGAGTTCAGCAGGTCGGGGTCAATGGGCTTGGACGTCTGGGTAGAAATGTCGACGCCGGCTTCGGCCATCACCTGCACGGCGCGCGGGTTTACGCCTACAGGATTGGTGCCGGCGCTATGTACCTCCCATTTGTCTTTTGCCAGGGCCTTTGCCCATCCTTCGGCCATCTGGCTGCGGCAGGAGTTGCCGGTGCACAGAAAAAGGATTTTTTTCCCGGGCAAATTGAATTCCCTCCCCTGCAAACATGAGTGTCCTCTCCCCTGGGCAAGCCGGAAAGTCGGCCTATTTTAATGAAGTGTTAATAGGCAAATTGCTCCTTTTATTCAAGCTCATCCGCCAGGCGGAGCAGAAATTTACGAAAGGCTTCGATTTCCCCGGCCACACTTTTACACGTGGTTTCCAGATTGTGGATGAGGCCGGCCATCCGGGTCCATTGCAACTGATGGCCGTAGATATTACGGAAAATGTGCCGGAAGCGCAAGTATTCGTCGAGTTGGGTTTCAAGCTGCTTAGAGATTACAGGCGGTCGCAGCTTCGGTATTTCCAGGGTCATTAAATGAAGCAGTCGCTTGTGCCACCTGGGATCCTGCGGTAGATTGCCATTAACGTCGCCGGCAATCAACTCGAAAATGTCTTCAATCGCGGTATAAAAATCATGCAGGATGCTTCCTAAAGAACGCAAATCCAAAATACCGGGGTTTTTGCCGGAAAGGGTGTCCAGCCACTGCTTGCCGTGCTGGCAAATTATTTCCAGCTCTCTCAAATGGTCGGATAATTCACCAGCCAGAGTCAGGAGCTGTTCCCGTTCTTTCATATAAAAGCAAACCCCTTTCTAAAATGCATCTACGCAAAAACGGCGAACAGTCAGCGAGGTCGACGAGGTCGACCTGCCTGGGGCTGTTTTGGTCCAGCAGAGATAAAACAGGAAAAAATCTTTCCGGCGGCAACCCTTCTACCGCCAAATCAATATCCGATGTTGCCGTAAATTTGCGCAGCCCTTTTAAATAAAGCGCGAGTGAGCCAAAAAGCCAGACCCGGCGCACTCCCGGCTCGGCAGCCAGCAGGCCGGCCAGCGAACGGGCGGCGTTTAACGCCTGGCGGGCGCCGGCATCCATTTGCTTTTTCTTTCGGGCCAGTCCGGCTCGCCAGCCGTCCACGTATTCACAAAACTTTTCGGGTGTTACTTCGGGCATTGGCAATCCACCCGCACAAATTGTATCTATATGCGACTACCTGTATTTTAATATGCGGATAGGATGCCGGGCAAGGGACACTTTTTAATTTAAAAAAAAGAAAAAGGTTTGCCCGGAGAAATTCCAATATCCGGGCAAACGTCTGCTTCGCAGCCAGGCAATTTTTAGGCAATCAGTTTTTCTGCGCTTTTAAGTATTGCTCCCGGATTTCCTGCTTGAGAATTTTTCCGGAGGCGTTGCGCGGGATAATTTCGGTGTAATTGAGCAGGCGGGGCAGTTTGAAGTCCGCCAGGTAATTGCCGGCGAAGGCCCGGATTTCTTCCAGGGTCGGTTTTTGGTCCGGTTTAGGGACGATTACGGCCAGCACCGTTTCCCCCCATTCCCGGTGGGGTACGCCCACGACGGCGACGTCGGCGACGCCGGGATGGCGGATCAGGACGTCCTCGATTTCTTTGGGATATACGTTCACGCCGCCGGAGACGATCATATCCTTTTTGCGGTCAAGAATCCAGTAATAACCCTCCTCGTCCCGACGGGCAATATCCCCGGTTTTTAGCCAGCCGTTAAGGAAGCTTTCCCTGGTGGCCGCCTCGTTTTTGTAGTAGCCCAGCATGAGGGAGGGGGATTTAATCAGGATTTCCCCCGGCTCTCCGGCGGGTACGGGGCGGCCTTCGTCGTCGACCAGCATGGTGGCGGTGTTGACGGAGCCCCGGCAGCCGACGCTCCCCGCATGCCGGGGGTGTTCTTCGGGGTACATGGCCATCCCGTTGGGGCCGGCTTCGGTGAGGCCGTACAGGCTCATGAAACTGCCCGGATATTTATTCAGGGCGGCCAGCACCTGCTCTCTGGACATGGCCGCTCCGCCGTAGGTCCAGCGTTTCACGCTGGAGAGGTCGTAGCGGTCGAAGTTGGGCAGTTTTAAAGTGAGCAGGTAGGCCACGGGGGCACCGAAAAAGTGGGTGGCTCTTTCCTGGGAGACGAGCTCCAGGAGAGCCTGCGGGGTGAACGTCCCCGTGATGTTCAGCGCCCCGGCGTATGTAGCGCCGATCACGAACAGGTTGAGCGGCGCCGAATGGGTCAACGGCATGAGGTGGAGCACCCGGTCGCGGTAGCGGATCCCGGTTTCGTAGGCGATCATGGAACCCACGCAGTAGACGGCGTTGTGGGTGAGCAGCACACCTTTGGGCTTCCCGGTGGTTCCGGAGGTGTAGATGATTTCCGCCGGGTCGTAAACCGTGGCCGGCAAGCCGGGGTCTTCCGTGCTGAACCGTTCTTTGAGGGAGGCGAAATCTTTCGTGGAAAGGGTGACCTTGATTTCCGGGGCGAGCGCCTGTTCGGCGGCGGCCCTTAAAGACTCTTCAAAAATAACCGCGCAGGAGTCGCTGTTCACCAGGATGTAGTTGATTTCCGCCGGCGTCAGGCGGACATTGATGGGAACGGCCGCCGCCCCGGTTTTCAAGATGGCGAAGAAAGCGGTGATAAACTCGGGCTGGTTGGGGATGAGAATGGCCGCTTTATCGCCTTTGCCCACCCCGTTTTGCGTGAGAAAATGAGCCAGAGCGTTGGCGCCGGCGTTCAGCTCCCGCCAGGTGAGCGTAACGTCCGTGGCCGGGTGCCGCACCGCGGGATCATCCGGGTATTTGCAGGCGTTGCGTTCTAACAGGTGATGAAGCGGTTCGCTCACTTTTCAAACCTCCTTCAGAAAATGGATCCATGTTTGCCGTTCGTTTGCCCTCGCGCCAACGCTCCGGGCCGCAAAACGAATGGCAAACCGGTATTTGAGAACGAAGTTGGTTATGGAAAATTCTGCTTGATGGGATGCTTTTTTACTCGTACACTTTTTCCGCTTCGTCTTGGGCGGCGGCCGCGTCTTGCTCCACATTGCGGGAGTCGGGGCCGGTGGTCTCTTTGGCCAGCTCCTTGTAGTATTCGTGCTGGATGATCAGGTTCATGATTTCGTTGGTGCCTGTCCAGATCAGGGCCAGGCGGGTGTCCCGCAGCAGCCTTTCGATGGGGTAGACGTCCGTGTAGCCGATGCCGCCCATGATCTGCATGGCGTCGTTGACCACTGCCCAGGCTGCCTCGGTGGCGAATTTTTTGGCTTCGGAAACCAGGCGGCGGGCCGTTGAGCCGTCTACCCCCGCATCGATGGCGCGGGCCGTTACGTAAACCAGGCTGCGGGCGGCGTCGAGCCTGGTGAGGGAGTCGGCCACTTTGAAGCTGACGCCCTGGAACTCCTTGATTTTCTGCCCGAAAGCCTTGCGTTTCGTGCTGTAGCGGGCAGCCACTTCCAGGGCGGCGCTCGCACAGCCCAGGGCCCCGGCGGCGCTGGTCAGCCGCTCGGGGATCATCATCTGGTAGAAAATGGCCGCCGCGCCGTTTTCCTGTCCGACGAGATTTTCCGCCGGCACTTTGGCGTCGGTAAAGACGACCCGGCCGGCCCCCCCGCCCCGGGTGCCCATCAAGCCGTAAAGGTACTCCACGTTTACGCCGGCCCCCCGCTCCACCAGGAAGGCGCTGATCCCTTTATGCGGCGGCGCGGCGGGGTCTGTGCGGGCGTAAACCAGGAAATAATCGGCCCCCTCGGCGCCGACGATAAATCTTTTCTGGCCGCGCAGGAGGTAGTGGCCGCCTTCGCGCCGGGCAATCGTCGTGGCGCCGAAAAAATCCGACCCGCCCCGGGGCTCGGTGAGGGCCTCGGCGCACCCCAGTTCTCCCCGGATGGTGGGCAGAAGGAACTTTTCTTTTTGGTCTGGGGTGCCGAAAACGTTGACAGCTTCCCCAACAATGCTGACCAGGGAGTAAAGGCAGCCCAGGGCCATTCCCAGTACGCCCACTTCTTCGAGGGCGACGACCTCCTGTGTCCAACCCAGTCCCCGTCCCCCGTATTTCGGGGGGAAGCGCAGCCCCAGCAGCCCCCTGGATGCCGCCTGCGTGATGAACTCCTTCGGATACTGGACCTTGTTGCTATCCATGTCCAGGAGCAGCTGCCGGGGCACCTGTTTGACGAATTCTCTGACCTCCTCCCTTAGTTGTTTTTCCTGTTCCGTAAGCAGGAAATCGAACAACTCAATCACCTCTATAAATATTACTATATGTAATATATTTTTAGCATTATAACAATTTATAATTAGCCAGTCAATAAAAAAATCGTCAATTAGGGATTGACTGTTATTGACAATTATAGTTTGACGTTTTATTATTGGATTAAGAAAAGGGAATACTGAAGATACGGTGTGACCGCCTCACCGAAACCGGGAGGTTTCACCTTAACCCTTGACTGTTGCCGCAGTCAAGGGTTAAAAATTACTACCTACGGTTGGCGAGTTGGATCATCAGGTTTAGCGCGAGAAGTACGGCGATGATGAGTTGGATGATATCGGAAAATCTCCCCCGGTCGGTGAGGCCCGTATTTCAGTATTCCCTGGTTTATTATACCATATTGGAGAGCAGTTATGGTAATTTTTTAAACAAAATACGTACGCTTGATTTTAAATAGAAGCGGGTCTTACAGCAGGCTGGCGATCACCATCCGCTGGACGTTGTGGGTGCCTTCCACGGTGGCGATGGTTTTGGCGTCCCGCCACAATTTTTCGATGGGGTAGGTCTTGTTGTGGGCGTAGCGGCCGAAAAGGTCCATCGCCCAGGCGGTGACTTCTTCGGCGGCGCGGGAAGAGAAGTATTTGGCCATCGCCGCCGCCTGGCTGTAGTCCTCGTCGGCGTCGATGAGCCGGCAGGCGTGCCAGGTGAGCAGCCGGGCCGCCTGGATGGTCGTGGCCATTTCGGCCAGGGCGAAAGAAACCGCCTGGTTCTTGATGATCGCCCGGCCGAATTGCCGGCGTTCCCGGGCGTAGGCCAGGGCCAGCTCAAAAGCGGCCCGGGCGGTACCTACCGCCACGGCGGCGGAAAAAGCCCGGCCCCGGTCCAGGGTCTGCATGAGCAGCAAGTACCCGGCCCCTTCCCGGCCGATTAAGTGACTTGCGGGAACAAAAACTTCCTGCAGGGCGACTTCGGCGGTGGGCGCGTTGCGCAGGCCCACCTTGTCTTCCAGCGGGCCGACGGTTAAACCGGCGGCATTGGCCGGAACGATAAAGGCGTTTAGACCCGCCCGGCCTTTCCCGGGGGCCAGGGAGGCAAAGACCAGGTAAAAGCCGGCGATGCCCGCGTTGATGACGGAGCATTTCGTGCCGGCAAGCAGATATCCGCCGGGTTGCGGGCGAGCCAGCGTGTTGATGGCGGCGACGTCCGAGCCGGCCTGGTGTTCGGTAACGGCAAACCCGCCCAGGCCGGGCGAATTTTCCGTCAGCCACGGGAGGAAGCGCTGTTTTTGTTCGAGGGTGCCCGTCATCAGCACCGGAACGATGGCGTGCAGGGTGGCGGCCACCATCGCCGCCAGCCCCGGACAGCCGGCGGCCAGCTCTTCCAGAACGACCGCCCCCGTTGCGTAATCGTATCCCAGGCCGCCGCTTGCGCGGGGGATGAACATGGCCCCCAGGCGCTCTTCGCCAATCAGTTCCAAAAATGCCGCCGGGGGCGGGCCAGGCGCGCTTTGCCGGTCGGCCAGGGGCGCTTCGGGGAGAATTGTTCTCCGGACCCGGTCCCTGATCTTTTGCTGAATCTTTTCCTGATCTTCCGTCAGCCGAAAATCGCTCATTTCCCTTCCCTCTTTTGCCACAGCAAAAACTTCAGGTAATTGACCACCTGTTTTTTTTCCCCAGAAGTTAAATTTTTGGCCAGTTCCACAATTTCCTTCAGTTCCGGATCATCGTGGCCGGCCTGCGCGGAGGGGTCCGGCAGCCGGTCGTTTTCCTCCAAAAAATACTGCAGCGGCTTGCTCAGTTCGCGGCTGATTGCCTCCAGCTGGGCCAGGTACAGGCGGCGCTTGCCCAGTTCGTAATTGGACAGCGTCGCCTGGCTCAAACCGATGCGCGCGGCCAGTTCCTCCTGGTTTAACCCCGCCTCTTCCCGCGCTTTTTGGATTTTGCGGCCGATTTCTTTATATCCCATAAAGTGCACCCTTGGATCGTTTGTTCACATATAACAAATTACCCCCGAACCTGTCAAGATTGACTTTGAGTCCGGGAATTTCCGCTAAGGAAGGTTAATTGGCAAATCAAAAAATTTTTTTAAAAAAATTTTTTAAAAAGAAGGAGATCGAAAAAACACGGAGAATAATTATACTGGAAAGTTTTTAGTATTGATAAACAATTTACATATACGGGCAACAATTGCTACTTAATGGAAATATTAAGGTTGTGAAAGCATTAATGTTTCCTTAATTTTATCCCCTCATGTTCAGTATATATCGACAGTGTTTAATGTAGATAAACTTTATTTTAGTATAGGAGGATAATGCGCTTGGAATCGCTGGGGAAAAAACTTCGGGAGTTAAGGCAAGTAAGAGGCTTGACGATCACGGATCTGGCGGAAGCGGTAAACATTTCGAAAAGTTTAATCAGCCAGGTAGAAAGGGGGGAAGTTGTACCGTCGCTTACAACATTGCGAAAAATTGCGAAGGGCTTGAACGTATCAATCACGGAGTTTTTTGAAGATGACGAACAGGCGCCGCCGGTTTCCAATGAAAATGAAGTCGTGGTGAGAAAGGCAAAAAGAAAAAAGCTGTTCATTCCGGGGTCTAACGCAAAGTACGAATTACTTACGCCCAATCTGCAGAGAAAAATTGAATTTCTTTTAATCGAAGTGCTTCCCAATAACCGGCAGGAAGAAGTTGTGCAGCTCAGTCACGCCGGAGAAGAATGCTCGTTGGTGCTGGAAGGCGAGCTCACCGTTATGCTTGGCGATAAAGTTTTCACTCTTCAGGAGGGGGATAGCATTTCTTTTGATAGCGGCATTCCTCACAGCATTGAAAACCGAACGGATAAAAAAACAGTTGTCGTAACAGCCATCACCCCTCCTAATTTTTAATTTTCATTCTACCGAAGGAAAGGCTGAAAAGATATGTTAAGCACTTTTGAAATGGAACTTGCCGGAGAATTCAAGGCAAAAAATGCCCTCCGCCACATTGAAGCTCTGGCCGGCATCGGCGATCGCTTTATTGGCACCGTAGGGGATGAAAAAGCGATCACCTACGTGGAGCAGGAGTTTCGCAAGTACGGACTGGAAATAGTCAGGACCCCGATCGAGGTCCCTTCTTTCGAAGATCGGGGAGCGCGGATCAAAATAATTGCCACCGGAGAACAAATTGAAGCCATTCCGGCATACTTTTCACCCGCGACACCGGCGGGGGGAATAGCCGCCGAGATGGTTTTCGTCAATGGAGGGGAGGAAGAGGACTATCGCAGCCTGGATGTCCGGGGCAAAATTGTCCTGCTAAGCGAGGAAGGACTGGGTTATTCCCGGTTCTGGCTGGGGACTTTTGCCCGGCTTGCCGCCCAAAGAGGGGCTTTGGGGATGATCATCATCCACCCGATGCCCTGGTCGTATAGAATGTCCATGGAGGCCGGAAATTCAAAGATCGAAAGCCGTTTTTTGCCGGAGCAACTACCGGCTGTTTGTGTTTCAGCGATCGACGGGTTAAGACTGATGCGGGCAATGGGTTCGGGAGCGGCTATGATCCATTACCAGTCCAATACAGTGGTGGAAAGGAGAAAAAGTTACGTAGTCAGCGGTTTGTTTCGGGGGACCGAACTTCCCCAGGAGAGGGTCGGCATTTTGGCTCACCGGGACAACGGATTTCCGCCGGGGGCAAATGATAATGGCAGCGGTACGGGGACCATGCTGGAGCTGGTGCGGGTGCTGACCCGGCACAGATACCGGAGAACCATCGAATTTATTTCCAGCACCTCCGAAGAGGGGGTAACCCAGGGGATATACGAGTACATTCAGCAACACAAAGAGGATCTCCAAAAAAATATGAAGGCTCTGTTCGACCTGGACATGTTTGGAGTGGGGGGCAGGCTCAACCTGGTCGACCTGGGCTACTGGCCCGACAGTAAACCAATCAAGCACGACGAAGAGCTGATGCAGATGATTGAAAGTATTGCCGACGATTTCGGTTATTATGTGGGCAGGATGACGGCCAGTTGGGGAGTGGCCGAATCGGGAAGATTTCTGGAGATCGGAGTGCCGGCGGTCTGGTTCTGGCGGGCTGATGACCCTTATTACCACTCCAGGCACGATACGGCCGACAAAATTGACGGAAACGCGTTAAAGGCGGTCGGAGATTTAACGGCAGTGGCGGCGGCACGGGTTTTAAACAGGTAAACCGGCGATTGAAAAAAAATTGAACGGGGGGATCAAACGCTCGAAAAAAAAGAATTTCCTTATGGAAGCGGCGCTTGCGGAAAAAAGGGCAAGTAGGGGAGTTTTTCTTGAACTTTATCAAGGGAAATTTTAAAAATCCAGGAAAGGGTGAAAAAATGATGAGAAAATCCCTAATCGTGTTGCTGGGGGTTGCGGTTTTAGGCCTGCTGGTCCTGGCGGGTTGCGGACAAAAGGCAGCCCAGGCACCCAAGGAAGCGCCTAAAGAACAGGCGAAACCGGTAAAAATTGGCGCCCTTTTGGACTTTACCGGGCCCGTTGCCGATTTAGGGCCTAAGTTCAAGGCGGGGATTGAGTTGGCGTTGGCCGAAGCCGACAATAAAGTTGCCGGCAGGCCGGTGGAGCTGATCGTCGAAGACAGCGCCACGGACGTTACCACCGCACTTGAAAAGTTTAAAAAGCTGGTCGAAAAGGACGGCGTCAAGATCGTGATCGGGCCGCTGATGGGCGACGCGCACCTGGCCATTGCGCCGTACGCCGCGGAAAAGAAGGTTCTGGTGACATCTTTGATTAACGGGATGTATGACGTAATCAAATATAAGACCTACCTGATCTATCCTACCACCGTTGACGCCCAGACTTACCCCTTCGGCCAGTACGTATATGACAAACTGGGTTACCGGACGATGATTACCATCGGAGCCGATTATGCCGGGAAGCGCGGTTACGTCGCCGGAGCGGCGAAAGGATTCCAGGACAGGGGGGGGAACCGTCGTTCAGCAGTTGTGGCCCCCGGTCGGCACGGCGGATTACAGCCCGTACATTTCTTCGTTCAAGAAAGCCGATGTCGTTCTGTATGCCCTGGAGGGTCCTGGGCCGGTAAGCCGTTTCATTACCCAATACAAGCAGGCCGGTTTGAAAATGCCCCTGGTCACCATCACCCAGGACGGGGATTATACTCCGGAAGCCTTAAAGGAACTCGGTGACCTTGCCCTGGGGATCAAGGGCGAATCTTCTTACGTCTGGCGCCGGGACGACCCGGTGAACAACAAATTTGTAGATGCGATCAAGGCGAAAACTGGGAAGGTTCCCAGTTGTTCCGAGCAAAACGCTTATACTCTAACCAAGGTTATCCTGGCCGGCCTGGAGAAAACGGGTGGCGACGATAACTTCGAGAAGCTATGGCCGGCCGTAACGTCTCTGAAAATGGATACGCCGCAAGGCCCGCTGTCCTTTACGCCCGAAGGGGTGGCCATTACCGATGTGTACGTCACGGAAGCGGAAAAGGTGGACGGCCAGTATGTCCTATCGAAACCGCTGGATGTCACCAAGGCGGTGCGCGACCCCAGGTTGAAATAGCTCAGCTAGCTGTTTGGTTCTTTGGGGTCAGGCCGGCGCATTTTCCGGCCTGACCCCCGGAGCAGATCGGTTGTGCTTAAAAAAGTGCGGGGGGCTTATCTCGTGGAGGCCATTCTATTAAACTTGCTGAACGGGATTTCCTACGGAATGGTTTTGTTTCTCATTGCCTCGGGCATGTCGATTGTCATGGGGATCATGGGGATCACCAACCTGGCGCACGGAGCCCTTTACATGGTGGGCGCTTACGTGGGCTGGACGATTGCGGTGCAATACGATTTGAGCTTTTGGCTGGCCGCTCTTTTGGGCGGGCTGGGCGCCGGCCTGGTTGGATTCCTCATCGAGCGGGGGTTCTTGCGTCATCTTTATAAGCAACCGAACGAGCAGGTGCTCCTGACTTTTGGTTTTGTTTACGTCTTGACTAATTTGTGCATTTGGGTTTGGGGCGGCCGCTTCAGGACCCAGTTTACCGATCCGGCCCTGGCGGGTTTTGTTAATTTTGCCGGCCTGTCCTACCCGGCGGCCCGGGTGGAAATCATTTTGATCGGGTTGGTTCTGGCCGCCGGTTTATGGTGGCTGCAGGAAAAAACGCGGATCGGGGCCATCGTCCGGGCAGGAATGGACGATAAGGAAATGACGATGGGATTGGGGATCAACCTGGAGCGGGTGGCCATGCTGGTGTTTTTTCTGGCTTCCTTCATCGCCGGCTTTGCCGGCGTGATCGGGGCCCAGTTGTTGGGTGTAAACAGTATGATGGGGACCGACATGTTGTTGCTGGCTTTAATTGTCATTATCGTGGGCGGGGTGGGTTCTATTCAGGGAGCCCTTTTCGGGGGCATTTTAATCGGCGTGGTGGACGCCCTGGGGAAGGCTTTTTTCCCGGGTCTGGCCATGTTTACCATGTACCTGGCCATGATCATTATCTTGCTCGTAAAACCCAGTGGTTTGATGGGGAGGGAACTCTAGGAATGGCGGAGAGCAGGCCGGAACCCCGCCGTTGGTTCAGGCATGGGCAACTGATTCAATTTATTCCCCTTTTGTCGGCCGGAATAGTGTTGATTGTTCTTCCCGTTTTCTTGCCCTCGCACCTTCAGATTGTGATGACGAAGTTTCTCATTTTTGCCCTCTTTGCCATCAGTTTTGATCTTATTTTCGGCTACGCCGGGCTTCTTTCCCTGGGGCACGCGGCGTACTTTGGCGCGGGAGGCTACACCGTGGCCGTTCTGATGCTCCGTTACGATATTAATTCTTTCTGGATCGGCGTCCTCCTGGGCCTTTTCAGTGCTGCGCTGGTTGCCGCCTTATTTGGGCTGATCGTCTTGAGAGTTTCGGGCCTCTACTTCTTGTTGCTTACTTTTGCGCTGGGACAATTGCTTTACAGTGTGGCCTGGAACTGGAAATGGCTCAATAGTCCGGGAATGCAGGGCATTGCCGGCCTGTCCTTCCCGGATCTCGGTTTTCTTCCGGTTTCCTGGAACAACCTAAATTTCTATTATTTTGTATTACTGTTTTTTGCTCTTTCTTATTTCATCTTGCGCAAGATTACCAATTCGCCCTTTGGGCACGCCCTGGTAGGGATCCGCGAGGGTGAAGCACGGATGCAATCGCTGGGTTACCACACCTGGCTGTATAAATATCTAGCCTTCGTCATTGCCGGAACGTTTGCCGGGCTGGCCGGGATCTTCTTTGCCTACCACAACAGGATGATCGCCCCCGGGCACTTCGGGGTAACCACTTCTTTTTTGCCCATGGCCATGGCGATTATCGGCGGGAGCGGAACCCTTTTCGGGCCTGTAATCGGGGCTGCCATGATCGTTTTCGTAGAATATTTTGCCAGTATCGTAACTCCGGACCGCTGGCCCTTAATCCTGGGGAGTATTTTTGTCCTCTCTATCATGTACGTACGGGACGGGATTGGCGTGTACCTGTCCAGGCTGGGGAAGAAGGTGAGCTATCTTTGGGGGAAGCATTAAGAGTTGAGGGACTGTCGAAAAGATTTGGGGGTGTACAGGCACTAAGCGAGGTTTCCTTTTGCGTGCAAACCGGCGAACGCCTGGCGATTATCGGTCCTAACGGAGCGGGCAAGACCACCCTGTTCAATTTAATCAGCGGACAGTTACCGGTAACAGCCGGGAGAATCTATTTTTTTGGACGGGAGATTACCAATCTGGCTGTTTACCGCCGGGCCCACCTTGGGCTGGCCCGGTCTTTCCAGATCACCAGCCTGTTTTTAAATCTTTCGGTGCTTGAAAATACCCTCTTGACACTTTACGGGACAAGACCCTCCCGTTACCAGATGTTGCGGTCAATTTACGCCGATCGGCAGATCCTGGCGAAAGCCCGGGAAGTTATAGAAGAAACCTTATTGTGGGAAAAAAGAGATTGGCCGGTAAAAAACATCTCTTACGGAGAGCAGCGCAGATTGGAGATCGGCCTTACCCTGGCCGCGGGTCCAAAGCTGCTCTTGCTGGATGAGCCGAGCAACGGCCTGACAAGCGCCGAAAGCGCCGGGATCGTGAAGATGATTAACCAACTGGGGAAAAAGATGACGGTTCTTATTGTGGCCCACGACATGGATCTGGTCTTCGGAGTGGCGGAGCGGATTATTGTCCTTCATTACGGACAGATCATCTCTATTGGGCGGCCTGAAGAAATTCAGGCGGACCCCCGGGTAAAGGAGATCTATATGGGGATCGGGGAGGGTGCCGAAAGTGCTTGAACTAGATGATATCCACACCTACTACGGGGAAAGTTATATCCTCCAGGGAATTTCCTTAAAAGTAAGGGAGGGTTCGGTGGTAGCGCTTTTAGGCCGCAACGGGATGGGAAAGACGACGACGATTCGTTCCATTATCGGGTTTACTCCGCCGCGCCGCGGAGCTATCCGTTTCCGGGGAAAAGACATTACCAATCTTCCGCCATACCAGATCGCGAAACTTGGCTTGGGTCTGGTGCCCCAGGGCCGGCGCATTTTTCCTTCTTTAAGTGTTCGGGAAAACCTGGTTATGTCGGCGAGAACCAGGGGTAAATCTGATCCCTGGACGCTGGAGAAAATCTACTATCTTTTTCCCATCCTGAAAGAGCGGGCGAACGTGAAGGGTACTTCCTTAAGCGGTGGAGAGCAACAGATGTTGACCATCGGGAGAGCTCTGCTGACCAACCCGGATTTGCTTCTAATGGACGAGCCTTCCGAAGGACTGGCGCCGATGATCGTGCGGGATGTCGGCTGGATCATCGGCCGGTTGAAAAGAAGCGGTTTGGCGATCCTTTTGGTCGAGCAGAACTTTTCCCTGGCCTTGTCGGTGGCGGATTACGTTTACGTCATCAACAAGGGCGAGATCGTTTTCGAGTCTACACCCAAAGAGTTTCAAGCGAACGAGGAAATCAAGACAAAATGTCTGGGGGCGTCGGGGTAGGCGGTTTGGCCAAAGTTCACTAACGAAAGGAGGAAGCCCGGTGTTTGATCTTGTGCTCAAGGGTGGAAAGATTGTCGACGGCACCGGCAACCCATGGTATACCGGCGACGTCGGGATAAGGGAGGGTAGAATTGCCAAAATCGGCCTTATTCCGGGTGACCAGGGCAAAACCACGATCAACGTCGAGGGGCTGGTTGTTTCCCCTGGCTTTATTGACATCCACAGCCACGCGGACTTTATTTTGCCACTAGAAAATCACCTGGATATCCTGGAAAGTTTTCTCAAGCAGGGAATTACCACCCTGGTAACAGGCAATTGCGGCCTGTCGCCGTTTCCCGTTAACCCGGAGAGCCTTGGGTTGCTTAAGGGCTACACGGAGTTCTTTCAGGGCGGGGAGTTGACCTGGGATTGGCTGACCACGGAAGACTTTCTGGACCGGTTAGATTCTTCAGGCACTTCATTTAACGTGATTCCCCTGGTTTCGCACGGGGCAGTGAGGATTGCCGTCATGGGGTTTGCCGGCGACACCCCTACCCTGCAGCAGCTGGAGGAAATGAAGAAGTTGGTGGCGCAGGCAATGGCGGACGGGGCTTTTGGTCTTTCGGCAGGTCTCATTTACGCTCCCGGAATGTTTGCTTCTACTGCCGAGCTAATCGAGGTCACCAGGCCGTTGATTCCTTACCGCGGGGTTTTTACCTGCCACGTAAGGGGCTCCAGTGAAACAGTTCTGGAGGCAACCAGGGAAATCATTGAAATCGCCCGGGTCAACCGGATTCCGGTGGAACATTCCCACATCGAGGCTTTTGGGGAGCAATACTGGCACCGCATCGACGAAGTGATCGCGCTCCACGAGAGCGCCCGTGCCGAAGGTCTTGACGTAACCTTCGACGTCATTCCGTACACGGCGGCCAATACCACCCTGACTGCCTGCTTTCCCTCCTACGCCTTTGAGGGGGGTCTGGACATGTTTATTGCCCGGCTAAAGGATCCCGCTGAAAGGGAAAGGATTAGGCACGATGTCGAAAATATGCGTTCTGAATGGCCCACCTGGCGGCCGGGTACGTGGCCCCATAACCTGGTCCGCGCCACGGGCTGGCAAAACATCTGGTTGATCTGGGTGGCCAGCGAGAAAAATGCCGGCTTCATTGGCAAAAGCTTCGCCGAAATCGGAAGAATGCAGGGAAAAACCCCTTTTGACGCAGCGGCCGATCTCCTGATCGAAGAAAGAGGCGCCGCCCTGGCGCTGTATGTCGGGGTGAGCGGCGACCTGGAGAACGAGGAAGGCCTGAAAAAATTTCTGGCGCATCCAAACGGGGCCATCAATACGGACGCCATTTTGACCGGCCGGGGGATGCCCCACCCGGCGGCTTACGGTTCATTCCCGCGGGTGCTGGGGCGATACGTCAGGGAGCAAAAACTGCTTTCTTTGGAACAGGCAATTCGCAAAATGACCTCTCTTTCGGCGCAAAGGTTTGGGATCCACGACAGGGGCTTAATCAAGCCTGGAATGTGGGCGGATATTACTATTTTCAACGAACAAACGATCAGGGACAACGCAACTTACCTGGAACCGGACAGAGAGCCGGACGGTATCGAGTACGTGCTGGTGAACGGTCAACTAGTGGTAGAGCAGGGGAAAGTAAATAAAAGCGTGCGCACCGGGAAGGTATTGAGAAGACAATAAGGCATATTCGGTAAGGTTACTTACCCCGGTCTTTCCTGGAGGGTATCCACTATTTCAACCATCTAATGAAATCAAGAAGGGGGGAAGATGTGGAAAATTTGTTTGAGGGTAATTGTTGTAAACCAGAGTATAGTTTTCAACAAACCAACAAACAAGGAGGCGAAAAAATGGAAAACCTGCTTTACAAGGATCCCCGTGAATTTGCCGACTTAACCGAGGAAGAACGGGAGAACCTGCGCATTGTAATGGAGGAGCTGAAGGGGTGGGACACTCAGGATCTGGACCGGGTTATTTCGGTTATGCACGAAGACATCATTTACCACGACATCACCTTGCCACCGGCAAAAGGCCATCAGGGCCTGCGGGAATTCGGCGAGGGCTGGTTAAAAGCGGCTCCAAACTTTACGGTTTTTATTGAAAAGTTTATCGTTAAAGGGAATTACGTGGTCAACGTCGGCAGGATTTCCGGGACCATTACCGGGGAGTATTTTGGATTACCGGCCACGAACAAAAATTTCGATTGTATGTATTGCCAGGTGGCTGTGGTTGAAAAAGGCAAGATCAAGTATATCAGGGATCATTGGGATTATAACACTATGGCGCAACAAGTAGGCTGGGCGAAATAGGCGGGAATGGTTGTAAAAAAGTTCGTGGAAAGGAGTGGTGGTTAGGGAAAAAAGCTTAGCGCTGAATGTATAAAAGAATACGGAAGCAAGAAGGGGCAAGTTTTTGATGTTGAGTGATTTGTAAGCGCTTTTGAACAAGATTTTTTATCCAACAAAAAATAAATTAAAGGAGGAACTTATCGTGTATCAACGTACCAATTCTGTTGTGGAGAACTATAAACAGCTACGGAAAGACAACCAATACCAGACGCCCGAATACGGGTTGAAAACATTATTAACTACCTTTACACTTCATGATGTCCTTCTCTTTGAAATGCTCGAAGAAGAATTCGGGACGCCGAAGGCTGTTGAGCTATACGCCAGGTTATGGTCAAAAAGGGCCCTTTATGAATTCAAGGATCTCAAAGCGCACTTTGGCTTAAAGGAAGAAGATCCGGTAGATATGCCGACACTGCTTAAGATGATCAAGAAGTATTTCGATGATTTTGGAAATCCGTTTATCATTGCCAAACAAACCGATGACTACATCGAAGGCCACGCCGTTGACTGCCCGTATACTACGGAGGTTGTCTGGAACACATTTCCCAAGGAAAAAGCAGATCACTTCAACGACAGTGTACAGATTGCTTGCAACCACGCCATTTTCGAAACGTTTTTAAAGCTTGCCGGGTTGGATAAAGAATGGTTATTTGGCTTTCCGGCGCAACTCTGCCGGGGCGCCAAGCACTGCACCTTTACTTTTACCAAAAAACAATCCGAAGGATGAGAAGTCGTTTGCTGACGTTGGGTCAACGGTTCGGGAAACGGTCCTTTAGTGCGGGCAAGGAACTTATTTTGTAGCCGTTCCTTGCCTGCAAAGGGACTTACCAACTAACTGTTTTTACAGGGGGGTTAGTGATGGCAGATAAAAGACACGCGATTTTTACAGCTCTGGAAAAAACTGGCCAATCGGTAGAGGAGGCGTTGGTTGCCTGGGTGGGCGCGGCGGCCGCCCTGGATTTACTATACTGGGAAACACTTGAGGAAGCTTTTGGAGCCCGCACCGCCCACCGGATCTATTCGAAAGTTTGGGAAAAGCTGGCCCTCGGGAACCTGGATCATGTGCTGGATGCTCTGGGAGTTAGGGACAACATCAATATCAAAACAATTGGTCAGATTTCCAAAGTATACTGGGAAAGCATCAACTGTCCCTATACAGTGGTCGAAGAAACCGACGATATCCATGTCGGCGAAATTACGATCTGTCCGTACTGGGAAAGTCTGAAAGAGATTTTTGGGGAAGAAAGGGCCAGGGACTGCTGTAAAAAAGGAATGGGAGCAACTACTGCCAATTATTACCAGGCCATTATCAAGGCCTTGGGTAAATGGGACGAAATCTATGCTACTCAGGATAAATGTATGTGCCTGGGCGACGACGTTTGCCGGGTGGTCTTTAAAAAGCGGAAAAATTCCTGCGAAGAGGTGCCGACTAATTTTTAGTTAAGGCCGCTCACTTCGTTTTGGGCGGGGAAAACAAAATACACATCTTTTTTAAGGAAAATCTAGAATGGCGGGCATTTTCCCCGCCCTCCCTAGTTAGGGGCAATATTTGCAAAGCAGAAAGGAGAGGTCTGGTTGATCACAGCACACAAAGGAGAATACGTAGAAATAAAACGAGTTATTCTTGAGCCCGCGAACCGGAGCAGCAATGTACCCGATGATACCAGACGGTTGCCTTACGTGGCGAGGATCGGCGGCTTTCTCCTGGAGGAGGAGGCGGCGGTGGGAACAACGGTTACCATCCTCACACCCGCCGAAAGAGTGATACAAGGCCAGTTGCTTGCCGTTAACCCGCCTTACGCGCATCACTTCGGGGCGCCCGTGCCGGAATTATTGACGATCGGTATGGAATTAAAGTCCAGGCTGGAAAAAACCGGCGGGGAGGGATAGGTGCGGTGGCTGACCTTTCTTACGCGGCGGTGATGGCAAGGCAGGCCCAAATTATCAAAAACGCCGGCGGTCCGGATTATGATCAGTTTGAATTCGGTAAAGTCGGATTTGATTACGAAGGCATGATGGCCAGCACCGGTTACACTTTAGAACAGGTGCGCGAGATTCAGTTGGCCGGGAAAACGGGAAATACCCCTCTTCTTGAGCTGACCAAATTGACTGCCCTGGTGCGGAGCATTTCCGCCCCCGGCAAAGGGGCCAGAATTTTCGTTAAAGACGAGGCGGCGAACGCCAGCGGCAGCTTCAAGGCCCGCCGGGCCTCCCTGGTTGTTTACGAAGCCAGGAAAAGAGGTTACCCGGGGGTAATTGCCGGCACGTCCGGCAATTACGGCGCGGCGGTTGCTTCGCAAGCCGCCATGCAAGGGCTAAAGTGCATTATTCTTCAAGAGGTCTATGACTCGAGGGGTTTTGGCCAACCGGAAATTCTGGAAAAGAGCCGGGCATGTGAAGCCTATGGTGCGGAAGTCTGGAAACTTACCGTCGGCCCCGAATTATTTTATATTAATTTATTGCTGCTGGAGCAGACCGGTTACTTTAATGCTTCCCTGTACACACCCTATTCTATTTTGGGGATCGAAACCCTGGGTTACGAGATTGGCAGCGAATGTCTGGCCAGGTTCGGCAGGGGGCCTGATGCGGTCGTGATTACCCATGCCGGCGGCGGAAATGTGACGGGGACGGCGCGCGGCCTGCTCAAGGCCGGGTGCAACACTACCCGGATTATCGGGGCCAGTGTTGATTTGCGGGGGTTGCACATGGCCAGCGATCGCGATTTTAACCGGAAGTCCTTTACAACCGGTCATACCGGTTTCGGAGTGCCGTTTTTGGTCAATCCCGACCGTACCGACGTGCCCCGCAACGCCGCCCGGGCGCTGCGGTACCTGGATCGGTACGTGACCGTCAGCCAGGGGGAGGTCTTTTACGCGACGGAAGCCCTGGCCAAGCTGGAAGGTCTGGAAAGGGGCCCGGCCGGAAATACCTCGCTGGCGGCAGCTCTTGCGCTGGCCAGGGAAATGGACCGGGATGCGCTTCTTGTCGTGCAGGAAACGGAATATACAGGAGCCGGGAAACACCCTACGGCCCAGCTTACTTTTGCGCGCAGCCAGGGCATCGAGATCAGGAGAGGCGACCCCCGGGAAAATATTCCGGGACAGAACATTGTTATTCCCCGGGAGCCGGAACAATTGCATGTGGAAGAAGTGGACTTGGACAGGATTAGAAGGTCGTACCTGAAGAATGTTTTGCAAAGAAATTCGGTGCGGCCCGCGGACTTAACCCCGGAAGACCTGATTTATCTGGCGCAGGAAGTGAAAAAGGACCAGGCGTGGGTGGAAGAGGTTCTTGGGAATGGGTAAAGCACTTTTATGGTTATGTTTAAATGATTGTCTTGAATTTAATTTCTCTTGAACAGGGGGTTTTTATATGCTGATCGAAAAATTGATCCGCGAAGAGATTGACGCCATTAACAAAGGGGACCTGGAAGCGGTTTGCGGCTACTACACCGATGACGTTGTGTTTTTGGATATTTCGGCGCCCGATCAGCCGGCCGTCGGCATGGCGGCTTTTAAGGAAGCGATGCGCGCTTTTTTTACCGCCTTTCCGGACATGCATATCGAGATCACCAGAATTTTTAGCGATCCGGAAGGGAAAGTGGCGCTTGCCGAATATTCCCTCCAGGGAACCCAGCAGGGGCCCATGGGCGATCTGGCTCCCACCAACCGCTTTTTTAAGGTTATGGCGGCTTCCGTCTACGAACTCAGAGGAGACAAGTTTTGCAAAGAAACTTTATACTGGGATACGGCATCTGTATTCAAACAGCTTGGACTGTAACAAAAGGTTGGCAAGTTTTGACGGATACTGCCTGGAGGTGCAGTAAAACGTGATCATAGGTGTGCCAAAAGAGATAAAAGATAATGAGAACAGGGTTGCGCTTACCCCAGCCGGAGTGTATGAGTTGGTAAAGTCGGGACACCGGGTTTACGTGCAGAAAGGAGCAGGTGTTGGCAGCGGCTTTCCAGATGAGGATTATACCTCGGTTGGCGCCGGGATTTTAGACAAGCCGGGGGATATATTTGAAGCTGCGGACATGATTGTGAAAGTAAAGGAACCCTTAGAACAGGAATATAATCTTCTCAAGGAAGGCCAAATCCTTTTCACTTATCTTCACCTGGCGGCGGAGCCAAAGTTAGTGAGGGTGCTTCTTCAGAAAAAAATTATCGGTATTGCCTATGAAACGGTAGAAAGAGATGGAATGTTACCGCTGCTTATTCCAATGAGTGAAATTGCGGGCAGGATGTCCGTCCAGATCGGCGCGCATTTTCTGGAACGTCCGTGGGGTAGAGGAATCTTGTTGGGCGGTGTCCCGGGAGTTAAACCGGCCGGCGTTACTATTATTGGGGGTGGCACGGTTGGGATTAATGCGGCGAGGATAGCCCTGGGGATGGGGGCGAAAGTGACCATTCTCGAGAAGAGTGAATCCAGGTTGCGCTACCTGGACGACATCTTCGGCGGCCGGGTGCAAACTTTAATGTCCAATGCCTGTAATATTGCGGAAGCAGTGGAAGAAGCGGATCTCCTCATTGGGGCGGTTCTTATTCCAGGCGCCAGGGCGCCCAAGCTGGTAACCAAAGAAATGGTGCAAAGGATGCGGCCGGGATCGGTTATCGTCGATGTGGCCGTCGATCAGGGCGCCTGCGTGGAGACAATCGACCGGGTGACCACCCACAGTGACCCTGTATATGAAGCTTACGGAGTTATTCACTACAGCGTGGCGAACATTCCTGGCGCAGTGGCCAGGACGGCAACCCTGGCCTTGACTAACGCCACCTTGCCCTTTGTTATTAATGTTGCCAATAAAGGCTGGTTGTCTGCCGTTAAGGATGATAGCGGTCTGGCGAAAGGGGTAAACGTTCTGCAGGGAACTGTTACCCATCCGGCGGTGGCCGAATCTTTGGGGTTGCAACATTCAAATTTAGTTAGTGTTTTACAGGGAGTGAGTTATTCTTAAATTTAAGTTAAAAGTAGTTTGTCAGGAATATCTTGTTGGGAATAATCGTGAATTGATTCTTTACAAAATTATTCGCGGCATATTCTTGTCAACGAAAAATATCTGTGTTATACTAAGGATGGTTTTGCGAGCGAGTTGTTGGAAGAAAGGAGTGGGTAACGCCCACTCTTTCGTCTTAAATTAAAGATAATAAAGGAAGGGGTACCCCGGCTTATGAGCAAAAAGGTGACGGCGCAGGTCACGGAGCTGGTCCTGCCGCTGGCCGAGGAACTGCACCTGGAACTGGTGGACGTGGAATACGCCAAAGAGGCGGGCCGCTACTACCTGCGGGTTTTTATCGACAAGCCGGGCGGGGTTACTTTGGACGACTGCCAGGCGCTTTCGGAAAAGCTGGACGTGCTGCTGGACGAGAAAGACCCCATTCCGCATGCCTACGTCCTGGAAGTGTCTTCGCCCGGGATTGAGCGGCCCTTAAAAAAAGCCGGCGACTTTCAGCGCTTTGCCGGCCGCCTGGCCAGGATCAAGACATACGCGCCCATCGCGGGCAGAAAACAGTTTACCGGCCGGCTTATCGGGGCTTCCGATGAAGAGGTAAAGCTGGCGATTGACGGCCGGGAAGTGGCCATTGCCCTGGAAAGAATCGCTTCGGCCCGCCTGGTTGCAGAATTTTAGGGAGAGAAAAGGGGGGATTCGCAAAAATGAATCACGAATTTCTGGAAGCCCTTTACGCCTTAGAAAAAGAGAAGGGCGTTTCCGTTGACATATTGGTCGAGGCTATCGAGGCCGCGCTGCTTTCCGCCTATAAACGCAATTTCGGTACGGCCCAAAACGCGCGCGTGCATATAAACCGGGAAACCGGTGATTTCCAGGTTTTCAGCCAGCGGACCGTGGTGGAGAAGGTGGAAGACCCCCGGCTGCAGATTTCCCTGGCCGAGGCCCGGCAAATCGACCCCCGCTACCAGGCGGGGGAGGTGGTCGAAACCGAAATAACCCCCCGGGATTTCGGGCGCATTGCCGCCCAGACGGCCAAGCAGGTGGTGATGCAGCGCATCCGGGAAGCGGAACGGAACATTATTTATGAAGAATATGCTAACCGTGAAGGGGATATTGTTACCGGGGTGGTGCAGCGCAGCGAGCAAAAAAACGTTTTCCTGGAACTGGGGAAAGCGGAAGCCATCTTAACGCCCGGAGAGCAAATGCCCGGAGAGACGTACCGCCAAGGGGACCGCCTGAAAGCCTACATCCTGGAGGTTAGAAAAACCACGAAAGGGCCGCAAATCCTTGTTTCCCGGACGCACCCCGGTCTTTTAAAGCGGCTTTTGGAGCTGGAAGTTCCGGAGCTTTTCGAAGGGGTTGTGGAATTAAAGGCGATCGCCCGGGAGGCAGGTTATCGCTCCAAAATTGCCGTTTACTCCACCGATGAGAATGTGGACCCGGTGGGAGCATGCGTCGGGCCAAAAGGGGTGCGCATTCAGAATATCGTGAACGAGTTAAACGGCGAGAAGATTGACGTAATCAAGTGGAATCCCGATTATTCCAAGTATATAGCGGCTTCTTTAAGTCCGGCGAAGGTTATCGCGGTGGAAATCTGGGAACAGGAAAAAATAGCCCGGGTGATTGTGCCCGACTACCAGCTTTCGCTGGCGATTGGCAAAGACGGCCAGAACGCCCGCCTGGCGGCCAAGCTTACGGGCTGGAAAATCGACATCAAGAGTGAAACGCAGATGCAGGAAATCTACCGGCAAGAGTATGCCGAATATTATGCCGACGCCCAGGGTGATCTTTGATGGCCAGGATGAAGAAAATCCCTTTACGCATGTGTGTGGGATGCCGGGAAATGAAGCCCAAGAAAGAGCTGATCAGAATTGTCCGCACCCCGGAAGAAAAAATTGCCGTCGATCCTACCGGGAAGCGCTCGGGGCGGGGCGCCTACGTATGCCCTAACCGGGCCTGCGTGCAAAAGGCCGTCAAGGCGCGCAGCATCGAAAGAGCGTTAAAATGTGCCCTGGCAAAGGAGGTAATCGCGGACTTGCTGAGCGGACTGGAAGGTGAAGCATGATTTTTGGAGGTGAATTCATGGTCAAAAAACGGGTGCATGAACTGGCGAAAGAACTCAATATAGAAAGCAAAGAAGTGATTAAAAGGCTGGCGGCGCTCGGTGTGGCGGTGAAGACACACATGAGCACGGTGGAAGAGCAGGACGTCCGGCGTTTGCTGGCGGAACTCAAGAAAGAGAAGACAAAAGAAACGAAAACAACGGGGGCGGCACCCCGGGTGTCATCCCCGGCAGCAACCCCGGCAGCGTCTCCAGGAACTTCTCCGGCAACGCCGCCGGCAACGCCCCGGGCGGCATCCCCGGCACCGTCTCCGGCCGCCCCGGCCGCCCCGGCGGCGCCGGCGGCATCCCCGGCACCGTCTCCGGCCGCCCCGGCGGCAAAGCCGCCTGAACAACCTGTAAAACCTGAAAAAAAGGGGGCCGAACCACCGGCGAAAAAAATATCCGAAAAGAGGCCCGCACCCCCCGAGATAACCCGGCCGAAAGAGCCCGGACCGGGCAAAGGAGCCGACCGCGGCCCCGGCCTGGTGGACCGGGTGCCTTCCCGCCCCCCGGACCGCCGCTTTCTGGAGCGCCCTTTTACGAAAGGCGACTTTTTCCCCGGCGTGCTGGCCAAAGCTCCCGGTGCCGCCCCGGAGGCCCGGCCGAAACCGGTTGAGCCCAGGCCCGTTGAACAAAGGCCGGCCGAACAAAAAGCGGCCGGGCCCGGGCGGCCTGAGCCAAGGCAGGCCGAGCCCAGGCCGGCCGCCGTTCCAAAAGGAGAGCGCGGGCGCGAACAGCGCGGCCGGGAGCATTTTCAAAAGGCGGAGCCTGCTTACAAAAAACAGGCCCCCCACGGCAGGCCGCCGGCCGGCTTAAGGCAGGTTGCCCGCGAGCCGGTGCCCGGCAAAAAAGGCTTGCCGGAAAAAGAACAGCGGGCCGAGCAACTGAAAGTGCCGCGGGTGCCCGAAGAGATCAAGCCCCAGGAAAAGGCGAAAAGGGATAAGGGGCGCTACGAGCGGACCCGGGAAGACTGGCGGGACGTTGAAGACCGTCAGGTGGAGCGCAAGCTGCGCTTTATCCCCGGCGGAAAACGGAAAAAAGAAGAGATCAGGCACAGAGAGCTTCCTCCGGCAGCGGAGAAAAAACCGATCGTGATCGGCGAAACAATCACGGTCCAGGAACTGGCCGGCAAAATGAAGAAGAGTCCAGCGGAGGTAATTAAAAAATTGATGCTGCTGGGCGTTCTGGCCACCATCAACCAGGAAGTCGATCACGAAACGGCGACCATCGTCGCCGGAGAGTTCGGCTACGAGGTGCAGGTCAAGTTTGCGCTGGATGAAGAAGCCCTGCTCAGCCAGGAGCCCGCGGAGGACCCCGCCCGGCTGCAGCCGCGGCCGTGCGTGGTCACGGTGATGGGGCACGTCGACCACGGGAAAACGTCACTTTTGGACGCCATCCGGGAAACCAACGTAACGGCTACCGAAGTGGGTGGAATAACCCAGCATATAGGCGCCTATCAGGTTGAGCATAATAACAAAAAAATAACTTTTATCGATACACCCGGTCACGAAGCATTCACCGCCATGCGCGCCCGGGGGGCCTCGGTCACCGATATTGCCGTGCTGGTGGTGGCCGCCGACGACGGAGTGATGCCGCAGACGGTGGAGGCAATCAACCACGCCAAAGCGGCCAATACGCCGATTATTGTGGCGATCAATAAAATTGATAAGCCGGAAGCCGACGTGGACAGGGTAAAACGGCAGTTGACCGAGTACGAACTGGTGCCCGAAGAGTGGGGCGGCCAAACCATTTGTGTGCCGGTGAGCGCAAAAACCAGGCAGGGGCTGGGAGACCTGCTGGAGATGATTCTGCTGGTGGCCGAAATCGGCGACTTAAAGGCCAACCCGGACCGGCCGGCGCGCGGCACAATCATCGAAGCGGAACTGGATAAAGGGCGTGGTCCGGTGGCCACCGTCCTGGTGCAGAACGGCACCCTGCGGGTGGGCGACAACGTGCTGGCCGGAACTGCCGCCGGCCGGGTAAGGGCGATGACCGATCACCTGGGCCGGCGCGTGAAGAGCGCGGGGCCGTCCACGCCCGTGGAAGTGCTGGGCTTTTCGGACGTTCCCCAGGCGGGGGACATCCTGTACGTGGTGGCCGATGAAAAACTGGCCCGGCAAATTGCCGCCAAGCGGATCTTGCGTAAGCGGGAAGAGGAAATCAAGGCCGCGGCGCCGAAGGTTTCTCTGGACGACCTGTTTAAGCAGATCAAAGAAGGCCAGGTAAAAGAGCTGAATATTATCCTGAAGGCAGACGTCCAGGGTTCCGTGGAAGCTTTGCGGAAGGCCCTGGAGGGTCTTTCGACGGACGAAGTCAGGGTAAACATCATTCACAGCGGCGTGGGGTTAATCAGCGAAACGGACATTCTCCTTGCTTCCGCGTCCAACGCCATCGTCCTGGGCTTTAACGTCAAGCCCGACATTAACGCCCGCCGGGCCGCCGAAGCGGAAAAAGTAGACATCCGCACCTACCGGGTGATTTACGATGCCCTCAACGATGTTAAGGCGGCCATGAGCGGCCTGCTGGAGCCGGAGTACCGCGAGGTAGTGATTGGCCAGGCCGAAGTGCGCAAGATCTTTAAGATTTCCAAAATAGGGACGATTGCCGGCTGCTACGTCAAAGAAGGCAAGCTTACCCGGGACGCCAGGGTAAAGCTGCTCCGCGACGGAAACGTAGTCTACGAAGGAAAACTGGATTCACTTAAGCGCTTCAAGGACGACGTCCGGGAAGTACAGGAAGGTTACGAGTGCGGCCTGGCGCTGGAAAACTTCAACGACATCCAGGAGGGCGACGTTATCGAAGCCCTCACTACCGAAACGATAAAACGGGAACTGGCGTAAATAGTCGTTAGTGGTTAGTGGTTGGTGGTGGGTTTATTTAGGGTGATTAAAAAGTTTTTTATGTCGGTTTTTGGTGGTGTTTCGTGTTGGGCAGCACCTTCTCGGATTAGCACCCCCAACGACCAACCACCAACGACCCACGACCAAATGGGGGGATGTCCATGTCTTACCGTCCGGAGAGATTGGCGGAGGCAATTAAAAAAGAAATCTCGGATCTGCTCTTTAACGAGCTGAAGGACCCGCGCATCGGCTTTGTGACCATTACGGCGGTAGACGTATCACCCGATTTGCGGACGGCCAAAATTTACGCCAGCGTTTACGGCTCCGCCGAAGAACAAAGGGCTACCCTGGCGGCCCTGCAACGCGCCCAGGGTTTTATCCGCAGCGAACTGGGGAAGCGGATCAGGCTGCGGCACACACCCGAGATCACTTTTAAGCTGGATCCCTCGATTCGCCGCGGCGCCCGGGTAATGGAGCTGCTGGAGGAAATTAAGGGCAGGGAAGGAAAGATTCATGAATGACCTGCAGGCGATTGCCGGAGTGCTGCAAAGATCCCGGAAAATCATTATCGGCGGGCACATTATGCCCGACGGCGATTGCGTCGGTTCGGTGGCGGCGCTGGGTCTGGCGCTCACGCAGTTAGGCAAGGACGCAACTATGGCCATGCCCGACCCGGTCCCGGAAATTTTTCGCTTTTTGCCGGGGACGGCGGCTTTTTTGGCCGGCGAGAACGCCTTGAGCGGGGATTACGACACCTTTATGGTGCTGGACTGCTCCGTTCCCGAGCGCCTGGGGGCGCTGCGCCCCCTCCTGGAGCGCCGCCGCCTCACCGTTTGCAACATCGACCACCACGTCAGTTCCCATAATTTTGCCGATTATAATTACATCGATCCGCGGGCGGCGGCAACGGCGGAAATAGTGCAGGACCTGTGCGCCCTGCTGGGGGCGAGGATTACCCCCGATATAGCCGCCTGTTTATACACGGGAATCATTACCGATACGGGTTCTTTTCAATACGAAAATACTACGCCGGATACCCACCGCCGGGCGGCGCAGCTGATTGAAAAAGGCGCGCCGGCGCATGTGATTAATATCCAGATCTACGAACAGAAACCGCTGGCCCAATTAAGGGTGCTGGAGGCGGTTTTACCCACGCTGCGGTTGAGCCCCTGCGGGCGGGTGGCCTGGATGAGTGTTACCAAAGAGCTGCTCAATAATTTGCAGGCAAAAGACGAGCATGTGAACGGGTTGATTAATTACGCCCGCTCCGTGCGGGGGGTGGAAGTGGCCCTGTTATTCCGGGAAATGGCGCCCGGGCGCTATAAGATCAGCTTCCGCTCGAAAGAAGTGGTGGACGTGAACCGCCTGGCCGGCCGCTTCGGGGGCGGAGGGCACGTGCGGGCGGCCGGTTGCGTGCTGGAGGGCGACCTTCCTTTTCTGCAGTCCCGGGTGGTGGAAGCGGCGCTGGAAGAGATCAGGGTGAGCGGGGCCTGATGGCCGTGGCTCTGGACGGTATTTTAAATGTGGCTAAGCCCTCCGGGATGACCTCCCACGACGTGATCGACTACCTTCGCCGCTTAACCGGGGTAGTGAGGGCCGGCCACACGGGCACGTTGGACCCGGGAGCGACCGGGGTGCTCCCGGTCTGCCTGGGGAAGGCCACCCGCATCATCCGTTACCTGCCGGACGACAAAGCCTACCGGGCGGAAGTAACTTTCGGCATCGCCACGAACACGGGAGACGGTTACGGAGAAGTGATCCGCCGCGGCGATGCTGCGGGCCTGACCCGGGAGAAGGTGGCCGCAGCCCTGCAGCACTTTAAAGGAAAAATCGAACAGATCCCGCCGATGACGTCGGCGGTGCGGCACCAGGGGAAAAGGCTCTACGAACTGGCCCGGCAGGGCCTGGAGGTCGAGCGAAAAGCCCGCCGGGTGGTTATCTACGACCTCCGGCTGGTGAACGTTTCCGGTTTGGGGAGCGGGACGCCGCGCGCCGTCATCGAACTTGCCTGCTCGGCGGGGACTTACGTCCGTTCTTTATGTATTGACCTGGGCGAAAAGCTGGGCTGCGGCGCCCATATGAGCGCGCTGGTGCGAACCAGGGCCGGCCCCTTTACCTTAGAAAACGCTTTGCCGCTGGAGGAAATCGCCGCGCTGCACCGGCGGGGCGGCCTGCCGGGCGTGCTGGTGAGCCCGGCCGAAGCGCTGGCCCACCTGCCGGCCGTGCACGTGAAACCTACGGCCGTCCCGGCCGTAAAATCCGGCAACCGGCTGTACCCGGCGGGCATCAGCGGGTCCGGCGAAGAGATAGATTGCTGGGAAAACGGCCAGCCGGTCAGATTGCTTGCCGGCGGCGATCTGCTGGCCGTCGCCCGCAAGCGGGAAGACTCAACGGGGAAACCTTATTTTCAACCGGAAACAGTTTTGTAGTTCTTGCCTTTGGTGGTAACCTTTTATCCGGCAAGGAGGAAAAGATATGAAAGTAAAGTATGACAAACAAGTTGATATATTATTAATTGAGCTTTCCGATAAAAAAATCGACTATGCCGAGGAAGCGGGATCGATGATCATTCATTTCACCGAAGAAGGGGAGCCTGTGCTTGTTGAAATCCTCGAGGCAAGCGAATTTTTGGCGGAAGTAATTAAGGCTTCGTTAAAAGGGAGCATGGAGGTAGCAATTTAAATCCATATTGCAGATCCCTTACATGTTCTGTGCTCTCTGTGCTCCCTGTGGTTAAGTTTAGGCAAAACTTTGGGGGTTTAAGGAACAAGTGGAAGTGTACGAGACCTGGCACAACATCAAAGAAAAATATCCGCGGCTTGCCGTCGGCCTGGGCAACTTTGACGGGGTGCACCTCGGCCACCAGAAATTGATTCGCGAGCTGGTCGCACACGCAAAAAAAATGCGCGGTTGCTCCCTGATCTTTACCTTCCATCCCCATCCGGCGGCCGTTCTCCATCCCGAAAACGCCCCTCCCCTGCTTTTGACCCGCGAGGCCAAAGAGAACATGATCGCCCGTCTGGGCGTGGACGTTCTTTTACGGGTTCCTTTTACTGCCGATTTCGCCCGCACCACCCCGGAGGATTTTATTACCAAAATTCTCTGGCAAAACCTGGGTGCCCGGGCTGTTTTTGTTGGTTACAACTATACTTTCGGTTACCAGGGAAGAGGGACACCCGCCCTTCTCCGGGAGTACAGCGAAAAGTGCAATTATACCCTGCACGTCATCCCTCCGGTGGTCGTCGACGGCCAGGTGGTCAGCAGCACGCTGATCAGGCAACTGCTTAAAGATGGAGAAGTGGCGGAGGCCGCCCGGTACCTGGGTTATTTTCCCTTCGTGGAAGGCGTCGTGGTGGCCGGCGACAGGCGGGGGAGCACGCTGGGCTTCCCGACGGCCAACCTGGAGCCGGACGCGCCTGTGCTTATCCCGGCCAACGGCGTTTATTCCGTGCGGGTGCCGCTCAACGGGGATACTTTCCTGGGCGTGGCCAACGTCGGCGTGCGGCCGACCTTTTACGGACAGAACGCCCGGCCGAACATCGAAGTGCACCTCCTCGACTTTCAAGGGGATCTTTACGGGAAATCCATTCAGGTCCATTTTATCCGGCGCCTCCGCGGGGAAAAACGTTTTGCTTCCCCCCAGGATTTGGTCGCCCAGATTAAGCAGGATATTTTAAAGGCGCGGGGAATTACTTAATTACTTTCAGGTTGCTGAGCAGATATTTATTTGCGGTTGCCTCACTTTTTGAGGGGAGTCTGGGGACAGGTGAAGAGCAGGCGGGGTAATGAACATCCGATTTTAAAATTAATTGATGCTCCAGAGGATGGTATCTTGGTTATAGACGAAAACTGCCAAATAATAGAGTGCAATGTTTTAGGCAGAGAAATTATGCAGGCGGCTTCTTCCAATGATGCTGAAAACCATTCTTTTCTTAATGAAAACCGGCTCTCTTTAATTAAACAAGTATTTGCTGATGGTATTCCCGTAAAAGGCGAATTGTTCATAAAGGGGCCAAAAATTTATTCAGCTTGTTATTTGCCGGTTTTTCGTGAACAAAAAGTTGTCTCGGTGATCGCCTGGTATCAAGACATCACAACGAAGGAAAAGCTGGGGGAGGAACTGGGAACAGAACTTGAGCTGGCGCTTGAAAAAGTGCGCGAGCTGGAAGCCGTCTTTGAGCATTCTCACGATGGTATCTGGGTGATGAACGGAGAAGGGGTTACCTTGCGAGTTAACAAATCGTGGGAAGAGTTTTCCGGGATTAAGCGGGAGGAAGTGATTGGAAAGACTGTTTATGAGATTGTCGATAAAGGGTATTATTCGGATTCCGCCGCGATTCACGTTCTCGCCACCAAGAAACCAAGTACAATTATTTACGAAACAAGTACGGGTCAGAAAGCCCTGGTGACAGGCGTCCCAATATTTACAGGCGATGGGAAGATATGGCGGATTGTTTCGAATGTCCGCGATATAACTGAGCTGGACATCTTGCGGAAGGAGCTGGAAAAAACGCGCAATATTGCTGATCATTACCAAAAAGAATTGCGACTGATTCAAGAGATAAATAGCGATAGCGGTTCCTTGATCGTTCGCAGCGAATGTATGCGGAAATTGATCAATAAGATCCAGCTTGCGGCAAGATCGGAATCAACCGTTTTAATTCTCGGGGAAACGGGAGTAGGGAAAGAAGTGCTTGCCCGGCTGATCCATGACTTAAGCTCCCGCCAGAAAGGCCCTTTTATCAAGATTAATTGCAGCGGCATTCCTTCAACCCTCTTAGAATCGGAACTGTTTGGTTTTGAGGAGGGTTCTTTTACCGGGGCGCGAAAACGCGGCAAAATGGGTATGTTTGAACTTGCCAATAAGGGGACTCTTTTTTTGGACGAGATCGGTGAGATGCCTTTAGAACTTCAGCCCAAGCTCCTGCATGCCTTGCAGGATCGCCAGATTATGCGCGTTGGGGGAACAAACCCCATCAAACTGGACGTGCGCATCATTGCAGCGACCAATCGCGACCTCGCGAAAATGGTGGCCGAAAACAGATTTCGCAAAGATCTGTTTTACCGGATCAATATCATACCCCTATATGTCCCGCCGCTCAGGGAAAGAAGGGAAGACATTATTCCGCTGGCTTTTCATTTTCTGAGGCAATTTAATCAAAAATACAATTTAACGAAGAGATTTTCTGCGGATTTTATTAAAGGATTGCTTGCTTACGATTGGCCGGGAAACGTTCGCGAACTTGAAAACCTGATCGAAAGAATGGTTGTAATGACTCCTGGTGAGCAGATTGAGCTGGAGCATTTAGATTCCGGAATGCAAAAAAATGAGAAGCCGAAATCCTTTAAAAAAGCCGTTGAACATTTTGAAAAAGAGCTTATTCTGCAGGCACTGAAAGAATACGGAAGCACACATAAGGCAGCGCGCGCCCTGGGGATCACCCAGCCGACCGTGGTGCGCAAGGCACATAAATACGGGATCAAAACGGAAGAACTTAAACAAAAAGAACAATAGAGTAAGCAAGCTGTTTTTGCCGGTTTCGTTTTTTCCCTCGATATGTCCCGAGGAGGGCAGATTGCTTACTCTATTGATTCCATAAGGTAAGTTATTATAAAGTTTTTTCCTTCTTTTTCGCCGATGAGAAAATAATCCACATCGTGATTCCCCACACCAAGAGACTGGCGAGGGAGCCGACAATTCCCGCCGCCCACATGTTATGGTAAACATTGTCCATCAGCACTATGATCGCAAGACAAAGCAAAACTGCCCCGTAGCCGCCGATCAGCCCGATAATACCACCCAATGAAAATTACCTCCTTATGTGCTATTTTTCACTTTAAATCCGTTTTTGCAAGAAATGTACCAGGGGAAAAGGCAAGAATAATCCTTTATTTTTTTAAATGACCGATACAGAAAGGTATCGTGCTTTTTGGCACAATCTTTACTATGCCTGGAGACAAGCCGAAGAAAGCTCAATAAAAAAATGCATCGTCTATATTTTTTCTGTATCGTTAATTTCCATACGCAACCGGAGGAAATTTTAAATGCCTTGGCCGGAATGGCAAGGTAATGATGCGGTTATTTGCTGGCCCAATACATTTATGTATCACCCCTTTTTTTGATTTTTGCTGTCAAATAAGGAGAAAATAGCAGTTATTGATACATTATTGTATTAAATCTTGCCCAAAAACCGGGAAATTCCGGGTCTTTCATTGTGGCATGCTTTTTGCATAGTTTTAATTTAACGAACATAAGCCTTTCTGCTTTGCTTTTTTCCAGGGGGAAGGAAAGTGACTAATCAGGAGCTTGCCGGAAGTTACGGAAAACACAGCGGGATGCTTTCGGAGAAAGACAAAGAAGGGTCGGTCTACTGGAAGCTGTTTCGTCGTTTTAAGAGCTGGCTGGCGGAAGAAAGGGCGAAAGGCGAAGAAGAGTCGCCCCGCCAGGGGGATTTCGATGGTTTTTTGAATAGCGTATTGAGCCATGCTGAACGCTTGCTTGGCGGTTTAGGGGTGAAAATCCTCTACACTTTTCCCAACCGGCGGATGGGCTTTAAGGAATCGTGGAAATGCATCCGGGTTTTTGAGAATCAAAACATATACTACCGCATTGGGAGGACCCGACCCCGAAAAAGGGTTCCTCAGGGTGAAAACCTTTTATTTATTGATCTCGTCATGGACGGCCAGAAAAGGCAGGTTTTCTTGCCCCTGTTAAATTTAAAAAAAGAGATGGAAAGGGAGCTGGGCGAAGTCATCGAACGTGAATTGCCTTCGGTAGAAGCTACCGGAAAATACCGCTTTAAATTGTTTTTGCCTTTTGCGGTCGTAGAGCGGCGTGAGATCGCTTCTGTCTCTTTGAAACTCGCCAACTTTATCTTGATCACCAAAAACACTTTAAATAGATTGGGAGTCAAATAAAAAACCTTTTAATCTATATTAAATTGATTTTTGCGAAAATTATAACTTATGAAAATAATAATAAACAGAAGTAAAAGGAGTGGGTGTCATGGACCAAATCATCCTCAGCCTGAATCAGGACGAAAAGAAAAAATTAAAGACGTTATCGAAACTTGTCGCTGTGGCTGTAGCCGTTTTTGCTTTCCTGGTTTTCTGGGCAGGGGTTAATTGCTTGCGGGAAAGTCTGTTTAAAAATTACTTTAACCCTTCTCGCCATATCATCGTGGAGCAAGACCCGGATACCATGGAAATTTACACCTGGGCGGATGTTTCCGGGAAGCTCTACGACAAAAATAACCGGGATGTCCAGCTTTTCCCCTACGGAGTGATGCTCTTGCTTTTGCTGGTCCTGGGTCTGGCCATGGAAAGTTATAATCTGCTGGTAGAACATTACGTTTTTAGGCTGTCCCTTCAACACCAGGCAATTGACTTGCCGAAACCCGGGAAGAAAACTGCTGGAAAACTGATTCAGCGTGCTTCATGAAGTGGGGAGTCGAAAAAAATGGAAATATTTTTGCCTGTGGCGGGCGTGCAGATCAAAACCTATTTAATTTTTAGCCTGGGGGGCGTGGTAGGAATGCTGTCTGGCTTATTTGGAGTCGGCGGGGGGTTTTTGCTCACCCCCCTTTTAATGATGATCGGTATTCCGCCGGCGGTGGCGGCGGCCAGCGATACCAACCAGATTGTTGCTGCTTCCGTGTCCGGTACGCTGGCCCACGGCCGTGCAGGCAACGTTGATTTCAAGCTCGGCTATATCATGCTCCTCGGCGGACTGACGGGAGGAACGCTGGGCGCAACAGGAGTAAAGATATTGCGCCAGTTGGGCAATTTTGATTTGATCGTAACGCTGGTATATGTGGTTATGCTTTTGTTTGTAGGAGCGTTTATGTTTGCGGAGAGCTTGCGTGCCTTGCGGGGGAAAGGAAGCGCCGACTCTTTGGCCGGCAGGCCGTTCTACCTGGCCAAATCTTTGCCGGGAAGGCTTTTCTTCCCTGTTTCAAAAATTGAATGTTCGGTGATCGTTTTATTTGCGCTCGGGTTTTTTATCGGCGTCATGGCGGCTTTAATGGGCGTTGGCGGCGGTTTTATCATGTTGCCGGTAATGATCTACCTTTTGGGAATTCCCACGCACAAGGCGGTAGGCACCAGTCTTTTCACCGTGATTTTTACCGCTGTAAACGTAACTCTTGCCCAGGCGATTATCAACGAAACCGTCGACGTTATGCTGGCTCTCCTTTTGCTCCTCGGCTCGGCGGTCGGAGCCCAGGTGGGGGCGCGCCTCGGTCGCCTTTTGAAAGGAGAACAGCTGCGCATCTTTTTTTCGGTCATCGTTCTCGGCGTAATGGTCAAGATGCTTCACAATTTACTCGCAGCCCCCGCATCACTGATCGTTTTGGGGGGAGGCCATTGAAGGTTGGGCTGCTCGTATTTTGTCTTATCTTCGGGGCGGGCGTGCCGGCTGCTTTTGCCCAGGAGATTCGCGTGGCTCCCGACCCCGGAGTAATTGCGGTGGGGCTGGGTTTTAAAGGAGCTGTCGTTAATATTTCGGGCACTGCTCCTGCGCAGTGCGACATTTATCTGAAGATGGTATCGCCGGGGAGGAAAGAGAGGTTAAATAAAAAAGGGAAAGTCGGCTTTTTGTGGATGAATGTAGCGCAGGCGGAAGTGGTAAATGTGCCTAAAATGTATCAAATCTACACTTCGGCGGAAATTGACCGGTTGCCGCCTTCGCTTCGGAAAGACACGGGCCTGGACGGCAATTTTGCCGCCGTTCACGACCGGGCCACGGTTATCGTTGCAACCGGAGGAAAAACCAAAGATTTGCCGGCCCGGGAGGGTAAAGAATACGTTGATGCTTTGGTTGGCCTGTATAAGAAAAAAGGCCTGTACGTTGTTCAGGAAAAATCCCTGTTCACAAAAGAAGAAAAAGGAGGGCAGAGCTTTTCGGCGTTGATTAGAATACCCGCGGAAGCGGCGTACGGGGAGACGACCATAACCGCTTACGCCATCAGGGACGGCCGCGTGATCGGCCAAAGCGAGAGCCCGCTGATTATCCAGCCGACGGGGGTTGCCGGCTGGATACGCAAAATGGCGAAAACAAATGGTCCTTTATACGGTACTTACGCTGTTTTTATTGCCTTGCTGGCCGGCTTGCTCATCGATCTCCTGTTTCGCTTTTTTGAGAAGCTAATTTGCCGGTTGCCAGGTATAAAAAGAGAATAAGTTATCAAGGAGATGTTGGTATGGTTTCCGCTAAAAAAATTCACGCGTGGTTTTTGAAAGCGCTGGAAGAGCCTTTCTTTAGGGCAGAAATGTATAGGGCAGAAGTCCTTCTTAGAAACAATTCGAAAAAAGAAAGAACTTCTTCCCAAGGGGACAATGAATCTGTCCAGGACAGGCTGTCTCCAAAAGATTATGGATGTAAAAAACAAAGCAAAATCAGGCACGAAGCGAACGGTTGATTCGCCCCAAAAGCACATTTTGAAAGGGAAGGAGAAGTGAGATGAGTAATATCGGCCATGGCGGCAAAGAGCTTGTCGAAAGAGTAATGGCGCCGGAAGAGGCGGCCCGGGCAATCAAAGGACTTACGCCGGTGCCCATCCGCGGCCAGATCGCCAGAGAAATTATCGATATTGCGTACGGGTTTTTTACCCCCCTGGAAGGTTTTATGACCAGAGCAGACGTGGGCCGGGTCTGTAAGGAGATGCGCCTTGCCAACGGCGTCCTCTGGCCCATCCCGATCGTTTTCGATCTGTCGGATCAGGAAATCAACGAAAAGGGAATTAAAGAAGGGGACAAGGTCCTCTTAACCTACCAGGACAAGCCGATGGCCATTCTGGAAGTCGAGGAAATCTTTACCTACGACAAACAGGAAATGGCCCAGAAAGTTTACGGCACCACGGAAGAAAAGCACCCGGGAGTGGCCAGGACGTACAAGTACAAGGATAAGTTCCTCGGCGGGAAGGTCACCCTGGTTAATCCGCCCAAAATCAACCCTCCGTTTGACGAATTCTTCTTCACCCCTAAACAGCTCCGGCAAAAATTCGCCGAAAAAGGCTGGCAGCGGATTGTCGCCCACCAGACCAGAAACGTCCCGCATACCGGGCACGAGTGGCTGATGAAGGGTTCCTGGCTGCAGGCCCACGGCGAGCTGCCGGTGGAAAAAACGGTTACGGGCGTGCTCGTCAACGCCATTATCGGCGAAAAGAGAAAGGGCGACTACATCGACGAAGCCATCGTCCTGTGCCACGACGTGCTGCGCAAAGCGGGCTATTTCCGGGAGGACGTCCACCTCACCTCCATCACCCTCTGGGATATGCGCTACGCCGGGCCGAAGGAAGCCGTTTTCCACGCCATCTTGAGGACGAATCTGGGCCTTACGCACCACATGTTCGGCCGGGACCACGCCGGCGTGGGCACGTACTACGATCCTTACGATGCGCACCGGATCTTCGACCAGATTCCGGAAAGCGACCTGCGGATTAAACCGGTGCGGGTGCTGGCCTGGTGGTACTGCCCCGTTTGTGCCGAAGTCACCTATTCGGGGTTGTGCGGCCATAAAGCGCAGAGCCAGAACTTCAGCGGCACGCTGATCAGGAGCATCATCCAGGATGGTGTGAAGCCACCTCGCCTGATCTTCAGACCCGAAGTGTTCGACCTGATTATGGAATGTGCCGAGAAATACGGTTTCGGCTCGGCCTTCGTGACGGATAAATACCTGCAGGATAGAAATCCTGTGTTTACCTTGCCGGAAATGAAGTTTTAGGAGGTGGCGAAATGAGTATCGTAATCAATATCTGGATTAACGAAGAAAGGCTCGCCAAGCTGCAGAAGGTAGGTCTGGCGGACATGGCCGAGGAGCAGCTGGCCGGCTTGAAAGTGCTTAAAGTTCCCTGCACGGAAGAGCAAAAGGACAGGGTTTTGAAGGTGTTCCCCACCGCGAAATACGATTCGGCGACCACCAAGAGCATCGAATTGCTGCCCAGGGACGTGAAAGACAAAATCTTTAATAAAATCGTGGAAAAAGCCAGCCTGGATGTAATGGAAGATTTCCTGAAGGATTATTAAAATAATCTTGCAACCTATAAGGAAGCTTCTTTCCACAAGTTTCAGGCCATAACTTACCTACTCCCTGGTGCCCTGGTCGCATTAAATGCCAAATTCCGTCGGTGACCAGGGCTTTTCTTTTTTAATGGATCGCGCCCCGGTATCGTAAACGCTGACTATCTAGAGTAGGTCACCTAATTTCCCGTCTGGAATGCGGGTTAATGAGAAGCTTTGGCCACGTAATACGTCAATGAGCACCAGGCAGAACGTGAATGGGAAGTTATTTCGGAAGGACGGGAGGCACCGGAGAAAGAGAGAATAACGAACAATTTATACAAAAAAGTATCGACTAATGCATTGTTGTATTGGCTGTGACTAACCAGGTGTTTAAGGATATTGCTCCGAGAATTACAATCATTTTGATACAAGAGTGTATTAGTCATCGATAGAATTGCTAAAAAAATATTGTTTTTCATGTCTGGTATGTTTTTTGCACTTGACAATAGATTGCAGGCAACGAAAGTGAAATAAAAAACGAATAAAGGAAGGTGATTAGGTTGGCGGTTGCTCTTGGCATTGGTTCTTGAATTTGAAAATCTTGCGAGTTAAATCATAACAAGAAAGGGGTAACGAAAAGTGCGAAAGCCAAAATGCGTCTACGTTTTTCAGTTCGACGAAGTGCGGGCGGATCACCTTTCCGTGAACGGATACTACCGCCGGCAAAAAAACATTGAGGCGCTTGCCAGGGAAGGGGTAGTGTTTGCCACGGTTATTTCCGGCAGTTCTTATACGGGAGCGGCGACGCCGGTCCTTTGGACAGGCATGATCGGGCCGCATACCGGCGTCCGGGATCCCTTCCACGTCGTCTGCCCGCCCCTGCTTCAGGAGTATATCAAAAAATACCTGGGCTGGGCGACCCAGGGGTGCATGAGCCAGAGCGTGGCCGGTTCCGGGATTGGCATGAACAACGGTTTCGATATATTCATCGAGCCCACCGACCCGAACGCTCCCGACACCTGGGGCGACGGCGTAGAGCACTGGCAGGCCCTGGGGGTTAACGTGGACGGAAGATTTCACGCCAAGCCTGTAGGCAAAAGATACGTTGACGACAACATCAGATTTATCAAGCAATGCGCTGCCGAAGGCAAGTCCTTCTACCTTTACAACCAGTTCTACGAAACCCATACCGGTTCGGAAGAATACCTGGTCCGTTCCGGCCGCATCAAGGAAGGCGAAATGCCTGAAAACGCCTATTACGACGCGAAAATCAAGCTGGCCGACGAAGAAGTCATCGGCAGCGTAATCGCCACCCTCAAAGAAGTCGGCTATTACGACGACGCTCTGATCGTCATCACCGGCGATCACGGGACTACCCTCCGGAACGAATGCTGGCCCTTCGGTGATTATATCTACGACCCCGTCGATTTGGGCGATTTGCCGAACACGCACTCCAGCCTTTACGATGTAGATTTGAAAATTCCGCTCATCATTAAAGCCCCCAACCTGCCGCCGCAATGCATCGGGAAAAGAATCGAAGGCCAGGTAAGGTCTATTGATATTATGCCCACCATCATGGATCTCCTGGGGATTTTGGATAAGGTGGAAGTGCCCCTGGACGGCGAGAGCCTGGTTCCGTGCATGGAAAAATTAAGAGGGCACGGCAAGCGTGCCTACGCCGAAACGGTCTGGTCCGTTTATGGAATGGGGGCAAGACAGGCCCTGCGGGAGGAAAACTGGAAATACATCCGGTACGCCTCTTCGATGTATGAAGAGTTCTTTGATTTGAAGAAAGATCCTCTGGAGCAGAATAATCTGATCGACCGGCTCAAGTTCCACGCGCCTAAGTGGTTGCAGCAGCTGCGCGAACAATGCAACGATTATTACCGCGCCGAACCCAAGGGAATTGTCCGCCGGGAGATGCCGGAGGAAGAGAAGAAAGCCATCGAAGCCCGCCTGCGCGCTTTGGGCTATATCGTGGAATAATTAACCGGAAAAAAGGAGGGGGAAACTTTCTCCCTCCTCTCCCTTCCCCCTTGTTGTTACTGATCAAAAGAGAAGAGGTACGCCCATGAAAAACGTTGTGCTGTTAACGATCGATACGTTAAGAAAAGATGTGTTGGGTTGCTACGGTGGAGGGAACCTGACTCCTTTTCTCGATTCCCTGCAGGATCGGTGCATCCGCTTTAACAACGCTTATTCCGGCGGCCCCTACACGCAGGCAGGGTTCCCGGGCATCCTGACCTCCTCTTACTACCTTGATTTCGGCCGCCAGCGGGGGAAGTGCCCGCCGCAGCGGGTGCTCGTTTCGGAGGTGTTGAGAAAGGCCGGGATAACCACGGCGGCGTTTCACTCCAACGCCTACCTCTGCGCCTTTTTCGGCTGGAACCGGGGATGGGACGTTTTCTACGATTCCATGGAGGCTAAGGTGGATGAAAAGACGCCCTATATTAAGGCCCGCGCCATCAACCAGAAGGCGGCGAACTGGCTGCGGACGTACCGGGAAAGGGGTGGCGAAAAGCCGTTTTTCCTGTGGGTGCACTACATGGACGTACACGAACCGTACGTTCCGGAGCGCAGGTACGTGGAGGCCGTTGATCCGGGAATCACGCTGAACGAAGATGAAATGTTCGCCCTTTTTAAAAACGTGCTTTTGAAGCGAGACGTTTCCAATCGGGAAACGGTGGAGTTGCTGCGCAAGCTCTACCTGGCCCACGTCCGGGAGGTTGACGAGGCTGCCGAAGAATTCTTCGGTATTCTGCGGGAAACCGGTTTTCACGACGAGACCGCCGTCGTTATCACCGCCGACCACGGTGAAGAGTTCGGTGAACACGGCGGGCTTTCCCACGACGGCAAGATGTACCAGGAACTGGTCAACGTGCCTTTAATGATTTACGATTCCTCCCGGCGCGAGGGGATCGTTTCCGATACCGTGGTCAGTACGCTGGACGTACCCCCGACGATTACTTACCTTTTCCATGTTGAACCGTCCCCGGCCTGGCAGGGGCAATCGCTGCTCCCCGTGGAGGCGTACGAACCAAAAGGTGTATACGGCGAGTCCATCGATAAGCAGGGGAGCCACGAAAAAGGGGACGAAAAAGAAGTCCACTTTTACCGCGAAGGCGACCTGAAAATCATCTACCGCGAGACGGACGATTCCTGGGAGTTGTACGACCTCGCCGACGATCCGGAAGAAAGAAACAACCTTATCGAAAAAACAACGGTTACCGAATACATGATGAAAAAAGTGATCCCTCGGGTGAGAAGATACGAAAAGCAGCAATAACCTTAAGAGCATAAGTCATACGGAGGTGCAATAAGAATGCCGAACGGCAAACCATTAAGCAAAGAAAGAATCCAGGAGTTGGAAACATACATTCATATCTCCAAGAATATCGTGCGGGAAGCATACCGGCAGTTTGACCCCAAGAATATCCGCCTGGTCTGGTCCGGCCACAAGGACAGCACCCTGACCCTCTGGATCTGGCGGGAGACCTGCAAGGAATACGGCTTTGAGATGCCTAAGGCTGTTACCATTGACGAAGGAGATACCTTTGAAGAAGCTGAAGAGTTCCTGGCCAAAATGAGCAAGGAATGGGGCGTTGTCCTCGAAGTGGCGAAAAACGAGGACGTGTTGAGAGCCTGCAACTATACGTTGGGTGCCGACGTTTGGGTTAAGGATCTCAACGAGCGGAACCGCGAGGAAATCAAGCGGATCGGGTTCGGGGAACTGGAAAGATTCCCGTTTGAGGCCGAATCCTTTGTCGGGAACCACTTAATGAAGTCGGTAGCCCTGAATGTTTACCTGGAAGAAAATAACGTGAAGGTAATCGTCCAGGGATTGCGCTGGGACGAGCAGCCGGTCAGGGCTGACGATCCGTATATTGAAGAAGTGGCGGCGCAGTACCTGCAGCCGGCCCAGGTGCGCATCCGGCCGATTCTGCACATCAGCGAACGGGCCCTGTGGGATATTTACCACCACTTCAAACTTCCGTTTGTTTCCCTTTACGCCCAGGGTTACCGTTCTCTCGGGGCCAAGACCACAACTACGAAGATGTCCGACCTCCCGGCCTGGGAGCAGGACCTGGAAAATACGGTGGAGCGGGCCGGCCGGCGCCAGGACAAAGAAGCAGCCATGGCCAGGCTGCGGGCTTTGGGTTACATGTAGGAATTAAAGTTCGCCTGCCCGTTTTTGCCAGGCTCTGGCCAGGAAAGGCGGATTGGGAATTGGTATTGGCAGCGCAAAATCCAAATAAAAATCCCCTCTTCCCTCAATCTCATGTTTCAATGCGCTGCTTTTTTAATATTAATCCTGAGGCCCCGGCACATAACCGGATCTATTTCCCCGTCAGTTTATTGAATTGCCTCTCCTGGATGGTAAATAATCCGCATGTCGGGGCCCGGGGTTAATTAAACTCCTTCCACCAATACCCGGTACAGATTAAGAATGCAATAGGCAGAATAACAAAACAAGGTAATGAACAAGTCGAAAGTCAAAGCGGGGTGGGAATGGTCCGAAAGAAATATCCAGGCAAATGGGTTTTGAAAAAGCTTATGGTTTAAAATGACGCGGGAAGGAGTTTTAGAAGGATAAGTACTGGCTAAAAAGTGAATGATAGTACATGCTAAAAAAGAAAAGTGAATAATTGTACACCTTTAAAAACGGGAAAAGGAGTGTGACTGGAATTGGGAACAAAGACGGTAAGGATCTTGGGGTTTGATAAAACCGTTCTGGAATGGATCACCCTGGCGGTCGGCCCCATTTTGTACTTCATTATTCTATTCGCGCTGCCTATCGGAAGCGTTACTGCCCGGGGCGGGCTAGCAATTATTGTCTGGTGTGCCTGGTACTGGGCGACAGGGATAATACCGACAGGGTATACGATCTTCATTCCGCTTTTGGGAACCGCTTTCCTTCCCGGCATGGATTGGGGACAGATAACCAAGACAGTTATTCACCCGGGTCTCGGGATGTTACTGGGTCCGGCCCTGATCGTCTGCATGTGGACGAGGTGGGGCCTGACCCGCCGGATGGCGTTGTTCTGCCTGAAGTGGGTCGGTACTTCCGTCAGGGCGCAGGCCGTTGTCTGGGTAATGTTTTCTACAATAATCAGTTTTATAGCGGCAAATACTGTCATCGCCATTGCCCTTACCCCGATTGCCCTCGAAATTCTCAAGTACGTGGGTTATGATTCCAGTCAGAAATTGAAAAACAGCGCAAGTGCGATGCTCATCATTATTGCTGTAGCTATTGGTGCTTCCCTGGGTGGCTTCTTGACTCCGATGGCCGGCGGCCAGGCCGTCATAACCTGGCAGCAACTGGTTGACACTCTCGGGAGGCCTGTTGCCATGGCCAGTTACACAGCTACACTGGTGCTTCCCGTTTTTCTGAGCATGATCCCCGTGGCCATTTTATTTGCCGCCGTTTTTCCGATCGATCGCAAGCATTTTGAAGGATCTCACGAATACTTCGAAGAAGAACTAAAAAAGATGGGCCCGATCACAGGTTCGGAGAAGTGGGGCTTTATCATTTTCCTGTTGGCCGTAGCCATGCCCTTTTTAGAGCCGTTATGGAGGCCTTACCTGCCTAAAGGAGTAAACATCAGCCCTTCCTTAATTTTCGCGGTTGTAACAGGTATCCTCGCTTTGCTGCCTGCTCCGGACGCAGGGGCTCCGAAAGGCAAGCCGTTTGAATACGAGCCGGGCGAAAGACTCCTGAGCATTAATGCCGTTAAGGTCTTTCCCATTCATGCCTTTCTCCTTTGGCCCACAGCGATGAGCATTGCAGCCCTCGTTACCATGACGGGTGCCGGCAAGTTAATGGCACAGTTCCTGGGGACATACTGGAATTTGCCGGCTTACACGGGGACGGGCATATTTGTCGCCTTTTGTCTATTCATGGGTAATATTGCTTCGGATACCGGTGCCGCCGGAATGCTGGCCCCGATAGTGGGAGCGGCGACAAAAGCTGCCGGGGTAAACCCAATTCCGTGGCTGCTCATGATGGGATATACAGTAAACTTTTCTTTCATGGTTCCGGCAGCTACAGGAACGATGGCCCTTCCGATCGCTCTGGAAGGGAAGGCCTCCTGGCGCTTGCCTCTCTACGGCTTTTTCTGTGCTCTTGCGTGCGGGCTTGTATCGTGGCTGTTCTGGGGGACTGTGTTGCACTTTAATCTCCAATTCTGGCAGAATTTATAATGCTCTCCGAGAGAGATAAAAATTTATTGGGTTAGGCAAAAATTATCCACCCGGCGTGGATAATTTTTTTGAAAGGGTGATTTAACTTTCCCACCCTCAGTTTCAATCTATTTACAGGAGGACTTGAAAATGGTTATTGGTTTGTTAATTATCTTGCTCCTGGTTTTGACCCTCCCCTTTCTTTTAAAGCAGGTTGAGCACAACCTGGAGCCTTTTCTTTTCATCATGGGCCTGGCGGCGACCATCGTCTCCGGCGTTTTGGGGAAAGAACTGCTCATCGAAATTTTGGAAAACCATTTTATGTATATGATTACCGGCGCCGTTCTCATTGCCGGCCTTTTGTTTAAAATCTGGAAAGAAAAAGTGCAGGGGGCCGTTGCGGCCATCCTGAAATATGTCCCTCTGAAAGTTTTTATCTTTTTCATTACGGTTACCCTGGGTTTGTTCTCTAGTGTCATCACCGCCATCATCGCCTCTTTGGTGCTGGTGGAAATAATCAGCGTTCTGCCGCTTTCCCGCAAGGACAAAGTGAATCTGGACATAATCGCCTGTTTTTCAATTGGTTTGGGGGCCGCGCTTACGCCCATCGGGGAACCCCTTTCCACCATCACCGTTTCTAAGCTGAACGCCGGCTTCTGGTACCTCCTGGGGGAGGTAGGCTGGTTTATTATTCCCGGCGTGCTGGCCACCGGCCTGTTTGGGGCTTATTACGTAGCGCGTGGGCGTCCGGCGAAAGGGGACGTTGTGATTAAGGCGCCGGAGCAGGTGGAAAGTCTCCCTACCGTTACCAGGGTTGCCGGGAGAAACGAAGGGAGGGATCAGGACCCGGCTTGGCAGGGCGGGGCGTTCGCCAGTCCAGTGGCGGCAACCGCAGAAAGAGCCGCCGTAAAAGAAGCGGAGGAAACAGTGGAAAAGGAATCTTACCAGGGGGTGGTGATCCGGGCGGTAAAAATTTTCGTCTTTGTGATGGCCTTAGAACTGCTCGGCGCCGGTTTTAAACCGGTCATCGATACCTATGTAATCTACTTCGACAGCCGCCTGCTTTACTGGGTAAACATGATTTCTGCCGTTTTAGACAACGCCACCCTGGCGGCGGCGGAAATCAGCGCGAAAATGACTTCCCAGCAAATCCAGGCCATCCTGATGGGGCTATTAATCAGCGGGGGGATGCTCATCCCCGGCAACATTCCCAATATCGTTTCCGCCAGCAAGCTGAAAATCGGCAGCCGGGAATGGGCCTGCCTGGGGGTGCCCTTTGGAATGGCCTTGATGATTATTTACTTTGTGGTTCTTTTTCTCGTTTAGGAGAGCGGGGGTATTCCGGTACGGGCTCGAGAAAGACAGGTAACCTTACAGTCCATTGTTGATCCCTCCGAAGGGAGGTTAAAAAAATGAATCCCTGCGGAGCATGGATACTGGGAATGGCCGTATTTTATACAGCCGTCCTGATTATCCTCGGCAACATTGTGAAAAGCAGGGCCCGGGACGGGGAAGGATTTTGGGTGGGTGGGAGATCTTTTCGGGCCTGGATGGTTTTTGTCTGTACCACCGGTCTTTTTTCCGGTTCTTCCTACATTTCTATTCTTGAACTATCCTATGCAAAAGGGATCTCCGCTGGCTGGTACGGGGTGGCCGAGATGGTGCACGTGCTGATTATTGCTCTTTTGCTGATCGGCAACCTGCGCCGCCGCCTGATGATCACTATCTCGGGCCTGATCGGTGACCGCTTCGGCAGGCTCGCCTTAGGGGTGGCCGGAGCAATTACCGGCTTGACCTTCCCCATGTGGACGGTTGCCAATACCCTTTCCTTCGCCGTCGCCCTGGATGTTTTTACCGATTTCTCGCTGCCCGTAACGGTAACCATCAGCGCCTTGCTTTTGTTGATTTTTCTTGAGGTCGGGGGGATGTGGTCGGTGGTTGCCACCCAGACGGCCAACAACGTTGCGTTTGTCCTGATGTTCGGCGTAGGAATCTACGCCTTTTTCGTCGGGTCCGGCCCTGCCGGACTGGCGCACCTGGCCAGGACCCGGCCGGAGATGTTTAGCCTGGACGGCGTAGGATTGCAATTGATTATTGCCTGGTTTGCCACCTTTTTGATTAACGTGCTGGCGGCGCAGGCGGCCTTTCAGATGGCCCTGTCCTGCCGGACTCCGGAGGAGGGGCGCAGGGGTTTATTGATGGCTTTTGCCGCCGATGCAATTTTTATTTCCCTGGGCATTTTATTTGGCCTGGCGGCGGCTGCGGCAGCGCCCGGTTACCGGGGCGGGATGGTCGGCGTCCCGGTTTACCTGGGTCGGGTTCTCCCCCCTCCCCTGGTGGGATTGTTTTTTATGGGCGTCTGGGCCTGTGCCCTGGGTTGGGGGGCGCCCTGCCAGTTCTCCGGTTCCACCAGCCTGGGCAGGGATTTTGCGGAAGCGGTGAAACCGGGTCTGGCCGACGCGCAAAAAGTTGCCTACACCAGGTGGTCCCTGGTGTTGCTGACCGCCATGGTCATCGTCCTTGCCCTTCTCCGGAGCGAGCAGGCAGCCTGGTGGAACGTGCTGGCCTGGACGCTGCGGAACGGCGCCACCTTTGCCCCCGTGGTGGCCACCCTGTTCTGGCCGCTGGCCACCCGCCGGGCGGCGGTGGCGGCGATGGTTACCGGTTTTCTAGGCGGATTGACGTGGTATTCCCTGGGCCGCTGGGACCCGGCGAATTTTTACCTGCACATTCACCCGGTATTTTTCGGAATGTCCATGAATATTGTTACCCTGGTGGCGGTGACTTTGGTGGAAAGGGCCGATCAATGGCAACCGGCGAGAAACCTTTCCCCGTGGAGAAAGGTGGTTGCCCTGAGCGCCCTGGCTGGCGCGTTTCTTTGCATGCTTACCGTCCTCGCCGGGTTCACCTGGCTTTTTCAGTTCGGATTACTTGGCCTGAATCTCTTTTTGATTGTAGTTTTCTTATTTGTTTTCGCCCTGGCTCTGATTGTTCCTCCGGAGTAAGCTCCCGAAAGCTTTACCTGAATCTTATGCCTGAAAATGGTTATTGGTGAGATGGTATCACGGATTCAGGTTTTAAATAATCTTTCGTGCAGCCGATAAGGATTTTTTTGCTTTTGCCGCGGTTTTCCCTGTCTCTGCAAAAAAAATTCTCCATGCTTGAAAAGGGTGACGTAGGACGTAACGAAAAACACCTACCACAAAAAGTAAGCATATAAGCAGATAGGGTAAAAGACCAGTCTGGAGGCTCCGAAAAGCAGCGTGGATAGCCCAACCGTAAGGGTTTTTTTGCCGCTCCTCCTTTGCTGCGGCCAGAAGCAAACGATTGAACCATTTTTGCCGACCAATAAACATATTAAAGTTGAAAAGCTTAATTCCAAGGAGGTTTTCTCGATTAAACCGGCGCAAGGGGCCATGATAGTGGCGCTCAAAGTGAGCGCGGGAGGTCCCGTGGTAAAAAACTGTGTGAACCGCGTACCATGCACCAACAAAGGCTGCAAAGTAACCGTCTTTTAAAACCCGGCCGTATCCTGCTAAATCGCCTACGGCTACCCAACCATCACCGTAAAAATGCCGCGATGGACCGGTAAAAACAAAAGACGGGCAAATTACATGGCAGCGCAAGCATTCTGCCGGGTTGGGCAAGTCAATAATTTCCTTCACAACTGGATGGTTAAATAAAGTTTCCAGATCTTCAAAGCTCAGCACTTTGTTCAAGGAAGTCAAGGTTAACCAATTTTTACCTTTGGGAATAAAAGCCAGAATAGAACCCGGGACGATTCCGTCGATCATATATACATGTTGGCCTACGCGGTTATATCTGGCAGTAGAAGTATCTATCTCCGTAACGCAAGCGCGGAGTACAGGCGGAGGTTTAAATCCGGTACTTTGCATATAACGGTTGATCATTGGTTTGTCCAAAGAATTAAATCCCGCTGCCAAGACAACCAGGTCGGCTGATAATTCGTCCGGAGACCCGTTCGGCCGGCGGCGGCTTAAAACCACCCGCCATTTTTTGGATTTGCCGTCGGGCGGAATAATATTTTTGACGATAGTGGGTTCGATGCGCGTAAAGGTGGATGTTTTTGTATAATCTTCCATTCCTTCAAGTATTCTATGCTTAATCGAATCGTCAAAACCAGTTACCCCAAAGCGACTAGTTCGCAAGGTAGCGGTAATCGGAGTTGGCAGCTCAATTTTTACATGACCTTCTCTGTTAACATAAACAAAGGAGTTTATTTTTTCCAGCACTAGATTGTCTGTTATGTTTAGCTTATATAAACGCTCCATTGCCTCTTGGGCAATATTAGTTACCAAGCCCCCACAATAATTACAGCCTGTGCTATTCACCAAATAGATGTTAATGCGTCTATTTTCCTTGTGGCAAAGCATTAACAGGAGCCGGGCAAAGCAACTGCCCGCCAGGCCGCCGCCGACAATAACCACCGTTGCTCCGTCCGGAAGCCCTCTCGAGGGCTCATCAGGCCTAATCGGCAACTGCATGTTCGGGATTGACCGGGCAAATTTCGATTCAAGAAAATTTATCAATGACGAAGGTGGCATTTTTAACTCACCTCAAAAAATTCAAATAGCAAAAATAATGCCAATTTTAAAGTAATTGTTTTTTAGCAATTGTTTTCCACATAGTAATACATAAGTGTATTACCAATTTCGTAAAGTACTAATTTGCCTATAATATTAAGTTATTACTTTAATACAATTATGCATTGCCGGCAAACTTTCTTCAATAAAAAAACCCGGAACCGAATCCGGGTGTTCCAAATATGCTCTTTTGAATTGGGAAATAATAGCTCCGCGTGCAGCAAGGTGTAGCACATGAGAATAAAACTCCGTTTGCCCGTTGCCGGAGGGGGACCGGTGTAACTAATAAACGAAAGTAAAGGAAAATTATGAGTAAAGACAACGACATCCGGTACATTTTAGTTTTGTCCTTATCTTTCTGTACCAGGAGGTCTTCTTATTGATTAAGCTGACCCTTGAAATGGCACGCGGGAATGCTTTTAATTAGGGCGCAATATTAAAGAAAACCCCTCATGTAGCACAGAATCAAGTTTACTTCTCTTTTTAATTATGCTAAAATGGTTGGTGTCAAAGTCCCTCTGCCCCGGGAAAGGAGACGCTGCATGGGGGTGCCCAGGTTCGATTCCTCGGAAGAGGAAATCAAAAAGTGGGTCCGGTCAATCGCTCTCATTTGTTTAAGCGAGGAATTCCAGGAGCTGAAAAACGAACTGGAGCAGATTTACCGGCAGGCGAATCTGGAAGATCCGGTCATTAACGCTTTTCAGGACGCCCTTTACGCCTTCCTGGCGGAGGAAGCAGACAACCTGTTTTCGCTCGGAGGCCTTTTGTAAATGCGCGTAATCATTACCGAACACGCCCGCAAAAGGCTGAACGACCTGCGCCAGGAGAAAATAACGGTGGCGGACATCGTTAACGCCGCCGGCAGCATTCCGGGGCGGATCCCGACGGCCACCCGTTTTCGCGGCTTTCTGGCCAAATCGGGCCGGGTGTTTGACCTGGTTGCCAAGGACATCCCGGACGGCCGCCTGGTGATCACGATTATCGGTAAATGAACTGCAGACCAGGTAATGCGCCTTTTGACGACGGTTCACTTAGTCTGCAGCGATTAGGTCAGAATACGGGGAGGTGAGCGAATGGCCTTTACGACAACGGAGAAGCAGGCAGTCATTGAACAGTACAAGTTGCACGAAAACGACACCGGCTCGCCGGAAGTGCAGGTGGCTCTTTTAACCCGGCGCATCAACAACCTTACCGAGCACTTGAAAATCCATAAAAAAGATTTTCATTCCCGGCGCGGGCTTTTAAAGATGGTCGGCCACCGGCGGGCACTGTTGAATTATCTTAAGGAGCGCAATTACGAACGTTACCGCACGTTGATTGAGAAACTGGGTTTGCGCAGGTAGCGTGACCATGGGAAAGCGGGGTTGCCCCCGCTTTTTCTAAAATATTGCGCCGGGGGGATACTAAAATTGAACGGAAAACAGGAGGTTTAACTTTTCATGACCGAAGAGCAAGGAATATTAGAAAGGGAAATCGACATCGGGGGCCGGCCCCTGAAACTGCAGCTGGGCAAGGTGGCCAGGCAGGCCGGCGGCTCCGTTCTGGTCAGGTACGGCGATACGGTGGTGCTGGTTACCGCCACCATGGCGCCGGAAGTACGTGAAGGAATTGATTTTTTCCCGCTGACGGTGGATTACGAAGAAAGGCTTTACGCGGTGGGCAGAATTCCCGGGGGGTTTATTAAGCGCGAGGGCCGCCCCAGCGAAAAGGCCATTTTGAGCGCCCGCCTGATTGACCGCCCCATCCGCCCGCTTTTTCCCAAGGGCTTCCGGAACGAAGTGCAGGTGGTGGCCACCGTCCTTTCCGTCGACCAGGATAATCCGCCGGAAATCACCGCCATGATCGGCGCTTCCGCTGCTTTGCACGTGAGCGAGATTCCCTTCGGCGGTCCCATCGGCGGCGTTATCGTGGGCCTGGTGGACGGCCGGCTGGTCATCAACCCCACCCTGGCCCAGGCGGAAAAAAACCAGCTGCATCTCGTCGTTGCGGGTACGGAGGAAGCCGTGATGATGGTGGAGGCCGGCGCCCGGGAAGTGCCCGAGGAAACCATTTTAGAAGGAATTGCTTTTGGGCACCAGAAGGTTAAAGAAATTGTCAATTTTATAAAAGCTTTCCGGGAAGAGGCTCTGGCCCGCGGCCTGGCCAGGCCGAAGTTCGAGCCGGTAATCGAAGAAATTAATCCGGAAGTGGAGCAGGCCATAGCCGGCGAGGCGGAGGAAAAAATCAGGGCCGCGGTGCAGCGCTGCATCGCCGAAAGGCTGGACAAAAAAGAAAGGGAAAAATTGTTCGAAGAAGTAAAAACCCAGCTGGCGCAGGCGTATTTAGAAACCTTCCCGGAAGAGGAGAAAAGCATTCTAAAGATTTTGGAAAACACCGAAAAGAAAGTCGTCCGGGAGTTCATCCTGAAGCACAAAATCCGGATCGACGGCCGGGCCCTGGACGAGGTTCGCCCGCTGGCCATCGAGGTGGGGCTTTTGCCCAGAACCCACGGATCGGCCCTTTTCCGGCGGGGGCAAACGCAGGTGCTTTCCACCGTGACCCTGGGCCCCATTTCGGACGAGCAGATTTTAGACGGGCTGGACGTGGAGGAGACCAAGCGGTTCATGCACCACTACAATTTCCCGCCGTACAGCACCGGGGAGGTAAGGCCGATCCGGTCGCCCGGGCGCCGGGAGATCGGGCACGGCGCGCTGGCCGAGCGGGCGCTGGAGGCGGTTATTCCGGGGGAAGACGTCTTCCCCTACACCATCCGGATTGTGTCCGAGGTCCTGGAATCCAACGGCTCCACATCCATGGGAAGCGTTTGCGGCAGCTGTTTAAGCCTGATGGACGCGGGCGTTCCGATCAAGGCCCCGGTTTCCGGGGTGGCCATGGGCCTGGTGAAAGAGGGCGACGAAGTGGCCGTGTTGACGGACATCCAGGGGATCGAAGACCACCTGGGGGACATGGATTTTAAGGTGGCCGGCTCAGCCCAGGGCGTAACGGCCCTGCAAATGGACATTAAGATCCCCGGGGTGACGAAGGAAATCCTGGCGAAGGCCCTGGCCCAGGCCCACGCGGGGCGGATGTACATCCTGCAGAAGATGCTGGAAGTCATTCCTGCCTACCGCCCGGAACTGTCGCCGTACGCGCCGCGCATCCTGCACATGGTGATCGATCCGGATAAAATCAGGGACGTCATCGGTCCCGGAGGCCGGATTATTAAAAAGATCATTGAAGAAACCAACGCCGAAATCGACATTGAAGACGACGGCCGGGTCTTTATCGCCGCCGTTGACCCCAAGGGGGGCCAGCGGGCGATGGAAATTATCGAAAGTCTGACCAAGGAGGTCGTCACCGGCGCAATCTATACCGGAAGAGTCACCCGGGTGACCGATTTCGGCTGCTTCGTGGAGATTATTCCGGGGGTGCTGGGCCTGCCGGGGAAAGAAGGTCTGGTGCACATCTCCCAGCTGGCGCACCAGCGCGTGAACAGGGTTGAGGACGTGGTCAAAGAAGGCGACACTATCGTCGTCAAGGTTCTGGGCTACGACAACCAGGGACGGTTGCGCCTTTCCCGCAAAGACGCCCTGCCGGTAGAACCCAGACGCACCCCCGGCGCGGGAGCTCCCCACAAGCGTCCGGCGCGGGCCAGGGAGGCGCGCAGATAACCAATTGCCAACCGTCGTTTGGTTGGAGGCCGTTGGTGGTGAAGTCGTTCGGGCTCTTTTCACAGTAATCCGCTGTTTAAAACAACGTGTTGATCGCTTTCGCTCCCAACCACCAACCACTAACCACCAACCACCATTACGAGGGGGTAGTTAAGTCGTTATGTACCAGAGAGTGGTGCTGGACAACGGAGTGCAAATCTTGACGGAAGACATCCCCCACGTCCGCTCTCTAGCCCTGGGCGTCTGGGTGGACGTTGGTTCGCGGGACGAACCGGAAGAGCTGGCGGGGGTATCCCATTTTATTGAACACCTCCTTTTTAAGGGGACCGGGAAGCGCACGGCCAGGCAAATAGCCGAGGCGCTGGACGCCGTGGGCGGGCAGTTAAACGCCTTTACCACGAAAGAATTTACCTGTTTTTACGCCCGGGTGATGGACGAATACTTCGATCTTGCCCTGGATGTTCTGGCGGACATGATTTTTAACCCCCTTTTTAAACCGGAGGATATCGACCGGGAAAGAAACGTGATCATCGAAGAAATCAAGATGTACGAAGACACCCCTGACGAACTGGTCCACGACGTCTTTGCCAACACCATCTGGCAGGGTCATTCCTTGGGGCGCCCGATCATCGGCAACGCCGGAGTCATCGGCGGTTTAAGCCGGGAGCAAATCCTCGCTTACTTTCAGAAAAATTATCGCCCGGGGAATTTCATTGTGGCCCTGGCCGGAAATATCGACCACCAGCAGGCTGTGGAAAAAATCCAAAAGGTTTTTCAAGGCGCGAACGGGCAGGCTTCCCGCCGCGAACAAAACCGGCCCGTGCCGCAGCACCTGGTAACCTGCAGGCAAAAAGAAACGGAGCAAATCCACTTATGCCTGGGCGCGCCGGGGCTGCCCCTGGACCACGAGCAGATCTACGTCTTTCAGATCATCAACACCATCCTGGGCGGCGGTTTGAGCTCCCGGCTGTTCCAGGAAATCCGCGAAAACCGCGGCCTGGCGTACTCGATTTACTCTTACCACAGCAGTTACCGTGATACGGGCCTGTTTTGCGTTTACGCAGGGTTGAGCAAAAATAATGTGGCGCCGGTAATGGAGCTGGTTTGCAACGAGATCCGGAACATCCAGAAAAACGGCATTCCGGAAGAAGAATTGCGCCGGGCCAAAGACCAGATGAAAGGCAACCTGTTTTTAAGCCTGGAAAACGTCAGCACGCGGATGAGCAGGCTGGCCAAATCCCAGCTTTACCTGGGAAAAGTGGTTCCGCCGGAAGAAGTGGTGGAAAAAATAAACCAGGTGACGGCAGAGCAGATCAGGGAGTTTGCCCGCACCGCGCTGACCCCGGAAACCTTCGCCATCGCCAGCGTCGGCCCGTGGGACGACTGCGCCGCCCTGCACCAGGCGGCGGGGCGGGTGATGTGATTTAAATTTTTTCTGAATCGGGGGCTTGTTCCCGTTTCTTGCGAATTTTAAGCGTTTCCTTTTATAGGGAAGCGTTTTTCTTTTTTCGAGGTGCCGGCAAAAAATTTTTTCGAAAATGATCGGTTTGGAAGCAGGATTTATAAAATTATGGGAGAATAGGTATTTTTGATTTCTCAATGATAAATTAACAATTCATAATGTGAAAGGTAAATTAAGGAAAGACGGTCAACAGAAATGCATCACCACATTTCCAGCGTAGCGAAAGCCCTTTCTCTACTCAACTACTTTACCAAGGAACAACCGGTGCTTACCCTCGATGAACTTTGCGTCCTGACCAAATTTTCACGCTCCACCACCTACCGGCTGGTGACTACCTTAGAACACGCCGGCTTTCTGCACAGGATTCCGGATCATAACAAAGAATACCGGTACGGGCTGGGTTTTAAGCTTTTAGAGCTGGGGAGCATGGTGAAGGAACAGCTGGAAGTGCGCAGGGTAGCCCTTCCCCACATGATTAAACTGCGCAACGAGGTTGGCGATTCAGTTCAGCTGGTTGTTGTGGACGGCCTGGAAGGCGTGTACGTGGAAGTGGTGGAAGCGATCAAGCCCGTGCGGCTGTATATCCGCCCCGGCCGGCGGGCGCCGCTTTACGCCGGCGCCTCAACGCGCCTGCTCCTGGCTTTTATGCCTGAAGAGAAGATCGCCGGCATCCTCAAAAAGCGGCCGCCCGTGGTGCACACACCCGCGACGATAACGGACGTTCCCAGGTTGCTCGGTGTTCTGGCCGAGGTGAGAAAAACGGGATACGCTTTGAGCAGGGCAGAACTCGAGCCCGGCTCGGCTGAGCTGGCCGTTCCTCTGCGCGACCACGCCAAAAAGGTGGTTGCCGCCCTGAGCATTGCCGGGCCTCTTCACGCCTACCAGGACGAGGACGTCGAGAGGCTGCTGCCCGTTCTCCGGCAAACCGCCCGGGACATATCCCGCAGCCTCGGTTATTTTGATTAATTGCGGGGGAGGTGAAGGAAAAAAGTTTTAACAATTTAATCAGGCCGGCCAATAAGCTGACAATTTAAAATTTTACGTGAAGGAGGTTGCTTTTAATGTCTTTTTGGAAAATGAAGAGGAGCCTTTGGCTCGTGGCGGCGGTGTTGATTGTGGCCCTGGCCGGCGCCGGGTGCGCCTCGCAAAAAAAGCCGCCCGGACAGGCCCAGGAAAAACCGGCGGCCAAGGAAGTTAAGATCGGCACCATCTATCCGCTGACGGGCGCCGCGGCCGTTACCGGGATCGATCTGATGAACGGAGTAAAGCTGGCCGCCGAAATCATTAACGGCGAATACCCGGACCTGAACCTGCCCCTGGCGAAAACGAAGGGCTTGCCCAACCTGGGCGGGGCCACCGTCACCATCGTATCCGGAGACCACCAGGGTTCGGCGGAAAAAGGAATGAGCGAGGCGGAGCGGCTGATTAACCAGGAAAAGGTTGCCGCCCTGATCGGCTGTTACCACAGCGCGGTGACGGCGACGGCCAGCCAGGTTGCGGAGCGCTACGGCATCCCCTTTGTGAACGGCACGTCCACCTCTCCTACCTTGACGCAGCGAAACTTTAAGTGGTTTTTCCGCACCACCCCTGATGACGACATGTTTGCCAAGAATTTCTTCCAGTTCCTCGAGGACTTGAAGAAAAAGGGAACAGTCAAAGATCCAAAGCTGGGCATTGTCTACGAAAATACCCTTTGGGGCACGGATGTGGGCAAAGCGGAAAATAAATTTGCCAAGGAATTCGGCTATAACGTGGTGGCCGACATCGCCTACCCGGCCAAAAGCACCAACGTCGGCAGCGAGGTGCAAAAGCTCAAAGCTTCCGGGGCGAACGTCGTCCTGCAGGCTTCCTACGCTTCCGACGCCATCCTGTACATGAAGACATACAAGGATATGGACTATAATCCAGACGCCATCCTGGCCATGGACGCCGGCTTTATTGACACGGAGTATCTGAAGGCGTTGGGCAAAGACGGCTATTACGTTTTCAGCCGTGAAGTCTGGGCGCTGGACTTCGGTAAAAAGAAACCAATCGTCGAAAAGGTAAATGACCTCTATAAACAAAAATACGGCTCGAACATGAACGGCAATTCAGCCCGCGCCTTCACCGCTCTCCTGGTTTTGGCCGACGCCATCAACCGGGCGGGCTCCACCGACCCGGCGGCGATAAAAAAGGCCCTGGAAGAAACGAATATACCGGGAGACCAATTGATCATGCCCTGGCAGGGGGTCAAGTTCGACCCGGCAACCCACCAGAACGTGCTCGGCTCAGGGATCATCGTCCAGATCCAGGACGGCCAGTACGTAACTGTGTGGCCGTGGGATCTGGCTTCCAAACAGATCATCTGGCCGACCCCCAGGTGGAAGGACAGGAAGTAAGCGGCAAAAACAGGGGAAGCGGAGGGGGAAACCCCCCTTCCTCTTCCCCCCACTTTTAACCTGCGCGTCTCCGCCACAAAGAATGAAAAACCACCGGCTTGCCGTCCGTTTTGCCAGGAGCAACATATGCGAAGGGCCGGTAACGAGCGTAAGTTAAGTGCCAGGCACTTAACTTAATCGCAGAAAGCTATTTTCAAAGGAGTTCCCCATGGGAACGTTCGTCCCCGCCATTAATAATGAAAATGAGGCTAAAAGCGCGGGCATATTTCCCTTTGTGCCTTTGTGCCTGTTGCCTCTGTGCCTCTATTTTCAAAGGAGGTGCTTGCAACTTTGTCCGAAGCAACTTCCGCCATAATTGTGCAAACAATTTTCACCGGCCTGCTGTGGGGGTGCATCTACGCCTTAATCGCCCTGGGCCTGACGGTGATCTTCGGGGTGATGGACATAGTGAATTTCGCCCACGGCGAATTTTTGATGGCCAGCATGTTTCTTGCCTACCTGTTTAACGTCTGGTGGGGCCTGGACCCGCTCCTGGCTCTCCCCCTTGTCACCATAGTTCTATTTTTCTTCGGCGTGGGCACTTACCGGGTATTGATCAGGCCGGTGCTGAACGCGCCGATGCTGGCGCAGATCTTCGCCACTTTCGGGCTGCTCGTTTTTCTGCGCAGCCTGGCGCAGTTTTTGTTCAGCGCCGATTACCGCATGATTGAAACGGTGGCGGTCGGCGGCCGGGTCGAAGTCCTGGGGGCTTTTCTGGCCAGGCCCCAGCTGGTGGCCGCGGCCGGGGCGATGATTATGTTTGCCCTGGTCTATCTTTTTATAACCAAAACCAAGACCGGCTGGGCGCTGCAGGCCGTTGCCGAAAACAAGCAGGCGGCGGCACTCATGGGGATCAACAGCGACCGGATGTTTGCCCTGGCGTGGGGGATCGGGGCCGCCTGCGTGGGGGTTGCCGGCGCGCTCCTGGCGAACTTTTACTACGTTTTTCCCGAAGTGGGGGCGATTTTTGGCTTTTTGGCCTTCGTGACCGTTGCCCTGGGCGGGTTCGGAAGCGTTCCCGGGGCGTTTTTTGCCGGCCTGATCATCGGCGTAACCGAATCCCTGGCCGGAGTATTTATCCTTCCCTCCCTGAAGTACGCCGTTGTTTTTGTCATTTATCTGCTGGTCGTGCTCATCCGGCCTCGGGGCCTGATGGGCACTGCGTAAAAGAGGTGTTTTTGGCGTATGCAAGAACCTGGGCAGAAAATATCTTTAATTCCCAACGTTAACTTAAAAACCGGGGCGGTTCTCGGAGTAATCTTCCTGGTTCTCGCGTTTTTCCCCGCGTTCGTGTCCAGCCCATTTTACCTGCATTTAATGATCCTCATTTTTCTTTACTCCCTTTTAGGCGGGGCGTGGAATATTTTAGGCGGGTATGCCGGGCAGGTTTCTTTGGGGCACGCCGTATACTTCGGACTGGGCGCCTATACCTCCACCATGCTTCTCCTGGAGCTCAATTTGAGCCCCTGGCTGGGCATGCTTGCCGGGGGGCTGGCGGCCGTCCTCGTCTCCCTGGCCCTGGGGTATCCCTGCTTTCGTTTAAGGGGCCATTATTTTGTCATCGCCACCATCGCCCTGGGCGAAATAGTCTTCGTTCTCTTCGTAAACTGGGCATGGGTCGGCGGGGCGGTCGGCAAATACCTGCCCATCTTGCCGGCGAGCCTGGCCAGCTTCCAGTTTGCCCGGAAAGCGCCTTATTATTATATCGCCTTTGCTTTTTTGGGCGCCCAGTTGCTCTGCACCTACCTCATGGAAAAAAGCTACCTGGGGTATTATTTCCGGGCCGTCAAAGACGACCCCGACGCGGCCCGGAGCCTGGGGATTAACATTACCCGCTACAAGCTCGTCGCCATGGCTTTGAGCGCCTTTTTCATGGCCGTGGGCGGCACTTTTTACGCCCAGTACGTTCTCTATATCGATCCGGAGAGCGTTTTGCCCATGATGCTCTCCATCCAGGTTTGCCTGATCGCCATCCTCGGCGGGGTGGGCACCCTTTGGGGCCCCGTCCTCGGCGCCGCCATTATGATTCCCCTTTCCGAGTTCAGCCGGGCCTACCTGGGCGGAGGGGGAACGGCCCTGGATCTGCTCATTTACGGTTTGTTAATCATGATCATCGCGGTGGCCAAACCCTCCGGTTTGATGGGTATAATTACCAGGAAATAGGTGATGAGAAGTGGTCTTTTTTGCGGCGGAAGGAATAACCAAACAATTTGGCGGCCTGTTGGCCTGCCACAAGGTTGATTTGCAAATCAACGAAGGAGAAATTGTCGGTTTGATCGGTCCCAACGGAGCCGGCAAAAGCACCTTTTTCGCCCTGGTGGCGGGCTTTTACAAGCCCGATGCGGGAAAAGTATTCTTTCTCGGCGAGGAAATCACCGGCATGGCGCCGGAAGAGATCTGCCGGCGGGGAATTGCCCGCACCTTTCAAATTGTGCGCCCGTTCGGCAGCATGACGGTGCTGGAAAATATTCTGGTGGGCGCCTTTTTCCGCGATAAAAACAAAAAGCGGGCCGCGGCCTGGGCGGAAGAAGTGCTCGCCTTTACCGGCCTGGCCGCCCGCCGGGACGTTTTGGCCGGAGAACTGACGATCGCGGATAAAAAAAGGCTGGAGCTGGCGCGCGCCCTGGCGACGAGGCCGAAGCTGCTCCTGCTCGACGAAGTGATGGCCGGCCTGAATCCCAAGGAAACGCAGGAAGCCGTGGAGCTCGTCCAGGCAATCAACCAAAGGGGCGTGACTCTATTCGTCGTCGAGCACGTGATGGAAGTGATCATGCCCATTTCTCACCGGGTAATGGTGCTGGACGGCGGAAATAAAATAGCCGAGGGTCCGCCGGAGGAAGTGGCGAAGAATCCGGAAGTGATCAAGGCTTATTTGGGGGAAAAGTACTATGCTGCGGGTTAAGGAAATCGCCGCCGGCTACAAGGGGATGCCGGCGGTTCACGACGTCTCCTTTGAGGTGCGGGAGGGGGAGATCGTGGCCGTCGTCGGCGCCAACGGGGCGGGCAAATCAACAATTTTGCGCGCCGTCTCCGGCCTTGTCAAGGTGACCCGGGGGGAAATCAATTTTCTGGGGCAAAACATCAGCCAGTGGCCGCCGCACCGGATCGTCGCCGCCGGGATAGCGCACGTTCCGGAAGGGAGGCTGACCTTTGCCCGCATGACCGTGGAGCAAAACCTCGCCCTGGGCGCTTACACCATCTCGTCGGCCGCAGAAAAGGATTCCCTTTTGGAAGAAGTTTATACCCTGTTCCCCCGGCTGCGGGAAAGAAGGTTCCAGGTGGCCGGAACGTTAAGCGGCGGGGAGCAGCAGATGCTCGCCATCGCCCGGGGGCTCATGTCGGCGCCCAGGTTAATGCTCCTGGACGAGCCGTCCCTGGGTTTAATGCCCAAGCTGGTCGACCTGATTTTTGATTTCGTGCGCCGGATCAAAGAAAAAGGAAAAACCATCCTGCTGGTGGAACAAAATGTCCGGGAGGCCCTGGAGCTGGCCGACAGGGCTTATGTGCTCCAGACGGGCCGCATCGTTGCGCAGGGCACCGGCGAAGAGCTTTTGGCCAGCGACCTGGTGCGCCGGGCTTACCTGGGGATGTAAGGAGTTACTGCGACGGCAAACCGTGACGGCAAACGAACGCCAGGCAGGACGGCCTTGAGGGGGGGAGAAAACCGATGATCGTAACAATCGACCTTAACTGCGACCTGGGCGAAAGTTTCGGAGCATACGAGATTGGCAATGACGCAGAAGTAATCCGGTACATCTCGTCGGCGAATGTGGCCTGCGGCTTTCACGCCGGCGACCCCCGCGTCATGGAGCGCACGGTTGCCCTGGCCAAAAAGTACGGCGTGGCCGTGGGCGCGCACGTGGGCTACCCCGACCGGGTTGGTTTCGGGCGGCGCGAAATGAGCTTGAGTTACGCAGAGGTGAAGAGCGACGTCCTTTACCAGATCGGCGCGCTGGCCGCTTTTTGCCGGGCGGCGGAAGTCTCCTTGCGGCACGTCAAGCCGCACGGAGCCTTGTACAACATGGCGGGAAAAGACGTCGTGCTGGCGCAGGCCATCGCGGAAGCCGTCGCCGCCTTCGACAAAACCCTGTTGGTCTTTGCCCAGCCCGGTTCGCAGCTCGCGGAAGCCGCCAGAGGCACGGGATTGCGCGTGGTAAACGAAGTTTTTGCCGACCGGGCCTACCGGGCGGACGGCAGTCTGGTGAGCAGAAGCGTTCCGGGCGCGGTGATCGAAAATCCCGAAGAAGTAGTCGCGAGGGTTTTGGACATGGTCATTCGCCGGAAGGTGGTCACCCTCGACGGTCAGGAAATCACCGTAGACCCGGAGACAATCTGTGTCCACGGGGATAATCCCGGCGCCCTGGCGCTGGTGGTGGCGATCAGGGAGCGGCTGCAGGCGGCCGGCGTGAAGATTTCCCCGCCTTGAAAATTTTGTCCGGGCGCCCAGGCCAACCTGGTGGTCCTGCCGCGCGCCCCGGCCTTTGATTTTTTAGTGGAGGAAACCACGGAAATAACCGGGTACTGGCGCACCGATCCGGTCGCCTTTTGCCCGGGTGCAGCTTTACCTTTGGGAAGGCTTTAATGGACGCTGGGATTGAACCCCGGCACGTGCGGGAAAGGAAAAATGCGGAGGGCAAAAGAGAAAGTGAAAGAGGGCAAAACTCCCCGGTGGCCCCGGTTTCGAACGGCCGGCGATAGCGGCCTGCTTATCGAATGGGAGAATAAAATAAATCAAAGAATCAACAGGCAGGTCCAAACTGCCGCGGAAAAAATTGCCGGCCTGGACGGAATTGTCGAACTGGTGCCGGCCTACCGGACGGTAACGGTTTATTACGACCCCCAAAGGGCGGCTTACTACGAACTGGTGGAAAAGATTAAAGAAAGGCTTTCGGCCGGCGCTGCCCCAAAAAAGACGCGCCCGAAAACGGTGGAAATACCCGTCTGCTACGGTGGGGAGTACGGACCGGATTTGGATTTTGTCGCCGGCTACCACGGCCTGGAACCGGCGGAAGTGGTCGCCCTGCATACAAAAAGCCCGTATCACGTGTATATGCTGGGGTTTCTGCCCGGGTTTCCCTACCTGGGCGGTTTGCCGGAGAGGCTCGCCACCCCCCGGCTCGACTCTCCCCGGATGAGCGTCCCGGCCGGCTCCGTGGGAATTGCCGGGAACCAGACGGGGATCTACCCGGTCGCCAGTCCGGGGGGGTGGCGGATCATCGGGCGGACCCCGCTCGCGTTGTTTGACCCGGTAAAAGAACCGCCGGCGCTTTTGAGTCCGGGTGATCAAGTGCATTTTGTCCCCATTGACGAAAGGGAATTTACGCAACTGGCCGCCGGTGCTGAAAAAGCGGAGGAGCCGGTGCTGGAAGTGCTTTTCCCGGGCCTTTTCACCGTTGTCCAGGACCTGGGCAGGTACGGCTACCGGAAATACGGCGTGCCGCCGGCGGGCGCGGCGGACCGGTTCTCTCTCCGGCTGGCGAACATTCTGGCGGGCAACGACGAAAATGCCGCCGGCCTGGAGATCACCGTCAGCGGACCAACTCTGCGCCTCTTAAGGGACACGGAAATTGCCGTTGCCGGGGCGGAGGCTACCGTTCTGCTGAACGGCAGGCAAATTCCCTGCTGGTCGGCCGTTCCGGTCAAAACAGGGGACGTTTTGTCTTTTTCCGGCAACAGCGAAAACGGTTGCCGGACCTATCTCGCCGTGGCCGGCGGGATTGCCGTGCCGAAAGTGATGGGCAGCCGGGCGACTTACCCGCGCGCCGCCTGCGGAGGACACGAGGGGCGGGCCCTGGTCGCCGGGGATGTTTTAAAGGCTTATCCGGCCGGGAGCAGGGGCCGGCGGAAAAGTGCACCAGGAAAAGTGCCGCCGGAAATACTTCCGGAGTGGAAACAGCCTTGCGTCCTGCGGGTTATTCCCGGTCCCCGGGAGGATTGCTTCACCGCCCGGGGATTGGCTACCCTTTTTGCCGCGGAATACGTGGTCGGCGCCAATTCAGACCGGATGGGTTTAAGGCTGGAAGGCCCCCAAATTGAGCACGCGGGGAAACCGGAAATCATTTCCGAAGGAACAGTCCCGGGAATGGTACAGGTTCCCGGTGACGGAAGGCCGATCATTCTGTTTGTGGACGCCCAGACTGTCGGCGGGTATCCGGAAATGGCCACGGTAATTTCCGTCGACCTGCCGATAGTGGGCCAGTTAAGGCCGGGAGACCGGGTGCGGTTTGCTCCGGTAACCCTGCAGGAAGCGTATGCCCTGCTCAGGGAGGAAGAAGAGAAAATAAAAAGGTTAAAATTGCTCTTTTAGTTTTCATCTCTTCCGGAAGATGACTATGCTTTCCCGGGAAGGATTCCGTCCGTAGCTGCCCATTTGCTGGGCGCTGTTGCCCCGGTAGCGCACCGCCAGGAGTTTCTCGCAGGTTAAACCGGCCTGTTCCCCGATTTCGGCCGTCAGTTCGTCGACGAGCACCGGTTCTCCGCAGTACTGGGCATTTCCTACCACAAGCGCCACTTTCGCCCCGGGCCGGCAGACCCGCCGGAGTTCCCGGAGGCAGATGTACAGGTCGAGAAAATACCCCTCGATCATCCGGGAAACCCGGGGGTCGTTGCTTTTGGCGCGGATCTCCGCAACCGCCCGGACGAGCCCCGCCGGAGGCGCGTAATCTTTTGCCGCCGGCCGCTCCGGGCGGGCCTCGGGATGGGAGTGGAAGCTCTGGTACCGGAGCTTCCGGAGCTCGATCCAATCCAGGAAACCAAACATGAGCTCGATTCCGAAGACCCGGGTGTAGTCGTGGCGGTTGGGGTAAGGCGGGGAAGTGATGACGGCCGAATAGACGGACGAAGGGTCGGGAAGCTGCCGGGCGTCCGCCCGCCCGATGCGCCACCACCGGGAACGGCGCGGGAATTTTACTTTCTGGAGATCCGCCAGCATCGTTTCCACGCGCCCGGCCAGGGCGGCCGGGATATCGGCAACGTCGGCTTGCCTGGCGACCCATTTCAGCCACCCGCCGGTGGCCACGGCGCGGCTATACCGGGGAAGAATGGCGAGTAAGGCGGTGCGGAAAAAGCAGCGTTCCGTTTCCGTGCCCGAAAGGCCGGCGATGTCCCCGTCAATTGCGTCGAAGGCAGCCAGTAAACGGCCCGGGAGGGCTTTCCGGACAAGGTCGGGGTAATTCCGGGAGGGACCGGTCCAGCGGCAGGGATCCAGGTCCTCCTTCAGCCTGTGCCAGGTCCGGAAAAGGCCGGGCAAACTGTAATGGGCGATTTTCGCCCGGGTGACCAGCACGGCCAGCGGAGACAGATCGTAACCGGCGGCCGGGATCCCTCTCTCTTTTGCCGCCAGTAAGGTTGTCCCCGCCCCGGCAAAAGGGTCGAGGAGGTAATCTGCCGGCCCGAGGCCCCATTCCTCGATCAGAGCGTGGACCAGCTCGCTCGTAAAGCTGTGCGGGAAAACGTACCAGCGGTGGATGGGCTTGTCCTGCAAGGGTTTCGGAGTCACCCACCGCCGCCAATCCCGTCTTTCTTCAATTGGGTAGTTTGCCATCGTCGGCATCATCCCAGGCGTTCATGCCCGATAAACTGGTAAGCGGGCTTTGGAAATTCAATCTTCACCGGCTGCCTGTAAATCGGATGGGCGAGCAGGAGCTCACCCTTGTCCAGGCGCGTCAGGTGCGCTTTCACGTCCTGGGCGATAAACCGGTAGGCGGCGTCGGCAAGTTCGGAAGAATCGCTCCGGCCGATTACCTTTGTCGCGCAATTTCCGATTACCTGTCCGTGAACCTCGCTCATAAATTGTTCGGCGGAAATCAGCACTACCCCCAGGGAACGGCCCCGGGCCGCAATGTCCAGCACGTATTCCAGAATTGAAGACTCTCCTTCCCCCCGGCGGGCCGGCGCGTATTTGTTCAGCTCGTCGACGAAAATGATCACCCTCCTGGGGAGGTCGTTTCTTTCGTCAACGGTGGCTTCGGCATACATTCCGTAAACCTCCTGGATAATGTGGCCGAAAACCAGCGCCCGTTCTTCGTCGGTTAGTTTGGCAATATCGACAACGATAATCTGCCCGCCCTCGATCCGGCGGATTTCGTCCCCCAGGTTGGCGGCTCGGCGCGCAGAGCGCTGTTCTACGAACACTCCGGACTGCCGGTTGCGGACCACCCGGCGGAGGATGCGCACAAAACGCCCCACGGACGAGGCGCGGACTTCGCCGACCGCCTGGGGAACGCCCTTCTCCATCAAGGGAGGGCCGTTCAAGAGGCTGCTCCAGGCAGTTACGCTTCGCCACCTGGGCTCTTGGTTCATGATTCCGTGTTGAATTTCCCCGATCAAAGCGCCCAGGGTATCCCACGGGTCGGGAACGCGAATGAGCAGGCCCAGGCCGGGACCGGGACGCACCCGGTTGCCGATCACATCTTCTAAGGAATAGGCGTAAGTCAGGAACTGGTCCGGGGGCTCGCCGAAACAATTGGGAAGCCCCGTGGTTTGGGTTTCCTTTCCCCAGGGAAGCAGGTAGCGTACATTTTCAAAGGGCTTGGGCCTGAGGCCGAGGAACTCCCAGAGCTCGTGCTCCTCCGGCTTCATCCCTTTCCGGGGCCGGTCAATAACCAGGAGGTCGTTTTGTTTGACGTTCAGCAGGATGACCGCGATGTCTTTGGTGCCGGCGGTTTGCAGGATTGACTGGATAAGGAACAGGGCGTAGGATGTTTTGGTCGCCAGGCCGGAAATTCCGGCGATGTTCACGTGGGCGCCCTCCGGTCCCAGGACGTACCGCTTATCGAGGTACACGCGTACCCGGGTGCCGTTGGACATCCGGATCAGTCCGGCAGGGATAGTGATTTTTTCTCTGTGTTCTTTTTCGTATTCGAACATCTTGTCGATGCCCAGGGCCACGTGGATCCCCTGTTCTTCCGCGAACCGCACCGGCGCTTCGTTCTGCACCGGCATGTAAATACCCATGGGGTAGCGCTTGGGTTCGGAGGGGTCGTGGTTGGCCAGCACGCTGACCTCGGCCACATTTGCCCCCTGGCGGGGGGTCTGGGGCGTTGTCGCGGTACTCCCGAAATCGCTGGCGATAAAGTTGGAAAGGTGCGACGGGGCATCGGTAATTTGCCTGATGTTGGTGACCAGGCCGAAGGTGCGGGTACCCTCCATCTGCTCCACCTCAACGATGTCGAAGGGGTTGACGATTTCTTCGGGGGCCAGCCAGAAGAAAAACTTTTCGGAAGAGTTCGGTTCGCGTTCGGTTGCCGAAGCCTTTCCGATGATCCGGCCTGCTTCGCTCACCGGTTCGTTCACCATTTTTTCCATTTCCTCCGCCATAGCTGCTGTGAACCTCCTTTGCGATCAATCAAAGTGAGGCAGGGCCGCCGGCGGCAACCGGCCACTTCAGTCCCGCCTTCAGGACATCCCGGGTAACAAAACCGTTTTTTACCGCCTGTTCCGCCAGATAGACGGGATAAAGGTGGGCGTGCCAGCGGCTGTCCCGGCCGTGCGGCGTTGCCTGGCGTTCCGCGACGAGCGCCGCCGAAATTTCGTCGATGAGGGAGGAAGGTACCGCCTCGCCTGCCGGGTTGGGGAGTTCCACCTTCACCGCCCCCATCAGTGGATAATCCAGGTGTCTTTGCTCTCTGATCCGGACGTACCAGAAGGCGGCCTTGCCGGCACGGGTTGCGTAGGCGCAGGTTCTCGCTGCAAACGGGAGTCCGGCCAGGAGTTCGTAAAGATTGACTATTTTTCCTCCCCGGGCGCCGGGAAGCTTAAAGACCGGTTCGCGGCTGAAAGACTTGGTTACGCCCAGAAAATGCCGGACATTTTTCCAGGCGTGCAAATCCTTGCCCAGGCTGCCGTCCAGGACCAGCCAGTGCCCGTCCGGGCGCTCCAGGCTGCGGCCGAGTTCGTCTTCGAGTTTGGCCATCAGATGGTGTGCTTTATGTGCCGCCCGGGAACGGGGCTCTTTTCCCGGAGCGGTCTGCTCCGTTTCTCCGTCTTCTTCCATGGTATCGTGGAAGGCGTACCCGGGCCCGGCCCTTTGCACCAGTTCCTGGACCTTTTCTCCGAAGGAGACGGCATTTTTGTCCATCATGAGCACGATCCGGTGTTTTACCCTGGCCACATTGATCTGTCCGTTGTCCTTCCGGAAGACCGCCGCCGCTCCAATTTGGGCAACGTGGACCGGGCTGCGCCGGTTGCCTTCCACCACGTCGCCCAGGAAAAAGGTCCGGGCCGACCCGTCCAGGAAATAACGGAACAGGTGCCGCCTGGTCCGGTGAAGGGGCGTCAACTCCACGCAGGGCCGGCGGTTTGGTGCTTCCGCGAGGACGTCCAAAACTTTTTCGTCGCCCGTGCGAAGACGGTCAATGACCTCTTCGTGATCCGGCCGCATCAGATCCTCCATCGCCTGCCCGGTGGCCGGGAGAACCTTGCCTTCCCGGCAGATCACCGCGAGGGCCGGCTGGAGGCCGGCAAAAGGGTTCCTCATTTCAGGCTTTCCTCCAGCGATTGCTTGATTTCGGCCAGCTCCTCGCCGGTCAGGCCCCACAGCCGGGCGGCCCACCGGTCGATCTCGTCTTCAATCCGCTTTATTTCCCCGGCCTCTCCTTTGGCGGCCGCTTCGTGCGCCGCCCGGGAAAGGGCGGCCAGCGTCCGGTGCCGCTCGTCCCCGGCGGTAAAACGAGGAATGTTCAGGTTGTTTAAAACGTGGGGATCGGGATGAAGCACAATGTAATTGCGGACGGCCAGCCGGGCCGGGCTGGAATTGATGGCGGCGCAAAGATAATGCGCCTCTTGCTGCGTTTTACATTCGACGAGAATACAGGTATGGTCCGGAATTACCGGTTTGAGGCGGTCGCCGGCGGGCATCTGGCCAGCTACCGCGGCGTCTAATTCATTGGCTACCTCGCGCCAGACGACCTTCCAAGGGGAAAAGGTATAATGACTAACCCCAAATATCGAATAAAATGGTCCACGTTCGATTAAGTGACGGACCGCCTGAGTTTTTCTTGATCGAAGAAGGGGTTCAAACTTTTTCAGGTATGTATAAGTTTTGAAGTATTGCTGTTTCATGATCTCTTCATTTATGCCCGTGCGAGTATTAGGATCCTGCGTCATCAAAATGTGCGCCGACGGGGCGGCCTGCCAGCGGCGGACGTCGCGGCCGCGCAGCAGGGGGTAGAGGAGGTCGAGTTCGACCGCGGCCTGGGTAGGGGGGATTTGCCGCCTGGCCCCTTCCGTGATGTTGGCGATGATGGCCAGGCCGCCGGGCCTGAGCCCCGTAATTTCCACCCAGTAAACCCCGTTGGCGCCGCCTGTATTTGCCCCTTCGTGGGCAGAATAAAAAGAGCGGCCTAATACTTTATGCAGGGCGCGCAGGGCCAGTTCCCTGGCCGTGATCCAGGCCGAGGTCTCTTCCGCCCTGTCCACCGGTTCGGCGAACCACTTGCGAAAGGTAACCTTTTCCGTAGTCACTTCCTCGTACGGTGTATCGAAACCGATGGCGCTCCCCCGGCCTTCGCTTCTCTTTTTCCAGTACTGGTAAGATACCGGGTAGCGCACCGGGTGGCCCTTGGCAAAAACGGCCACGGCGGTGCGGTTCGTCGCTCCTTCAAAGGGCTTCAGCTCCACCATGTCCTCCACCGCCAGGGGGCCAAAGGGGGTTTTATCGGGCAAAAGAAAGCGCCGGAAACCCTGCCCGGCCCCGGAAGTTTTAAAAAGGCTTTGGGAAAGGACGAAACCCAGCTTGCCGCCCCGCCGCAAGTAGCGGTCCGCCGCCACGTAGGTCATCAGCATGGAGATGTCTTTCTTTCCTTTTCCGAGGATGGTGTCCATCCCGCCGTGGGGGAAAAGACCGTAGTGCTCCCATAAAGGCTTGGTTTGCTGCCGGTATTCATCCGGCAAGTGTTCCCAATTTACCCAAGGGGGATTGCCGACAATATAGTGACAAGGCTCAAGGAAAAGCGGCGCAAAAGCATTTTTGATGATCCGGGCCCAGACGCCGTTTAAGCCCTGTTCGTGCAGTTCCCGGAGTTGCCGGTAGAGAGCCTTCAGTTCGTTCTCGGCGGCCGACAGTTCCTCCGGCTCCAGCCGGGCTGCTTTTGTCAGGCGGGCAAGAAAGGCGCCTTCCCCGATCCCCGCCTCGACGGCTTCGTCGAGAACGTTGCTTAGATAGTCCATCCGTTCCTGGTCGGCAAAAACGGCGGGGATGCGAAAAACGCCAGCGGATGTTTTTAAGGGGTAAACGTCGCCGTCGAACAAGCCTGTCCCCTGCGAAGGGGTAAGAATTGAGTCCGCCTGGTAAACGGGGATATCGATTTCACCTTTTCTGTGTTTTAACAAGTCGCCCAGGGCCAGGAGATAATTTGTGCGGGCAGCGATTACCGCCAGAGGGTTCAGGTCGATCCCGACAACGTTTCTCAGAATGAGTTCCAATGTTTCCGAAGGGTTCTGATTTTTGCGCGCTGCCCGGTCGCGGATATGTTTGATAAGGATGACCAGAAAAGTACCTGACCCGCAAGAAGGATCGAGCACGCGCCTGGTCGCGTTTCCGAGGTCGGCCTGCCCGAGGGTTTGCCGGACGAGGCGCTCGGCCAACCAGTCCGGGGTGTAATATTCGCCGAGGTCGTGGCGGATCTCCCGGGGCAAAAGATAGTGGTAAAGCTTCTTTAAAAGGTCGCGGGCGTTTTCCGGGGCCAGTTCCAGGGCGCCCGGATCGTATTCGGCCAGGCGCTGGACCAGCTGGCCGGTTGCTTCTTCAATGTCTTCGTTCCAGGCGGCAAGGTACCATCCGAAAAAGTCGCCCTCCAGGAAATTTCGAATTCCGTATTCTCTAAAGAGACCTCCCCTTTCCAGTTCCATGAAAGTTCTCCGCAAGGCATCCCCTTCTTTAACTGGGAAGTTTGCCAGGGGAGCGGAGGAGTTCCCGGCGAACCGGGCTGCCGCAAGAGAAGCCACCAGTTTGATGAGCAGCGCGTAGTAGGTATGTAGAGCGAAGAAGACCCTGGCAGCTAAATGGGGATCGCGGTGCGTTCTCGCCTCGGTCCTTCTTCCCGATATTTCGTATTCAAGATCGTGCAGTTCCAGACTGATTCCCATTCCTGTGACAAAGTTACGGAATTCTTCTTTGTTTTCGATCCGTTCAGCCCATTCTTTGTAATCAGTCGCTTCGCTAAAAAAGAGCCGCCATTGCTCAAAGAGCTTGGCCACCAGGGGATGTTTGCTGGTATGAAGAGCGGTGTAAAGCGTTCGCACCGCCCGTTGGGCACGTAGTGTACGCGGTCCAAAGTCTTCGATCAAATTTTCGGGGATGAGTGCCGCTCCGGCGGAAAGCGAAAAGAGAAGGCGTAGAAAACGCTCCGTTGTGGCCGGGGTGACGGGGGCCGGGTCATCGATAGACCATCCTTCACCAACGCGACGGACAAAAATGAAATGGAAGCCGTCCGTGACCACTCCGGAAAGACGATGGGCTTCCCGGCGTTCCCTTACGGCTACGTCGAGGATGTAATTTTTAACCTGCCGGATCGCTTCCTGGTTGGCATGTCCCTTATTTGTGGGTTTAAGGATGCCCGGTTTTTTATATTCCAGGATAAGTCGGTTATAAACCGAATCCACCCGACCCCGGGCCACGGAAAATTCGTCCCGGGGAACGATCGTCAGGCCGGCTGCGCTGCCCGCCGCTTCCATAATCCGGGCGGCTTCCCGTCGGAAATCCGCCTCCGTTCCGCCGCGGTTTGCTGCCTGCCGCAACTCCTTGGCGACCACGGCAGCCTGTTCCGAGGCAATTTTTTCAATTTCTACGCTCATAAACGGACCCTCTTATCTGCCTGGCTGGTAATCCCGGCTTTTTCCATGGTCATTTTAAACAAAAATTCGCTCCGGAGAAAGGAATTCCTGCCGGCCCGGAGCAATTCAGTCATGGAAAATGTAATTTACTTTGACATTACCATGGCAATATGCTAATATATTCGTACTTGGGAAAGTACCTTAATTGCCAAATTTGGAGGTGTTTTATTTGGAAAGGGTAATCAGTCCCATGGAAGCGAGGGATAAGCTGGGTCAAATTATTGAAGAAGCCTATTACAGCGGAAATCAATTTATCATTGCCCGGCGGGGAAAGCCGATGGCGGCTATTGTCCCCATCAGTGAGTATCAAAAATGGCAGAAAGAAAGGGAGGAGTTTTTTAATTTAATTGGTGAGGTTTGGGAGGCCAATCAGGACGCGGATCAGGAACAGGCAGAAAAGGACGTTCTGGAAGCAGTTCAAGAAGTTCGCCGGAAAAAATCATGAAAAAGGCGGTCCTCGATACCAATGTTTTGATTTCCGGCTTGATTAGTCCTCGCGGAGCGCCGGCCAAACTACTTGCCGCCTGGCGGACGGGGAAGTTCGAGCTGGTGTTATCTCCAAAAATAATCGACGAAATTAATGAGGTCCTCCACAGGGAAAAAATCAAGCGTTATTTCCACCATCTCGAGGAGAATTTACCAGGTAAATTTATTGCCGGTCTGAAGCGCCTGGCTACAGTTGTTCCCGGGGAAAGGGAAGTTAAAATAACGAGCGCCGATCCGGATGACGACATGTTCATTGCTGCCGCCGTCGAATCGGAAGCAGATTATATCGTCAGCGGAAACAAGCATCTCTTGGAATTAAATAAGTATCAAGGGATAAAAATTATCACGCCCGCCGAATTTCTCCGCATACTTGAATTAAGTTAGCGCGATTTATTTGCGCTCACCCGCCGCGTAGGCCTCATCCAGGATTTCGACCACGTGTTTGACCTGCACGGGCGGGCCGTATTTTTCCGCCCCGTGCATGAGCTGCACCAGGCAGCCGGGGTTACCGGTGGCGACTACTTCCGTGCCTGGCGGGAGGTCGGCCATCTTGCGGCGCAAAAGGGCCTCGGCCATTTCCGGGTGGGTGAGGTTGTAGATGCCGGCGCTGCCGCAGCAGCGGGCTTCGTCGGGCATCGCCAGCAGCGTTAGTTCCGGCACCTGCCGGAGCAGGCGCTTGGGGGCGTCGGCGACCCCCATGACGTTTTTCAGGTGGCAGGAGGCCTGGTAAGTAACCCGGCGGGGGAAAGAGCCCCGCGGCGGGAGAAAACCGGTTTGGTCCAGAAGCTGGGCGATGTCGATCACCTTCCGGGAAAATTCCCGCGCCCTGTCCGCGTAAACGGGGTGGCCGGCGAGAAGCTCCGGGTACTCCAGAAGAGCCGCTCCGCAGCCGCCGGCGTTGGTGACCACATGGTCCACCCCGGCTGCTAAGAAGGCGTCGATATTCCGGCGGGCCAGCTGTTTGGCCTGCTCGCGGCTGCCGTTGTGCAGGTGCAGGGCGCCGCAGCAGCACTGGCCGGCCGGGGCCGCCACCCGAAAGCCGTGGCGTTCTAAAATTCGGGTCGTGGCCAGGTTTATGCCGGCAAAAAAGACGTCCGTCACGCAGCCCAAAAAAAGGCCGGCGGTGCGCCCATCCCCCGCCCTTTTCCCGTGTTTTTCGCCTTCCCCATTTGCCTTTGCGTCGGCCAGGATTGCCCTGGCTGTTCTGGCCGGGATCTCCGGCAGAATGCGTTCCATCTCCCGGACGGCGGGCGGAAAAAGCCTCAGGACGCCCAGCCGCCGGACCGCGGTCCGCAGGCCGGAGCGCTGGTAAAAGCGCAAGAGCCGCCCCGCCAGTTCCAGTCGCCCGGGGTAAGGGAAAAGAAAGCGCATGGCCAGTTCCTGGAGAAAGATCCCCACGCCGCGCCGCTTCTCAAACCTCTTCAGGCGGTCCCGCGCTTCCTCCACCAGCAGCCCCGGGCGCACCCCCGACGGGCAGGCCGCCTCGCAGGCCCGGCAGTCCAGGCAGTCCCAGGCCGTCCGGAAAAGGCCCGGGGTGGCGGCCAGTTCACCCCGGCTAAGGCCCCGCAATAACTGAACCCGTCCCCGGGGCGAATCCATTTCCAGTCCGGTTTCCTGAAAGGTCGGGCAGTTCCGCACGCACATCCCGCAGTGGACACACCGCAAATAGAGCTCTTCCGGCAGCGGGTCCAAAACACCTTTCTTAATCAGTATAGCTCCTTCCTCAAAAAAGTTAATAGTCGGTGCCTGGCACCTTATTATTAACTTGTTGGGTCGGCGGAAAGATTTTCCCCGGGTTCAGGATTCCCCTGGGATCCAGGGCCTGCTTGATTGACCGCATGGCCCAAAGCCCGTTTTCGCCGTGTTCCCAGGGCATAAAGGGCGCCTTCAGAAAGCCGATGCCGTGTTCGCCCGACAGGGTTCCGCCCAGTTCCAGGGCGGCCTGGAAAATCTCGGCCACCGCCTGTTCCACCCGCCGCATTTCGCCGACGTCCTGCTCGTCGCACATGATGTTTGGGTGGAGGTTGCCGTCCCCGGCGTGGCCGAAAATCACGATCTGTAAATCGTATTTGGCGGCGATTTCTTTCAGGTGCCTGACCATTTCGGGGATCCGGCTGCGCGGCACGGTGGCATCCTCGGAGATTTTGGTGGGTTTAATCCGGGCCACCGCCGGGGAAATGGCCTTGCGCGCCCTCCACAGGTTTTCAGCTTCTTTGGCCGTACTGGCCACCTGCACTTCCCGGGAGCCCATTTCCCGGCACAGGGCGGCGATTTCGGCGATTTGCTGCGCCAGCACGGCGGCCGGCCCGTCGACCTCGACCAGGAGCAACGCCTCCACGTCCAGGGGCAGACCCAGGTGCAAATATTCCTCCACCACCCGGATGCTCTGGTCGTCCATGAACTCCAGGGCGGCGGGCGTAATTCCCCGGGCGATGATAGCGCTGACGGTACGGGCCGCGTCGTCCAGGCGGGGGAAGAAGGTGAGCAGGGTTCGGGTTGCCTCGGGCGGGGGGATGAACCTCAAGATGGCCTGCGTGATTACCCCGAGCGTTCCCTCGGAGCCGACGAACAGGCGCGTCAGGTCGTAACCGGAAACATTTTTGATCGTTCGCCCTCCGGTGCGGATGACCCGTCCGTCGGCCAAAACGACCTCCAGCCCAAGGGTGTAGTCCCTGATTACGCCGTATTTGAAGGCCCGGCTGCCGCCGGCATTTTCAGCCAGGTTGCCGCCGATGGTGGAGGATTTGCTGCTGGAGGGGTCCGGCGGGAAGAAAAAGCCTTTTTCAGCCACGGCCCGGGCAAAATCGTCCGTTACCACCCCCGGCTCCACTACGGCCAGCAAATCGGCGGTGTTGATCTCCAGGATGCGGTTCATCCGGGTAAGATCCAGCACAATACCCCCCTGCACCGGCACCGACCCGCCGGAGAGGCCCGTCCCCGCCCCCCGCGGCACCACCGGGGTTTGGGTCTCCCAGGCCAGGCGCAGGACGCCCGCAACCTCTTCCATGTTCGCCGGCCGCACCACCACATCCGGCTGGCGGCGCCGGAAGGTGGCGTCGTAACTGTAGGCGTAACGCGCCTCGGGGGCGCTGAAAACATTTTGTTGGCCGACTACGGCGGCCAGTTTTTGAATTAACGCCATCTTAGACTTGCTCCTTTAGAAAACAGGAATCAGGGATTTTTATTCCCAGCAGGGGACCAGATTTCCGTCCGCGTCAAAAGCCAGTTCCACTTCTTTTCCCGGTTCGTACCCGGCGTTCCGGCAAGGTTCGGCCAGTTCCGGGGTAACCAGGAGCTCCTGCAGGTGCAGAGTATTTTTAATCCACGCCACGGAACATTCCGGAAGCGTTTTTTTCAGGCTTTTGGCGGCGGCCTCCAGGGCCTCCCGGTCGGTTTCGAAAATCAGGGGGAGCATTCCCCGGTGAAGATATCCCGTGGTGAGGACGTTCAGGTAAGTGGCCCGGCGGTCCATGGCCTGAATGAGCCGCACCGTGGTGAAGTCGGCCAGGCCGATTCCGTTGGCGTTGCCTTCGGACAGAGGGGAGAGGCCGCGCACGAAGATTCTTTTGGCCGGCGGGTTTTCCGGCTCCGGCACTCCCTCGATCCGGAACCGGCCGATGACGTTGGTATCCATCCCGGTGCCGCTGAAGTTTTTCCCCATTTCGTCTACGATCAGGAGATCGGCGCCGGTGAAAGGGAGACGGGGCAAAAGGGCGCGTGCCGTTTTTAAAAGTTCGGCTTCCCGGGCCGGGATCTCTCCGGCAGGGATGCCTTCGATCAGCACTGTTTGTTCGGCAGCGTCTTCCACCAGAGCTATTCCGCCCAGGACGGGCAAATTTTTCAGCAGCATCTGCCCCATGGCGTCCAATGTTTCGGCCAGATGCTCCGGCGGCAGCCGGTGAAACAGGGTGGCTCCCGGCACTTTACCCAGGCCCACCACCAGCATCTTCAACAGGCCGCTCTCCCGCTGTCCCCGGAAGGCCGTGTGCGGCTTGATCCGGTTGATCAATAAAATAGCGTCCGCCGTTTTGGCCCGGGCGTCCGTATAAACGGGTAGTTCTCCGGCGCGGCCCACCTCCGCCACGTCGTCGCCGTCTTTGATGGGCGCCCCCACGCTTTCCTCCGTTATGCCCAGGCCGGCCAGCACCGCCCGCCGGCCGGCTACCGTGCCGCCCCCGTGGCTGCCCATGGCCGGCACCAGAAAGGGCTCACCGCCCTGCTCCCGGATAAATTTCACCACCGTCCGCAGAACCGTCAGGTAATTGGCGATCCCCCGGCTGCCGGCGGTGATCGCCACTTTCCTGACGGGGGATAATTTTCTTTGCGTGAATATGATCTTCAGTGCAGAAAGGGTTTTTTCGACAATTTCTTCCGCCCCGATTCCATGAGCTTTTTCTGACTTTTTTAGGCAAAGTAATTTCATAGCTGTCCACCATCTCTTGCTAATTGGCCGGTTCTGCCTCCGGCGGCAACGGTCGCCAGGGGAAAACTGTCCGTCTTCGATCATGACCTGCAGTTGATCATATCATACGCTCTCATTTACCGACAAGGTAAATTGCGCTTTTAAAAATTCAGTCCTAAAACATGTCCCTTTCCCATATAATGCTAATGGGAGGTGGGACAATGCTTACCGGGACGCTTGTATTCGCGCTGGTGGTACTGGCCATGGTGGGATTATCAATCAGGGAAAGGGTGAAAATCAGCATGCTTCGCGAGAGCGTGCTGGATTCCTTTCCGGAGACCAAACCCTCGCCCCTTTCCCAGGCGGTGCTAAACCTGGTGGGCCTGGCGGGCGGGATTTACCTGTCGCTGGTGATGCTCCTGGAATTTTTGAAAGTGGAGCTGCCCAGCCGGGTTCCGCTCGGCCAGGTCCAGGTGGAACCGCTGGCGGCGCTTTCCATCGGCCTGGCCATCGTCCAGCCCTTTGTTTTAAGGTTGTTTATGCTGCGGCGAAGGTGGTAAAAATGAGGCTTTTCGAGTTGACGGGGAAAGAGATTGTCAACCTTTCCAACGGGGCCCGCCTGGGTGTGGTCGGGGAGAGCGACCTGGCCATCGACGCGGAGACGGGCCGGGTCCGCTCCATTATTTTGCCCCGCAGGGGCAACCTGCTTAATTTCTGGGTGGACCGGCAGCAGTTGATCATCCCCTGGGAAGCGGTGCGCAAAGTGGGCAAAGAAGTGATCATCGTCGAAATCGATCAGGCCAACCTTAATTTCCGGCGCCACCTTTTGTAGCTGTTCCGCATCATCCAGTAGGCGAGGGCCATAATTAAAGGAGTGCTGAGCTGGGCGAGGGTGAAAAAACCCAGCCCCCAGTGGGGAACCACGTAGCCGCCGAGGAGCAGCGGCATATCCCGCACCGTTTCTTCGACTGCCCCCCGCAGCAGCTGGTGATAAAAGACAAAAGACCAGAACTGGTAGCCTTCGGGCAATTTTTTTTGTTTCAGATAAAAATAGCGAATCAGCAACATTAAAGCAATGGCGGTGCCGATGGGTTGGGCAGGCCAGCGGTCGAACCAGAAATCGGTATGTCTGCCCAGCACTTCTTGATTGAAAATGTTGGCGATGCGGATCATTGCGTAGCCGAGAGCAATTCCCGGCACGGCCAGGTCGGCCAGCAAATGAAAACTTACCCCTTTTCGCCGGCAATACCACCAGCCGGCCAGGGCCCCTCCGAACAGGCCGCCGTGCCACGCCAGCCCTCCCTGGTAAATCTTGAAAATCTGCACGGGGTCGCGGATGAACCATTCGGGGTAGTTGACCAGCACAAACAAAAGGCGCGATCCCGCAACCCCCGCTGCAATTGCCAGGACGCTTAAATTCAGCAGGAAGTCTTCGTCCAGGCCCTTCCGGCGGGCTTCCCCGTACAGGTACCAGACGGCGAACAAAAAGGATAAAGCCATAAAAATACCGTACCAGCGCACCGCCAGCGGCCCGATCTGGAAGGCGACGGGATTAAGGTCAACCAGCAATTTCAACATCTCCTATCGCGCATATTGGGCAGGTTATTCGGGAAGCCTCGAATATTATATCAGAGAAGAGCGGAAGAAAACAACCCGTAACCCCCTGTTTGAACTTATTGTCTCCGTCAGGATTTTCCCATAAGATTCAGCAGGCAGGTAATACTAAACGTAAGGGGTGAACCGGCTTGAACAGGGAAAAAAGAGTCAAAACGATCCAGAAAATAGCCAGGCTGCGCGATACGGCCGTATTATGTTACGTTACCGGGGACCGGGAGAATGTCAACACGCGCATAGCGCCGGACGTGATGCCCGTTTTTTACCGCCACCTGGAAATGATCGGCAGAAAGAAAAGAATCGACTTGTTTCTTTATACCCGCGGCGGAGATATTTTAACGCCCTGGCGGCTGGTTCACCTCGTTCGCGAATATACAGACGAATTTAACGTCCTGGTGCCTTTCCGGGCCTACAGCGCCGGAACGCTCATCTGCCTGGGCGCAGACGAGATCGTCATGGGCAAAATGGGTGAGTTGGGGCCGATCGACCCCAGCGTGGTGAACGCCTTTAATCCCCAGGACCCGGCCAACCCGGTGGCCCGGATACCGGTTAACATCGAGGACGTTTATTCTTACCTGGCTCTGGCCAGGGAAATGGCCGGCTTAAAAAGCGAAGCCGAGTTGGCCAGGGTATTTACCCTGCTGGCGGAGCGCATCCACCCGCTGGCCCTGGGTAATGTGCACAGAAACTACCTGCTGATCCGTTCCCTGGCCAGCAAGCTGCTTGGTTTGCGCAAAAATCACCATGTCCGGGCGGAAATGCAGCGGATCGTCGATCATTTGACCGAGAAGCTTTACGCGCACAACCACATGATTTCCCGCCGGGAAGCGGCCGAGGAGATTGGTTTGCCGGTGGCCTACCCCAACCGGGACTTAGAAAAATTAATGTGGGATTTATATCAATGTTACGCCGAAGAGTTATGTCTAAACGAACCTTTTAACCCGACTCAGTTGCTCAGGGGGCCGCGCGCGGAATTTGACGTCGCCGGCGGAATTATCGAGTCGGAGTACGGGCAGGATTGTTTTATTTTTTCCGGGGTGGTGGAAAGGAGCGACTTTCCGGATGCCGGGAAGGTAAGCGTGAATATTTTGAAACAGGGTTGGCGAACGATAATTTAAGAGGCACTGGGCATTTTGTGTCCGGGATTTAAGGAGGTTTGCCCGGTGGAAGGGGAAAGCAGAGAATATCGGGAGATAAAGTTTTATTATTACCCAGGAGGCGCCAGATATTATTACCTGGTGACCGGTACTTCCGGCTGCCCCTCCGCTGAATTTCGGTGCCCCGGGTTGTGCGGCGGCGGCAAAGGCAATTTGGTCGTGCCGGAAGTGCGGACAGACAGCGCCAACCTTTCTTTTCCCGCCGCTTTTCCGCGATCCGTACAAATTTAAAAAAGGTTTTTGGATTTTTATGGCGAAAATATATCTCTTACAAAAAGCAAAGGGGGAAAGCCCTGTTCAATGATTAACGTGCTGGTTACCGGCGCTTTGGGGAAAATGGGCCGGGAAGTTTGCAGGAGCATCTTTTTCGCCGAGGATCTCCGGCTGGTCGGAGCAGTTGACGTGCGCGGCGAGGATCAGGACCTGGGCGCCGCCATTGGCGCGCCAGACACGGGAATCCTGGTCGGCAATAATCTGGCGGAGGAACTGGAACGAAAAAGACCGGACGTGCTGGTGGACTTTACTGCCCCCCACGCTGCGGCGGCCAACGTCAAAACCGCCCTGGGATACAGGGTGCGGCCGGTGGTGGGAACGACGGGGATTGACGGGGCAGAGTTGCAGGCAATCACCGAAATTGCCGGCCGGCTGAAAATCGGCGGCGTAATTGCGCCCAATTTTGCCATCGGGGCGGTGCTGATGATCAATTTTGCCGTCCAGGCAGCTAAATATTTTCCCCACGTAGAAATTATCGAGCTTCATCACGATCAAAAGCTGGACGCCCCTTCGGGTACGGCCTTGACGACGGCCCGGGCGCTGCTGGCGGCCAGGGGGGATGGGCAGCAGGGGCCGCGCACCGAAATAGAGAAATTGCCCGGCGCCCGGGGAGGATGTTTTGACGGCGGGATTCGCCTGCACAGCGTCCGGCTGCCGGGGCTGGTTGCCCACCAGGAGGTGATCTTTGGCGGCCTTGGCCAGACGCTCACCATCAGACATGATTCCATTTCCAGGGAATCTTTTATCCCCGGCGTGCTGCTGGCCATCCGGAAGGTAATGAACCTTGACAAAATCATTTTTGGCCTGGAAAACCTGCTTTTTGAATAACCAAAAAACGATTGCCGGCCACGCCCCCGGCCCCCCTGCTCTGGAAATATCCCTTTGCCCGCCGTTCGTTTGCCGTCGCGCCAACGCTCCGGGCTGACGACCGACGACCATTTCAGACAAGCACCTCCCTTTTTGGCAGGTCATATATTGAAAGTAAAATACACGAAGGCCGATACCAACGACCAAAAAGGACGGTGGCCTGCCATGGACGCCCGGTTGCCCGGGTTAAAAATTGCCGTTTTAGGCGGCGACGCCAGAGAGGTCATTCTGGCCGAGCATCTGGCCGGTCTTGGTTTGCGGGTGCGGGTGTTCGGTCTCCCGGTGGCGAGGGGGGAAAACATTACCGTTTGGGAAAGCCCGGCCGGAGCTTTGCGGGAAGCACAGGCGGTGATTCTGCCCGCCCCCGGCGTTAACGAGCGGGGCGAATTGTATTGCCCTTTCCTGGAAAAGCCCCCGGTTATTGCCGAAGAAGATTTTAGCTGTCTGCCGGCCGGCACGCCCCTTTTTGTGGGGGTGGCGGGCGGCTTCTTAAAAAATATTGCCGGCCGGCGGGGGTTTAAGCTTGTGGAAGTGCTCGCTTTAGACGAAGTAGCCATTTTAAACTCCATCCCTTCCGCCGAGGGGGCCATTCAGCTGGCCATGGAAAAGCTGCCCATCACAATTCACGGCAGCGAAAGTTTTGTGCTGGGTTTTGGGCGGACGGGGGCAACGCTTGCCCAACTGCTGGTGGCTTTGGGGGCGCGGACAACGGTGGTGGCCCGGAATCCCGCCCAGCGCGCCCGGGCCTACCAGATGAACTGCCGTCCTTGCGATTTTCCGGAGCTGGCCGCTTTAATCGGCAAAGCGGAGGTTATTTTTAATACCGTTCCCGCCCTGGTGCTTACCGAGCCTTTGCTGCAAAAGGCTTCCCCGCAGGTGTTGATTATTGATCTGGCTTCTTTCCCGGGAGGCGTTGATTTTGAAGCGGCCGGGCGTTTGGGCATCAATGCCGTCCTGGCGCCCGGTTTGCCCGGGAAAGTTGCTCCGAAGACGGCCGGCCGGATTCTCTCCCGGGTGATTCCCAGGCTCCTGGCCGAACTGCTGTCCTGACGGCTTAAATGATCACCGGCCTTCGTTTCCGGGAGGTGCCTGGCATGCGCTTAGCCAATGTTCGGGTTGGATTTGCTCTCACCGGGTCGCACTGTACAATTGCTGAGGTTATCCCCTGCCTGCGCGAACTGGTTCAAGAAGGGGCGGTTGTTTACCCGATTGTCAGTCAGGCGGTCGCGCAAACGGATACAAAATTCGGGTCGGCCCGGCAATGGAAGGAGATGCTGACGGGGATCACGGGCAAACCCGTGATCGACACAATTGTCGGCGCCGAACCCATCGGGCCGGAAAAAATGCTGGACGTAATGGTGGTGGCCCCCTGTACGGGAAACACCCTGGCCAAACTGGCCAACGGGATTGTGGACGGCCCGGTGTTAATGGCGGTAAAGGCCCACTTGCGCAACCAGCGGCCGGTCGTTCTGGCCATTTCCACCAACGACGGCCTGGGGATGAACGCCAAAAATATCGGGTTGCTCCTGAACACGAAAAACATTTACCTGGTTCCTTTCGGGCAGGACAACCCGAAGGAAAAACCGAACTCTTTAAAGGCGAAAATGGACCTGCTCCTGGATACGGTCATCATGGCGTTGGCCGGCAAGCAATACCAGCCCTTGCTGGTGCAGGTCAGCTAACCGGTGAACGAATTTTGTTGAATAATGAGAAGTTTTTCCGAGGTCTTGCGCCCGTCCAACAGAAAAGTTAAAATATACGAGTAAGCTTTTCTTTTTTTGTGCCCCAAACAATTTTTGTTCAATTTTCTGATTCGTTTGCGCTTTGGCGCCTTGGCGGTGAATTTATTACCGAAGGAGATGAGCGTCGTTGCCGGAGTATAATGTAGTAGTGGTGGGTGCAGCCGGGGCGGTTGGCCAGGAGATTTTAAAGGTCTTGGAGGAACGGCGGTTTCCCGTCGGCCGCCTCAAGCTTTGCGCCACTTCCCGCTCGGCGGGCAAACGGCTCGTTTTTCGCCACGAAGAATATTGCGTTGAAGAAACGACCCCCGATTCCTTTACCGGCATGGACATCGCCTTATTTGCCGGCGGGGCGGCAAGTCTAGAGTTTGGTCCGGCGGCGGTGGAGAAGGGTTGCGTGGTCATTGACAACAGCAGCAATTTTCGCCTGGACCCGGAGGTCCCCCTGGTCGTTCCGGAGGTTAATCCGGAAGATGTTAAGCGGCACCGGGGGATTATCGCCAACCCCAACTGTTCGACGATCATTATGGTCGTACCTTTAAAGGCCATCCATGACGAGGCCGGTGTCAAGAGGGTGGTCGTCTCCACCTACCAGGCCGTCTCCGGAGCGGGCCTGGAGGCCATTGCCGAGTTGACGCAGCAAACGAAGGCGGTTTTGGAAGGTGGTGAATACCCGCCGAAAGTTTTTCCCTACCCGATTGCTTTTAATTTGCTTCCCCACATTGATGTATTTCAGGAAATGGATTATACTAAAGAAGAATGGAAGATGGTGAAGGAAACCCGCAAAATCATGCACGCCCCCGACCTGGCGATTACGGCGACCACCGTGCGCGTGCCGGTCTACCGGAGTCATTCGGAGTCGGTCAACGTGGAAACACACGAAAAATTAACCGCCCGGCAGGCCCGGGAGGTTTTGGCCAGGTTCCCCGGGGTGATTGTTTTGGACGACCCGCCCAATAAACAGTATCCGATGCCCCTGTTTTGTTCTTACCGCGACGAAGTTTTTGTAGGCCGGATCAGGGAAGACAATTCGCTGCCCAACGGTCTTAACCTCTGGGTGGTGGCCGACCAGTTGCGGAAAGGGGCGGCGACCAACGCGGTGCAAATTGCGGAGTTAATTATTCAGTATGGTTGTTTACGGGGGAGATAAGAACGGGCATGCGTTTCATCATCCAAAAATTCGGCGGCACTTCCGTCGCCACCCCGGAATTGCGGGAGCGGGTGGCCGGGAAAATCATCGCCGCCAAAGAAGAGGGTTATCTGCCGGTGGTGGTCGTTTCGGCCATGGGCCGGGCGGGGGACCCTTACGCCACCGATACTTTAATTAATTTTGCCCGGCAGGCGCACCGGGACCTTTCTGCCCGGGAGATGGATCTGCTTATGTCCTGCGGTGAAATTATTTCCGGGGTGGCCATGGCGGGCGTGTTGCAAAAGGCCGGCCATCCGGCGGTTTTTTTAACGGGGGCGCAGGCGGGCATCATCACCGATAACACCTTTAGTGAGGCGCGGATTCTTAAGGTTAAGCCGGAAAACATTTTAAAGCAGGCAAAAGAAGGCAAGATTGTCATTGTCGCCGGTTTTCAGGGAGTTACCGAAGACGGCGAAATTACCACTCTGGGCAGAGGGGGGAGCGATACCACCGCCGCTGCCCTGGGGGTGGCGTTGAACGCCGCTTACGTGGATATTTATACCGACGTGGAGGGGATCATGACCGCCGACCCCCGGATTGTGAGCGGGGCGCAGGCTTTGGAAAAAGTTACTTACGACGAAATTTGCCAGCTGGCGCACGAGGGGGCGAAGGTGGTTCATCCCCGCGCCGTCGAGATTGTCATGCAAAAAAACATTCCCTTGCGCGTGCGTTCAACTTTTAGCGATACCCCCGGCACGCTGGTGACCAGCTCCGGAGAAGTTTACCAGGGCACCGTTGATATCACCAGAGACCGTACCATCACGGGAATTACCCAGATTCCCAATCTGGTGCAGTTTAAAGTAGCCACTCCGGAAAGGGGAGCGCAAGGTTTAGCCCAGCAGCGGCGGCTTTTTAAAAGTCTGGCCCTGTCCGGGATCAGCCTCGATTTTATCAACGTTTACCCGGAGGAAGTGGTTTTTACGGTCAAGGAGGAAGTGTGGCAAAAGGCGGCGCAAATTCTGGAAAATGCCGGGTACACGACAAAAACGACGCCCGACTGCGCGAAAGTGGCGGCGGTGGGCGCCGGCATGACCGGCGTGCCGGGGGTAATGGCGGGCATTGTGGAAGCGTTGACACGCGAGGATATTCAGATTCTGCAGGCGAACGATTCCTATACGACCATTTGGGTATTGGTGAAAAGAGAAGATATGGAAAAAGCTGTCCGGGCATTGCACCGCCAGTTTTTAGAACGCTAAAAAAGTGATAAGGAAGGTGAAAAGTCTTGGCTACTGATTTTGGGCGTGTGCTCACTGCCATGGTGACGCCCTTCGACAAGGATATGGCGGTAAATTATGACCTGGCCAGGAAGCTTGCCCGACACCTGGCCGAATCAGGCTCCGATGGCCTGGTGGTGGCCGGCACCACGGGCGAATCACCCACCCTGTCCAAAGAGGAAAAGATCGAACTGTTTCGCGTGATCGTTGAGGAAGTCGGCGGCCAGGCGATTGTCCTTGCCGGCACAGGCAGCTACGACACGGCCGGCAGCGTGGCCCTCACCCAGGCGGCGGAAAAAGTCGGCGTGGACGGCGTGATGCTGGTTGCGCCGTATTACAATAAACCTTCCCAGGAAGGCCTGTATCAGCATTTTAAAACCATCGCCAAAAGCACGAACCTCCCTGTTCTGCTCTACAACATTCCCGGACGCACGGGGGTGAACATGCTGCCGGCAACGGTTGCCCGGCTGGCGGAAATTGATAATATCGTCGCCATTAAAGAGGCGGCCGGGAGCATGGACCAGGTGAGCGAGTTGCGCCGGCTTCTCCCGGATCACTTTGCCATTTACAGCGGCGATGATTCCTTAACCTTGCCCATGCTTTCCCTGGGGGCCCGGGGTGTGGTCAGCGTGGCCGCGCACGTCGTCGGGCCGCGGATCAAAGAAATGGTCAACGCCTTTATGGCCGGCAACGTGACTTTAGCCACCCAGATCCACATGCAGCTTTACCCCATCTTCAAAGGCCTGTTTATTACCACCAACCCCGTGCCGGTGAAGGCGGCTCTGAATATGCTCGGGCAACAGGTAGGACCGCCGCGCTTGCCCCTGGTGGAAGCCACGCCCGCGGAAAAGGAGAGCGTCAAGAAGGTGCTCTCCGAACTAAAACTTCTGTAGCCTAAAGGCCCTTAAGCCGTTGGCGGCCGGCCATCAGCTTTTAAGTTGTTTATTGTGAAGACAATAATTATATGTTAAAATTGGGTGAAATGGCGGTTTTATCACCAAATAAAGACGTGCGGACGAGGTCTTAAGTGGTGATCAACGTAAGCGAAGTATTAAAAAATTGCGTCCCCTTCAGCTCACTAGGTGACGAGGCCCTGGCGGAACTGGCCGGACACGTGGAAGTGAAAACTTACCCCAAGGGATCTTACGTTTTCCGGCAGGGCCAACAGAGTCTGCAGGTCCTTTTTTTAATCGCTGCCGGGTTGGGGGAGGTAACTTTAACCGACGACCGGGGCCAGGAAACGATTGTAAGCTACCGTCGGCAGTACGATTTTTTTGGTGAAACGGCGCTGTTAACCGGCAAGTCGTACGGGGGTTCGGTGCGGGCGGCGGAAGATCTCACCTGCCTGCTGGTCCCGCGCGAAAAGGTAGAAGAATTAATTGCCAGCCACCCCGAGTTTTCCAGCTTTTTTACCGCGCTGCTTTCCGAGCGGCTGCGCATGCTCTACGAGGAAACGGTTGCGCAGCAGTCTTACGAAGCGTACAGCACAACGGAATCCCCCCTTCTGCGCAAAAGGGTGAGCGAAATAATGACGCGTTCTCCCGTTACCTGCCACCTGCAGACGCCGGTAACGACCGTCGCTCGCCTGATGGCTGACTACCGGATTAGCTCGGTAATTGTCGTCAACGACGCCGGTTATCCCGCGGGTCTGATCACTGAAAAAGACCTGGTGCATAAAGTGGTTACCCGCCCCTCCTGGCAGGCGGAAAACCTGACCGCCGACCTGGTGATGGATGAAAAGCTGGTTAAATTGCAGATCGACGACTTTTACAACCAGGCGCTTTTGGCCGTGGTCAAGCACCAGGTAAAACACCTGGTGGTGATGGACGGGGAGCAGCTGGCCGGCATCCTTACCTTAAGGGATTTGATTAAAACCAGGAGCGTCGGGAGCCTTTGGGTTACCGATAAGATCGAGACGGCCAAAAATCTGGACGATCTGGCCAGAATCGGCCAGGAAGTGGATAATTTCTTAAATGCCCTGGTGGCCGAGCGGGCTTCGGTGCCGGAGCTGTTCGAGATTATTGCCGAGATGCACGACCGGCTGGTCTGCCGCGTAATCGAGTTATGCGAGCAGGAAATGGTTAAAAAAGGTTACGGCCCGCCTCCCGCGGAATATTGCTGGGTCAATATGGGCAGCGCCGGCCGCAAGGAGCAAAGCTTACGCACCGACCAGGACAACGCGATCATTTACGCCGACGGCGACCCGGCGAACGCTCAATATTTTCAAACTTTGGGCGCCCGGGTGGTGGAGGAGCTGGTGCGCACCGGCTTTGCCTGGTGCAAGGGCGGGGTGATGGCGTCCAACCCCCAGTGGTGCCGCCCTTTAAGTCAGTGGAAGGAAGTAGTTACTGTCTGGATTACCCGCGCCGAACCGGAAGATATCCGGCTGCTGACCATCCTTTTGGATTTCCGGCCGGTGTACGGGGCGAAAAATCTGGGCCACGAGCTCTGGAGTTACATTTTTAGCGTTTTTAAGAAGCCCGGAAAAGCATCGCACTTTTTAACCGAGGAAGAAGTGCGGGTGCGCGTACCCCTGACTTTTTTCGGCGGGTTTGCAACCGAAAAGGCGGGGCCGCATAAAAATGAAATAAACCTCAAAGACGCCTGCCGGCACATCATCAATTGCGTGCGCGTCTTTGCCGTGAGAAACGAGATTGCGGAATCTTCCACCCTGGGCAGGCTCGCGCAAATTATCGAAAAACAGATCCTGTCCAGGGAGGACGGCGAGTTCGTCCAGAATGCCTTTGAAACCCTGATGATGCTGCGGATCCGCGAAAATTTAAAAAAGGTTAAGCAGGGCAAAGAAGCGGATAACTATATCAATCCTTACCGCTTAAACAAAACCGAGCAATCGCTGCTCAAAGACGCCTTGGCGGCCATTTTGCGGCTGCAAAAACTCACCAGCAGCCACTTCACCGATTACTGGCTCCGCTACCTTACTTCGTAGTAACGCCGGAGGATTGAGCGGGATGCTGAACACGCTTCTGCAAAAAGTAAAGGGTTTTTTTCTTCCCCAACCGGAAAACGGCTGCCCGGACGCCGATACGGCAAAAGAAATCCGGGAGACTATCGCCAGGAACAATAAAAAGATACCTCCTTCCGCTTTGCTGGATGATCTGCGTTTTGTGGTCATGGACTTAGAAACCACCGGTTTCGAGTACGGCAACGGCGACGAAATTATCGCCGTCGGTGCGGTGACGGTGAGAAACGGACAGATCCGGCGCGAGGAGTATTTTCACCAGTTTGTTTACCCCTACCGGCTGGTGCCCGGCAAAGTGGTCAACCTTACCGGGATCGGCCGGGAGATGCTGGTAGGCTGCCCCAGTTTTCTCGGCATCCTGCCGCAATTTTTGGAGTTCATCGGCACAAGCGTGCTTGTCGGGCATTGCGTTGACTTCGACCTTGGTTTTATTAATTCCAAGATAAAAAAATGTTGCCAGGCAAAAATTAAGAACCGGGCGCTGGATACGGCGGTTTTGGCCCGGGCCCTGTACCCGGCGGAGGAGGACTATTCTTTGGACAGTTTGCTGGCCCTGTACGCCATCGAGCCGGCCGGCCGTCATTCCGCTCTCGGTGATGCCCTTTTGACTGCTCAGCTTTTTGTGAATTTACTGGCAAGATTAAAAGAACAAAAAGTTTATACTTTGGAGGATTTGGATCAGTTTTTAAAGCAGCACCTGCAGCTTGGCCAGCAGGATTTGGTTTTTATCCGGTGAAAGCATTGGGGGAAAACAAAGGGCAGCCATGTGAGTGCCGGTTAACTGACAACTCCAGGGATTTCGCGGTTTTAGCGGCGAGGGTAAAAATTTGCCGCCGGGTATTAAAAATCCCCCTCGGGTCCGAGGGGGATTTGGTTTTAAGTAACTTCTTTTCAAAAAACAATATGTATGCTAAGATTTAAGCATAATCGGTTTTTTAATTCGCGCGGGCAAGCTTTTGAATTTAGAATATATCATCTTGCGGGGACGGGATTGCGGAGCCGGCAAACCATAGCGGTTTGAGCGCTACCGCCCGGGTTTGTCACCGGGAAGGAGGGCAGGGCGTGATACTTCGTGAAAAAGGTTTCAAAAACCGAATCCTGATTTTGATCGTTATCCTTCTTATTCTGCCGGTGGTTTTAACAATTTATATGCTGAGGGTTATTCACAGCACCGAAATGCGCCTGATCGAAGCCCATAAAGAAAAAATGGCCAAAGCTATGAGTTTTTTGGATACGGGTTTAGAGCAGCCTTTTCACGTTATGCTGCAGCAGGCGGGCGCCGCAGAAGCGCCCCGCCGCGAGCAGGTAAAAATATTAAACCGCCGGCTAAAACCGTTAATCGAAGAGGCGCGGCAGAATTTTCCGGGAGTGGAGCTGGGTTTTTACGACCGCAACCTGGACATCATCCTGGATGGAGACGAAAACAGTTACGGGGAAAACTTCTCCAGCTGGCGGAAAGCGGCCTTCGACAAAACCATCGGGACGGGCGAACCGGTATTCCAAAACCTGGGGGTTTCCAGGGGAGGCCGGCTGGAAATGTACCGCCCCCTGGTCCGGGACGGCCAGGTGATTGGCGCTGTTTGGGCCACGGAATACCTGACGGGGTTTTACCGGCGCCTGGAACAGGTGCAGCTGGACGCTTATCTGGTGATTGCCTTCGGCGCTTTGATCGGTTTTGGCGGCGCCTTCACGCTGATCCGGAGTTTAGTTGCCGCCGTCAGCCAGGTCAAGAAAGGTTTGAAGCAGCTTGAGAAAGACCTGACGCATACCCTGCCGCCGGCGCCGGGCGAGGTGGGCGAAATCACGGCGGCGATTAACGAACTGGCCGCCAAACTGGTCAGCGTGCAAAATTACAACGAAATCATCCTGGCCAGCATTGACGACGGCGTTCTGGCCGTTAATTTAAACGGCGAGATTATCGAGATCAACGGGGCGGCCATGGCCATCCTGGAGCTTGACCAGAGCAGCCAGGGGCGCCATTTAACGGAAGTCTTTCCGGCGGGTTCGCCTTTCAGCCAGAACCTGTTTAAGGCGTTGCAGGAGGGGGTTTTGGTTAAAGATTTGCAGATTGAGCACCCGGTTAACGGCCGCGGCGTGCTGCAGCTCCTGATCAGCACCGGCCTGCTGGTGAACGCCAGGCGGGAAGTGGTGGGCGCCGTGCTTACCTGCCGGGATATCACCGAGCGCGTGCAGATGGAAGAACAAATCCACCGGCAGGAGCGCCTGGCCGCCCTGGGCAAGCTGGTGGCCGGAGTGGCTCACGAAATCCGCAACCCCCTGACGGCGATCAGCGGGTACACCCAGTTCTGGCAAAAAGACCACCCCCCGTCGCCCCGCTCCCTGGCCATCATTCGCCGGGAAATAACCCGGCTCAACAACATCGTGGACCGGCTGCTGCACTTTGCCCGGCCGGCCCAGGCCGTGTTCGGCGCCCACGATCTTAACGCGCTGGTGAACCGGACGTGCCAGTTTTTTAACGACGCCTATAACTCCGAAGTAACCATTGAAAAGCAGTTCGGTTCGGGTTTGCCCCCGGCCTGGATAGACCCTGTGCAGATGGAGCAGGTATTGTACAATGTTTTGTATAACGCGGCCCAGGCCATGCACGATCACGGGGTAATCAACGTAGCTACCGGATACAGTTCTGACCGGCATATGTTGCTGGTCAGCATCCAGGATCACGGTCACGGCATTCCCAAAGAAATCATGCCGCACCTGTTTGATCCGTTTTTTACCACGAAACCCCAAGGCGTGGGCCTGGGATTGGCCATCGCCTACGAAATTATGCGCGCCCACGGCGGCGAAATTGAAATAATCAGCCAGGTGGGCCAGGGAACCACCTGCCTGTTGTATATACCTGGAGCAAAGGGAGTTGAAAACGATGCCCACAGTGCTGGTAATTGACGACGAAGAAAGCGTCACTGAATTTTTGCGGGAAGTGCTGGAAGATGCCGGGTACCAGGTGGAAACGGCCACCGACGGCTACCGGGCTTTAGAACTGGTTCAGGATTATTCCTTCGACGCAATCTTGCTGGACATCCGCATGCCCGAACTGGATGGTTTGCAGGTGATGGAACGCATCCAGCAAATTGACGGCGCCTTGCCCGTAATTTTAATGACCGCTTTCGGAACCACCGAAATGGCCATCCAGGCCATGAAGGCCGGCGCCTTCGATTATATAGTCAAGCCCTTTAACCTGGATGAACTGATTCTCACGGTGAAAAAAGCCGTCACCATGAAACAACTGGCCAGTGAAGTGGAGATTCTCCGGGGAAATCACGGCGCTGAACAGGCGCCGGTGGAGCTGCCGATGGATATTATGATCGGCCAGTCCCTGCCCATGCAGGCCGTTTACAAAACCATCGGCCGGGTGGCCAACAGCAACGTGACCGTTTTGATCCAGGGAGAAAGCGGCACCGGCAAAGAACTGGTCGCGCGCGCCATTCACGGCAACAGCGACCGGCGCGGCGGGCCGTTTGTGAAGATTAATTGCGCGACCATCCCCGAAAATCTCATGGAGAGTGAACTTTTCGGCTACGAAAAGGGCGCCTTTACCGGCGCCGGGTCCAGGAAGCCGGGGAAGTTTGAACTGGCCCACCAGGGGACCATCTTTTTGGACGAGATCGGCGAGCTGACCCTGTCCGCCCAGGCCAAACTGCTCCGCGTCCTGCAGGAAAAAGAATTTGAACGGGTGGGCGGGACGGAGAATATCCGGGTTGACGTGCGGATTCTGGCGGCGACGAATAAAGATTTACAGCGTTGCGTTCAGGAAGGCACTTTTCGCGAGGATCTGTATTTCCGGCTCCGGGTAGTGACCATCTGGCTTCCTCCCCTGCGCGAGCATATGGAAGACGTGCCGGTGCTGGCGCGCTACTTCCTGCAGCATTACAGCCGGGAATTAAGCAAGGTCGTGAATGATTTTTCACCTGCGGCCATGCTGATGCTCCAGCAATACGACTGGCCGGGCAACGTCCGCGAACTGCGCAACATTTGCGAGCAGGCGGTAGTTCTGGCGCGCGGGCCAATCATTATGCCGGAGGATCTGCCCTTTTCCTTGCAGTCGTCCAGCCGGGAGCTAAGGGAGGCGGTTCTGAAGCCCGGCATGACCTTAAAGGAAATTGTGGCCGATGTGGAGCGGCAGGTCATCTTAAGGACTTTGCGGGAGCATAACTGGAACCGTAGCGCCACGGCCAAGGTGCTGGGTCTAAACCGCCGCTCCCTTTACGCTAAAATGAAGGAATACGGCCTGATCTCATAGCTTCTTCCCGGTAAAGCTTTTAACGTGGGCAATTATTGCTCACCGTGGGCAAAAATTGCCCACTCGCGGGGTTGGGGCAGCGCGACCGGCGGCCTTAAAAAGGCCGCCGGTTCGCGTTTTTTAGGTTTTAAGGACGCGTTTTGGTGCTGGCACAGGTTTTGCTCCTGGAGATAAGTGCAATAAAGGACAAATGTCCAGGGGAAATTAAAAAGTGGGGTAAGGAACAAATGGAAAAACGGGGGTGAGCGAGGTGTTCGGGCGAGCGGTTTTTTGGGGGATTATTTCACTGGCGGCGTATCGTTTGGTGTTTTTTAATCAGCAAACCGTGACTCATTACTTAACGCAGGGCGGGTTTTGGGCCCTTGCGGTGGTCGCGACGGCCCTTGTGTTTTACTTCATCCACGGCGCTTTTGCGAATTTTCTTTTCAGGGCAATCGGCCTTCGCGCCGGAAAAACAATTGATGGGGAGGAGAATTAAAGTGGGTGAATTGTTCCAGTTCCTGGACGGCGAAAACGAAGTTAAAGTGAAACGGTTTTCCAGTT
>JBFMBG010000001.1:6452-114399 GCA_040755215.1 Bacillota bacterium | reverse complement strand
GAAGTATTCTTCTGAATTTGAGAAAAACGGGCTGAAAAACGTTAGGCTTACCTGAGAAATATAAACCAAAGGTAGAGGTAATCAAAATTTAAGGTATATAGAACGGGTTCTGGATAAAGAGAATATTGAGAAGGAGCTTGGAACGGAGCTAAGCTGGGAAAGGCTTGATTACGCCCAGGCCTGCCGTGTTGTTTTGTACCGCGAAGGAAGCATTGACGCTGACGAAAAGGAACTGGACTCCCTTCAGGATTGGGCGGTCGAAACCGTGATCGAATTCAATAACGTGTTTGGTAAGCGGATTAAGAAGCTTTAGGCAAGGGGGATGAACCACCCTGGACAAAATCCGCGGCGGCTTGTACGGAGTGGCCATTGGCGACGCCTCGGGGGCTACCCTAGAGTTTTTAACCAGAGAAGAAGTTCGACAAAAATATGGCCAGCCAAAAGAAATTGTCGGGGGTGGCTGGCTGAACCTAAGGCCCGGCGAGTAGACGGACGACACGGAGATGACGCTCGCCGTCGCCGAAGGGATTTTAGCCAACCCCCACGACCCTGTCCAGTACATTGGCGAAAAATTCCTGGAGTGGTTCAAGACGAACCCGCCTGACATCGGTAACACGATAAGGTCGGTGTTCACCAAGTACCGGGAACTCCGGGATTGGCAAAAGGCTGCCGAGGCCGTCCACAAGGAAGGCATGCGCACGGCGGGCAACGGGGCGCTGATGAGGACGCTTCCGTTGGCTTTTGCGTACCGGGACCCCGCCGAACTATACATGATGTGCACCTATGTTGCCGATTTTGGAGTAGAGGCAAAACCGGAAGCAAGGAAGAGTTGCGATGCACGTCGATTTTCTTGGCCTTCAGCCCATAAGAACAGTTTCGACTTCCCCGGTTGCCCGGCCGGTTAACCCACAAGCAATTTCCTTTCGGATAATGCTGGCCGAACGGCTGGAAAGCCGGTTCGCCGCAAGCGCCGGAATTGCGGGAGCCCTGCCTTTGCTGGCAATCCTCAGCTCTCCTGCTTTAGCGTGCTGGCTTTTGCCGGTATTCCCCCGTCTGTTCACGGTACCCGTTCGTAAAGGTGAAACGACTGCCTTAACTGGAACAGCTCCGTCCAGGCCGGCCAATCTCCCGAAGAAGCCGTCCGAAATGGACCCACGACTGGATTCCCTCATTTGCCGGGTGGCCGCAAAACACGGCCTGGACCCCGCGCTGCTGAAGGCCGTGGCAAAAGTGGAATCGGGCTTTAACCCGGCGGCCCTATCGCCGGCAGGCGCCATGGGCTTGCTGCAGCTAATGCCGGAAACGGCGGCTGCCCTCGGGGTCCGCAATCCCTGGGACGCAGAGGAAAACCTTGAAGGCGGCGCCCGCTACTTGAAATCGCTGCTGGAACGTTACAACGGAAACCTCACCCTGGCCCTGGCGGCCTATAACGCCGGCCCCGGGGCGGTGGAGCGCTACCAAGGGGTGCCGCCGTACAAAGAAACGCGGGACTATTTGAAAAAGGTGGAGAAGGCGAGAAGAGAATTTTTGGTTTAGGATCCGGTTCGTTTATAGCATAGGCGGCAGGTAGCCAGGTCAAAATACGCTATTCCTGAAAGTTCTTCCCGCCAAAGAATGGCGCTACAAGGGCACCACATATATTTCCGGCTGGGTAGTTGATTCCTTCATCGACGTTTCTATCTTTTAACGCCGCTTCCGCTCAAACTGTTTTTGCGGACCGCCTGGGATCCTTATGATGACTTTGCCGGGCTGTGGGGAGTCGATGCCGACGGCCGGATGCCAGCCGGTTTACCCGAATGGGTGCAAGCAGTGCTCAAGTCCGGCAGGCGCCTGGTGTACCAAATGGAACAGATCATTTCGAGGCTGATCCTGACGGGTTGGCAGATCCGATTGACGTTGCCGTTGAATGTGCCTACGGCGGCGATTTGGATACTGCTTTCAGCATCCTCCAAAAGTGTCTGGAAAAAAGAAAGACAAGACCTGCATTAGATTTAGGAGGTGGCCTGCTTTGAACATCAAGCCGGGAGATTCGGTTAAAGTAAAGGAAGGGATCATGTGTCCTGATCAGGAGGATTTATGCATCGGGGGGTGGCAGGGAAGGATCTTTGAAATTGAAAAAGATGAGGATGGCAGTATTCTCGTCGGGATCAAATGGGACAGCATAACCTTAAAAAATATGCCCGCTTCTTTTATTGACCAGCGTGAAGAGGAAGGGACAGATTACGCCGTTATTTACCTCGCCCCGGAAGAGGTCGAGCCGGCGGCAGCGCGGGACACCGAAGAAGATGTCGAAGAAGCGCTCGCAGAAATTTCTAGAAAGCATGCCTGGAGCTGGCTGGGCGAAGAGGGCAGACGAATTAATGAAGTGCTGGCCGGCGTGGAGGAAAAAGATGGCGGAGGAGCCTTTGACGCCTGGGAAAACCATTTCAGAAAAGTTTTGGTTTTCCCTTTCGAGGCGGAGATCGCGGAGTACCAGGAAAGAGGGCCGTTGCGTCAGGGCGACCGGGTGAGCGTAAAGAGACTTTCCATGGTGGACGAGCTATACGGCGTCATTGTCGAGGTCTGGCGCGGGCGTAAAAAATACCTCTTTCCTTTAGTTGACCTGGAAGTGTTGGATGAGGATTCGCCAAACTATCAGCCGGTAGACGACTACCGGACGTGGTTTGCCAACCGGTAAAAACTCCAGGAGAGGGCGGTTTTATGTGAAAATACCACGAAATGCTCCTTGTCCTTGCGGGAGCGGACGCAAATATAAGCATTGCTGCCTGGACAAGGAACCGGCGCAGCTTCCCGGGGCTAAGGCCAGGCGACTACGGGTTCAAATTCTGAAATTGAATATTCCCGGCGAGATCGACTACATTATCGGCCGGGCGCATAACGGTGAGGCCCGTATCGTCACCATCGGCCCCCTGGTCTTGTTTTCCACGGAGACAGGCGATGCCTGGATGCTTGACCCCGAAGATAAAATGGCGCTTTGTCTGGCGCGGGGCGGGGAAAGAGAATCATTTACCGTTACAGAGACACCAAAGGGTTATGCCGTTGCGTGGCAGGCAAGCTACCGCATTGACGGCGAGAAGTTCGTTGTTCTGGAGCAATCGGGCCGCATCAGGACAATTTTCGGCTATCCCACGAAAAAAATCCTGCGGGCTTTATCTAAGCCAGCTTTTAAAGAAGGGAGGCGCAGATAATGCGAAAAGAAATGCAAGAGTGCGTCGAGCTGGCCCTGCGCTTAAAAAAGAGCCTCGTGGAATATTACCGGAAGAGGGAAAAGAATTTTAGGCCATTAATTTTAACCAGGTATTTTAAAGGCCGCGAAATAAAAGGAGAACGCGACGAAGTTAACGCCGTTGATTGGTTCATCCACTGCTACCGGTTTAGGAACGGCGACTCCTTGATAGACCGTTTCATCAAGGAAAACAAGGGTCGCTTATCAGGATCAGAGGTAGCCATCCTCGAAGGCTGGAAGGAATCATTTGAGGGGATTTTCGAAGTAAAATCAGTTGACGAGGATACAGTCAGACTGTATAACTTGATTGACGAGGCGGAGTACACAGTTACCTCGAATATAGGTAAGCAGGGCCTGAAAAGGCTTTCGGCCGGGGAATTTGTTGTCACCCGCCTGGTCCCCTTAGACGATATTTACTTGCTGAGCGGGGTGTCTTTGCATTATCCCTCCGAAGCCAGATCAATGCTCGAAGAAGAAGCATTAAAAATAGTTAAATCAAACCTTCCTGCCTCGCTCGGGAAAAACAAGGAGAAGTGGGCACAGGGCTGGCAGATGCAGAAAAAATTAAGGAGTGAGTTCATCTCTTACTTTGGGGATGAAATAATAGTCGTTCCCGGCGAAAAACTACAGGAGACGATGGAAGGATTTCTGACTTATTACACCGAAAAAGCAAAAAGCAGGCTCTCCGAATCGGAAAAAGCGAAATACGCAGGCCTTAAATCGACCTTTCCCGTTCCCGAAAAATTAGCTGGCGCCGATTCAGCCGGCGTGATTTTCGACGAAACCGAAGGCTTTAACACTTACACGGATTTTAAGCTGTTCATGGAGCCGTTCAAAGACCCCGAACTGATTAAAGACGAAGAGTGCAAAGAGGCAATTTTGGGCTACCTCTGGAGCGATACCATTTCCCCCCTGCCGTTTCGAAAAATGGTCGAAAGGTATCCGGAAAACGCGCAAAAAGTTTTTGCCGTCCTGTTTAACAAACGGAACTGGAGCAACGAAAAGGACTTCCCGGTGCTGATGAGAAAATATAAAGGTGCGTTTTTAAAAGAAAAACCTAAACCAACGGTTATCCCGACAGTGCAAAAGCGCGATCCGGGCGGCCTCGAAAGGATAAACAGTAAAGACAGCTCTAAAGGATAGAGCGGGTGCGAAAAATATCAGGAAGAATATTGCTCTCCTTCCCGTTCCGGACAAAAAAGAAAGGTAGCGGATCATGGGGCCAAACGCAGTTTACCAGCTTAAGATAACTTTACAAAAAATTGAGCCGCCCATCTGGAGGCGGGTCTTGGTGCCAGCAGGCATTACTTTTTATAAGCTGCACAAGATCATTCAGGCCGCCTTTGGCTGGCAGGACTACCACCTATTTAATTTTGACTTCGGTGATGTGGTGATCCACGTTCCTGATCCCGATTACGCCCCGGGAGAACTGTACGGAGGCGCAAAAGAGCTGAACGCCAAAAGAACGAAAGTCGACGCTCTGCTCAGCGAACGCAAAAGGTGCGTCTATACCTACGACTTCGGAGATAACTGGCGGCATGAGGTGGTCCTGGAAAAAGTGCTGCCGGCCGAAGAAGGGCGGCGTTACCCGGTATGCGTCGCCGGGGCCCGCTACCGGCCGCCGGAGGACGTAGGAGGAGTATCGGGTTATGAAGAATTTCTGCGCGTTATCAGCGACCCCGGGTACCCGGAGTACAATGATTACCTGGTCTGGGCGGAAAAGGACACGGGCGGGAGAAAGTTTGACCCGGAATATTTCTATATAAACGAAGTGAACCGGGCGCTGGCAAAAGTGACCTGAATCCCGCGATGTCCGTGGGCGAAGAATAAGGGAGCTTTTGTTGCAAACGGTCTGCCGCAGGCCGTTGCAAGTACATAAATCAAAAAGGAGCAAGATGATGAGCGGCGAAATTTTACCCTTTTATTCCGTATGTCCGGCAACAGCGGAACCCGAGATGCGCTGGATTTTCATTAAAAATCACCTGAAGCTTCCCGATGGCGACTACGGATTGCTGGACGCTTACTGCGCAGACCCGAAATGCGATTGCCGGGTCATCTATCTGTGGGTTATTGCGGAAAATGCCCCCGACCGGATTTTGGCCAGCATCAATTACGGGTGGGAGCCCCTCCGGTTTTACACACGGTGGATGGGATTGGCGAAACCCGACCAGATGGTTCGCGATTTGAAGGGACCGGCCTTAACGCCAATGATGGTGCAATCGGCTTTCGCTCCGGCGCTGTTTGAAATTGTTGCGCCTCTGTTTAAGGAAAATGATTACCTGGAATTACTGAAAAAGCATTATTACCAGTTTAAGACTGCCCTGAAAAACAACAAGAAAAAATAGGGGGGATGTTCTTGGGCAAAATCGGCCGAAACGACCCGTGCCCCTGCGGGAGCGGGAAGAAATATAAGAAGTGCTGCCTTGGTCAGAGCAGGAAAGAGCATTGGTCTTTGGACAAGGTACGCTCTTTTGCCACCGGAGAGATTATCTCAAGGTTAGGCAAATTCGGGATAAGCGTCACCGAAGAAAGCTTCCTGAAAGAAGTCGAAAACTTTTACTCCGCTTCCGAGCTGGCCGAAAGCTGGTGGCAGACCAATAAAGTCACCGCGCAAGGCTTCGACCGGGACTTCCCCTGGATGGCCGCCGTTGTTCTGTGGGAAAGATTGGCCCCGCACGTGATTAATTCCGAGAAGCTGGACGATATGATGGAGGAGGGTTACGAGCTCTGCGGCTCCGGAGAAAAGGAAGAAGGCTGTCGGATCTGGCTGCAGGTTTGGGAGCACCTGAAAAAACGGTTTACTCCCGAGATGAAATCTATCGAAGACGCCGAAAAAATCTTTTCCGGGTTGGAGCTTCTGTCTAACTGGTGCCAGGACCTGGAGATGGAGCTTTCTAACGTGGGACTAAAAGACCCGGCCTTTTATGAAAAAAGGATAGAGTACTGCCGGGAATTTTGCTCTTTGTTTCCGGAAACGGATAAGTTAATCGTCGAGAACATGAAGAGGGCAGAAGCGGAATCTTACTTCGCCCTCGACCTGGTCGAAAAAGGAGAAGAGGCCTTTCAGGCTTTGGTGGAAGAATTTCCTGATTCCGCCTGGGCGTACATCGGCTGGGGGGATATGTACTGGCTTTTCCGGGACAGCAAAGCCCCGCGAGATTACGAAAAAGCAGAAAAAATATACCGCCTGGCCCTGGAAAGAGATGTTGCCGACCGGGATGATGTGCTGGAAAGGCTCCAGGATTTGGAGGAAGAAAGGAAAAGTAAGAAAGGGGTAACCTGATGAAATCGCACACCAAGTACCTCTGGTTCAATACCCAAAAGCGCCGGGAATATATCAATATCACCAAAGAGGTGGAAGAAGCCGTCGGGGAAAGCGGTGTCCGGGAGGGAATGGCCCTGGTTTCGGCCATGCACATCACCGCCGGCGTCTATGTAAACGACGCCGAACCGGGGATTATCCAAGACATTGACGAAATGCTCGAAAAGGTTGCTCCCTTCGGAAAGCCTTACCGTCACCACCAAACTGGCGAGGACAACGGTGACGCCCATCTAAAAAGCATCCTAGTCCACCATCAGGTAATCGTCCCTGTAACAAACGGCAAGTTAGACTTAGGGCCGTGGCAGCAGATTTACTATGCTGAATTTGACGGGCGGCGCAGAAAAAGAGTGCTCATCAAAGTGTTGGGGGATTGAATTATTTAAGCAGATGAACGTTACCCAGCCTCACCCGCTTTAGCCCGGCAGCAAAGGCGGCTTCCCGGCAGACCAGAGCCTCTTGCTTTGCAGTTAAGGGCAACTCCGAAAGCCTGTGCTGCGGGTAAAAGGCGAGCAAGGAATAAGGGATGTCCGGGTTAAGCCCGGCAATAAATTTTGCTATGGCCGCTACTTCGACACTATCCACGTATCCGGGCACCAGGAGCGTGCTGGCCACCAAAAAGGGGGGCTCCGGCCGCTTTAGGACTACCGCAAACCTTGCAGGTGACCGAAAAACTCACCCCCTGCTTCAAATTTCAGCCGGTTTTCTCTCACCTGAGAAATGCTTTCCAGGCTAATATATCTTCTGGGCAACAAAGGAAAAAGGTTATTTTTAATCTCCATGTCATCCCCTTTGCTCTGATGAAGAACCGCATGAATTAATCCTCAGAAAATAGAGGCACAGAGGCAACAGGCACAAAGGCACAAAGGGAAATATGCCTGCCTTGGGCCTCATTTTCATTATTAATGGAGAGAACGAATGTTCTCATGGGGAGCTCACCTGAAATAGTGAAAAAGCATAAAAACTGGAAAAAACTTTTCTTGCTGTTACAGGTTTTCACGCAACGTGTAACCCTCTAATTTTAAAACCAATTCCCTGGCGTTGGCAATTGCAAAACCTTTGAAATCGTTGTTAAAATAAACGTAAACATCCAGACCCGAGGATAACCATTGCTTTATCTCCCGAGCCAGTTCGTTTAATTCTTTACCGGAGTAAAGGGATCTGAACATGGCTTGCGGGCCGTGCATCCGTACGTAAACAAAGTCGGCGGTGACAGATTTCACCTTGGGATAGCGGAAAGAGTCGGCAATCACCCAGGCGGCGTTATATTCCTTTAACAGGTCGTAAATTTGCTGACTACACCAGCTATTGTGGCGAAACTCAAAAGCTAAACGCAAGTTCTGACCCGGTTTTGAAGATAGAAAATCTTTTAGGCGCTGATACCCATCTCCTTCCGCCAAGAAGTTCGGAGGGAACTGAAAAAGAAGCGGGCCCAGCTTTTCCTTTAAATTTAAAGCGTGCTCAATAAACTTTGCCCAGGCTTCCCGGACATCTCTTAATTTTTTAACGTGCGTGATCAGACGAGAAACTTTGACGGCAAAAATAAAGCCGTCCGGAGTTTCGCTGAACCATTTAAGATAAGTGGCCGGGCGCGGTAAATGGTAAAAAGAGTAATTGATTTCGGTTGTCTGAAAATCTCTGGCGTAATATTTCAGCCTGTCTTTTGCGGGTAAGCTCTCAGGGTAGAAAACTTGCCGCCAGTGCCCGTAGGCCCAACCTGACGTACCTATATATAATCTGGCGCGGGAAGGGCTGCCTTCTTTTTTCATGGCGTTGGCCTCCCAAAATTACAGTTTGCTGTTAAAGGATCTGCTTCTAAGCCTTATTCTACCGTAAGATTAGCCAGAAGGATCAGATTATTTACGAGGGGAAGAATAAAACCGTATCTTCCCAACAGCTGGGAAAAAAAGGAGATGATTTCTTGAAAGTAATTTACCGCCCATAATGTCGTTAGGTGCAGAAGGCGATTCGGCGTTAACCAATTCACTCCTAACGCTGCGGTTGGGACTGGTAGGCCATGCGGATAGGGCTTCTGGAAACCGACGAGACGCTTGTTTGGCAGCCACGTCTTGTGCATCGCGCGGAGTGCCGGTTGCGACTGGATATTTCTGGCCTCCGGGGCATGAGTTCGCGGGAGACGCTGGCTATCGTGGCTGAAAGGCTGCCGAAAGGCTGGGACACACGAGCGTCGCTTTCACCTTAAAAACTTACGGGCACGTCCTGCCGGGGATGCAAGAGGGAGCTGCAAAAAGGATCAGCGCGGTTCTCGAAACAGGTTCTTGAACGCAACGGACACAATGGACGCAATGAACAAAAAAAGGTTTGTGGGCAAATTTGTGGGCAAGTTTACATAAAAACAGCTTGCCGATCCCGCAAACCCTTGATAAATCTGGTGGGCGCGGCAGGGATTGAACCTGCGACCTCTTGAATGTGAGTCAAGCGCTCTCCCGCTGAGCTACGCGCCCGTTATGCGGAATATCCCGCCTTTCCTTTAGTATTTTAACATCTGTCTGGACGTTTGGCAAGGGTGAAATTATACCTTCATGCCGCTTTTTGCAACACCAACAGGGGATAAAAACTTCCGGCCCGCCGTTCGATTTGCCCGGAGCATTGGAGCGACGGCAAACGAACGGCGGGCAAAGGGATATTTCCAAGGTAGGGATGACAGCGATCCTTAAGGATGTAATGAATGAACGAGGGATGTGCTCGCGGCTTAAAGCAGGGAAAGCCAGGGCACGGTGATTATTCCCTGCCGGTAAACCGGCACCAGATCATAGAGGTTGAGCCGGGAGCAGTGTTCCAGGTCGCCGGCCAGCCCCAGCCGGAGAAGCCTTTGACCGTGCCGGGAATCATAAAAAGCCGGCAATAAATTATCGCCGTACCACAAAGCCAGGCGATAAACGGCGGTGGCCAGATCGGAGAGGATCACCGGAGGGTTTCCTGGTCCGGCTTCTGTGGCCGGCCCGGAACGACGGAGGTTTTCGGGATCCCCTTCCCGGCAGCCGATCTTATTTCGGCCGCTGGCAAGCGACAATATTTCTTTGACCACCACTCCGGCCGCCAGCGCATCTTCTAAAGAAAAATTTCCGTTCGTCCCCGCGCAGACCAGCACAACGTCATTTTGGAGTTCCCACAGCCTCCCGGCCACGGCGCGGGCGTTGAGCAGGCTGCCGATCAACAAAACGGACGCCCCTTTGGCGGCCAGGCGGATGGCCCGGGTGCCGTTGGTCGTGGTCAGCACGAGGACTTTTCCGGCGACAACCGCTTGCGGATACTCCAGGGGCGAGTTTCCATGCGGAAAACCGGGCGCCCGTTCCCCGCCCCGTTCCCCGCCCAACAAAACATCTTTACTTTTTAACTCACCCTCTATTCTTTTGGCTTCCGCAATTTCTTTTGCCGGGATGACCGCCCGGCAGCCGTTGGCCAGCGCGGTTACGATTGTGCTGGTTGCCCTGAGCACGTCGAAGATGACCGCCGCCTTTTCTTTGAGCTTCTTTTCCGTAATGTCCTTTGGTGTGGCAAGGATTTCAATGTCCATTTGTACTTGTCCCCTTCGTAATTAAAATTTCGTGGATTATTGATTAAAGGAAATTGCGCATGCTATCCATAAATAAATTATCCAGGTAAATTTTATCACATGCCTTCGAAAACGCGCCCTTTGCAAGGTATTCTTTTGCTTTGCCGCGCAGGAGGAGGCGTCTGAAGCTGATGGAACTTGGCCTGCGTAAACGCTACAAACATTTCCAGCGCTACCGTGAAATTGCCAACGTGCTTATCCGGCACGGTTTCGGCTACTTATTGCACGAGCTTGAGCTTACCCAGTTTGTGGGTCACAAAAAAAGAGAATTAGCCGCCCGCCCGGAAGCAAAAAACCTCCCCCGGGCTAAAAAAGCGCGGCGTTTGCGCATGGCGCTGGAAGATCTGGGGCCTGCTTTTGTTAAGCTGGGCCAGCTGCTCTCGGCGCGGGCGGACCTTCTGGCGCCGGAATATATCCGGGAACTGGAAAAGCTGCAGGATAAAGTTCCTCCTTTTGCGTTTGAAAAGGTTGCGGAAACCGTCCAGATGGAGCTCGGCCACTACCTGGAGGAAATATTCGCCGGCTTCGAGCGCGCGCCGCTGGCCGCCGCCTCCATCGGGCAGGTTCACCGGGCTGTTTTGAAAACAAAGGAAAGGGTGGCGGTGAAAGTAAGGCGGCCGGAGATTGAAAAAGTTCTCGCCACCGATCTCGAAATCCTTCACGACCTTGCCCGCCTGGCGGACCGGCACGCCCCTTTCCGGGAGATGTGCAGTTTTCGCGAGATGGCGGAGGAATTTGAGCAAATCGTCACGGAAGAACTGGACTTTACCAGGGAAGGCCGGCACGCCGACACGTTTCGCAAAAATTTCCGCGACGACCCGAACATATACATCCCCGCCGTCTACTGGGAATATAGCACGCCCAGGGTGCTGACCATGGAATACGTGGAGGGCGTTAAATTGAACGATGCCGCGGAACTCGCCCGGCAGGGGGTAAACGGCCGCAAAATTGCGCGCCTCCTCACCGATGCGCTGCTCCGGCAAATTTTAATTGACGGATTTTTTCACGCCGACCCCCACCCCGGCAACCTGTTCGCCCTTCCCGGCGACAGGCTGATGTTTATGGATTTCGGCATTGTGGGGCGGCTGGATGAAAATTTAAAGGAAAAGATTGGTGATCTGGTTTTGGGGCTGGTCAACAGAAGCACGCCCCAGGTGGCGCGGGCAATCGCCGGGATGGGCGTGCTGCCGCCCGGGATAGACCGTCACGCGTTTTATCGGGACGTTGAAAAAATGAGGGATAAGTACTACGCCGTTCCCTTTAAAGAACTAAGGTTGGCCGACTCGGTAAACGACGTGGTCGACATCGCCTTTAGACACCGCATCCGCATCCCTACCCAGATTACCATGCTGGCCAAGGCGCTGGTGACTGCCGAGGGGGTGAGCAGGCAGCTTGACCCGGAGCTGAGCATTGCCGAAATCGCCCGGCCGCTTAGCCGCCGCCTGCTGGCCCGCCGCTTCAGCCTCCAGGGCATTCGCCGGTTGGTTTTCGAAAATCTTGCTGATTACCACCACCTGTTCACCCACCTGCCGCGCCGCCTGGAGCAGGTCCTGGAGCTGGCCGCGACCGGGCAGTTGAAGGTAACTGCCCGGAATCCCGAAACGGAACGGATCATGGGCAGGATCAACGTCCTGGTCAACCGGCTGGTTTTGAGCATTTTGCTGGGTTCATTAATGATTGGTTCGGCACTGCTCGCCGGCCGGGAGGACGTGGTCTTTCGCGGGGTAAGCCTGGCCGAATTGCTTTTCGTCGCCGGCGGTATCCTTGGCCTGGCGCTGGTCTTTTCAATTTTGCGCTCCCGTAAATTTTGACGGAGGATATTTATTTTTTTGGTCGAAATTTGGTAAAAAAGGGGATTAAACGATCGAATACTTAATTGAGAGTTTAAAAGTCAAGAAAGGGGCGTCACTCATTGAAGAGGCCGACTACAAAAATAAAGCACGGCAGTATGGAGCGCTGGCTGATCACCTACGCCGATATGATTACGTTATTGTTAATTTTTTTTATTGTCATGTACACGATCAGCCGGGTTGATATCAAGAAGTTTCAACACCTGGCCGAATCACTAAGTAGGGTCATGGGCGGGGGCACGATGGTTTTCCAGGAACTCGGCCCCACTTTAACGCCGGGGATCAGTGGCGTTGAGCGCGAGACCATGGAAGATCTCGTCGATAAAGCGGAGATGGAAAATATTCGCCGGCAGCTGGTCAGTTTTATTGAGAAAACAGGGCTGGCGGCAAAGATTTCGGTAATCAGCGAAGAGCGGGGAATTGTCGTTAGTTTTCAGGACGAAGTGCTTTTCAAGATCGGTTCGGCGGAGCTGACGCCGCAGGCGAAGGAAATTATTGCGAAGATAGCCCCGATCCTGATGAAAACACCCAATTATATCCGGATCGAGGGCCATACCTGCGATATCCCTATTCACAACGCCTTGTACAAATCCAACTGGGAGCTCTCCAGCGCCCGTGCCCTGGCCACTGTGCAGGAATTAATCAGCGGCAGCGGTTTTCCGCCCCAGCGCCTTTCGGCGGTGGCTTACGGCGAGTACCGGCCGCGGGTGCCCAACGATTCGGAGGCCAACCGGCAGCAAAACCGGCGGGTGGATATAGTTATCTTGCGCAGCCGGTATAAAGGTTCGGAAGCGGTCGGAATACCTGCCGGCGGAGCGCCAGCCGGGGAAACGCCCGGCGCCGGGGCAGCCGGGTAATTCAGGGAAAGAAAGGAAAAGTTTGATGGACCCCACTGCTTTTATCGGGCTGATTCTGGCGGTTGTTGCTCTGGTAGGCGGCTTTGTTCTGGAGGGCGGCCATCTTGGCGCGTTGTTCCAGGTTACCGCGGCCATGATCGTTTTCGGCGGCACCATCGGCGCAACGATCTTAAGCTTTTCTTTAAATGATTTAAAGGTTGTCCCGAAGCTTTTAACGGTAGCCTTTTTGCGCAACCCCCCCGATCCGGCCGGCACCATTGAGTTGATTGTTAAACTGGCTGAAGAAGCCAGGCGCGAAGGGCTCCTGTATTTGGAAAACCGCCTGGAGGAAATAGATGATCCGTTTTTGCGGAAAGGAATCCAGTTAGTTGTGGACGGCACCGACCCGGACCTGGTGCGGAACATTTTGGAGGTGGAGATATTTTCCATCCAGGACCGGCACCAGACGGGGGCGGGTGTTTTTGAGGCGGCGGGCGGATACGCCCCCACCATGGGCATTATCGGTACGGTTATGGGCCTGGTGCACGTGTTGGGGTCCATCGATAAGCCGGAAAACCTGGGACCGGCCATTGCCCTGGCTTTCATCGCCACTCTTTACGGCGTTTCCAGCGCCAACGTGTTCTGGCTGCCCATTGCAACCAAGCTGCAGAACCTCAGCAAAAAGGAGTTGCTCCTCCGTCAGCTCATGCTGGAAGGTGTAGTCTCCCTGCAGGCAGGCTACAACCCCATTTTAATCAGGGAACGCCTCACCGCTTTCTTGAAGCCGGAGATCAGGGAGATGCAGCAGGCTTCCGGGCGGGAGGAAGAGTAACCACAAGGCACAAAGTTAAACAGGCACAAAGGCACAAAGGGTCAAAGGGACAGGGGGAAAGAAGAGGTATAGAGAGACGGAGGCCCGGAAGAAATGAAAGGATAGAAGCCCAAAGGGGCGAAATTATAAAGGGGCATGGGCGATGACCAAATTGAAAAAGCGCAAAGAAAAAGGCTGGCCCGGAAAAAGGTATGCCGTGGTTTGGTTGTTGAATAAAGTTAAGGAGAGTGGGTGGTTATGAAGAAAACCGCCGGCCAGACCATGCAGGTGGTCGTATTTGAACTGGCGGGGCAGACGTACGGGGTGGATATAAGTAATGTCCTGGAAATTATCCGCCCGGAAACCGTTACGCAGGTTCCCGGCAGCCCTGATTTTATCGAAGGGGTAATTAAGTTGCGCGGCCAGGTTATTCCAGTGATCGACCTGGCGAAACGTTTTGGCCTGGCCCGCCCGGGGCGGGTCAGCGAACACAGCAAGATTATTATCGTGGAAGCCGGCGGTACCACGGTGGGAATGGTTGTGGACGGCGTTTCGGAAGTGCTCCGGTTTTCCGGCGGCCAGATCAAGCCGCCGCCGGAAATCGTCACCAGCCGGGCAACCGCTTATTTACAGGGCATCGTGTTGATTGACGAGCGGCTCATTATTCTTCTGGACGCGCACCGGATTCTTTACGAACGAGAAAAAGAGGCTTTAGAAGAAGCAGCCGCCGCTGCCGGAGTTTAGCCGCTTGTGCTTATATTTAGTTCCAGGAAGGTGGGCTTATGTTTACCGACGAAGAAATCAGCATATTCTTTGAGGAACTGGAAGAAAAGCTGCAGGTGATCAGCGACAACCTGCTTTTAATGGAGAAGGGGGGCAGCAGCTCCGAGGCAATTCAGGAGATTTTCCGGGCCGCCCACACCATCAAAGGTTCTTCGGCGGTAATGGGGTACGAAAAAATGTCCGCCCTGACCCACGAGATCGAAAATATTTTCGACCGCCTGCGCCAGGGGAGCCTGGTTGTTAACGAGGCGCTCGTCGACACCCTTTTTGAAGCGCTGGACACCCTGCGGGCGCTCAAGGAAGAAATTGCTAAAACGAAAACGGAAACTACCGATATTGCCGGCATTGTGGCCAGCTTGCGTGAATGCACGGTAAGTTGCGAGGCGGCTTCCGTTGCCGGCGTTGCCGGAGGTGCCGCTGCAGCGAAGGAGGCTCCTGCCGCCGCAGCGAAGGAGGCCCCGCCCGCCCCAACCGCCGGGGTCTTTCCGGAAGATAAAGGGACGGAAGCCCCGGCCGCCGGAGGAGACTCCCCGTTCGGAGGCGGGGTGGCGTTAAGCGACGTTGAGGAGTCGCTGCTGCGGGAAGCCGAAGTACGCGGCTACCAGGCGTACTGGGTGGAAATCGGCATTGACCCGGCCTGTCAGATGAAAGCCGCCCGCGCCTTTCTGATTTTTGAGACGCTGCAGCAGGTGGGGGAAATCATTAAAAGCGTCCCTCCCGCCGAGGATCTCCAGGATGGAAAGTACGGCAGCGGTTTTGGCGTTTTGATTTTTACGCAGGAGGACGCCGGTCAGATTAAGAACCTTATTTTTTCTATTGCCGAAGTGACGAACGTAAAGATCCGGCAGATCCGCGCCGGATTTGCCGCCGCCGCTCCCGGGCCCGGTGAGGTTACGGCGGCCGCCGCCGCTTTCCGGGAGCGGATCGCGGACCAGCCCAGGGACAATATTAAAACTGTGCGCGTGGACGTGCAAAAGCTCGATGCTTTGATGAACCTGGTTGGTGAACTGGTGATCGACCGCACGCGGCTGGATCGTTTCGTAGACGTTTTTGAAAGCCGTTACGGTGACGAGCTGGCCGAGAACATGCTGGAGATTTCCAGTCACCTGGGGCAGGTTACCAACAGCCTGCAGGAGGAAATCATGAAGGCGCGGATGCTGCCCGTGGCCTACGTCTTTAACCGGCTGCCCCGGATGGTGCGGGACCTCGCCCACAAAATGGGCAAAGAAGTAGATTTTATTATCGAGGGGCGCGAAACGGAACTGGACCGGAACGTTATCGAGGTCATCGGCGATCCCCTGATCCACCTGCTGCGCAACTCTGTAGACCACGGCATTGAACCGCCGGAGGAAAGGATCCGGCTGGGCAAACCCCGGACGGGTAAAATATTGTTGAAGGCCGCTTACGTGGAGGGCCAGATCGAAATTACCCTCGCCGACGACGGGCGCGGCATGGACCCGGCCGTGATGCGCAGAAAAGCAGTGGAAAAAGGGCTGCTCAGTGCCGAAGCGGCGGCCCGCCTGACCGATAAGGAAGCCCTGGATCTCATCTTCACCCCCGGTTTTTCCACTTCCGCGGACGTCAGCGACGTCTCCGGACGGGGCGTGGGCATGGACATCGTGCGCAACCAGATTGAGCAAATCAACGGTTCGGTGGAATACGACAGTGCGCCTGGTGCAGGGACCACCTTTACCATCAAGCTGCCGCTCACCCTGGCCATTATCCGGGCCCTGATGGTGACGCTGGGAGAACAGGTTTACGCTTTTCCGCTGACCAACGTGGTCGAGACCCTGGCGTTAAAGCCCGGTGAGATCAGGCGCGTCAGGCATAATGAAGTGATTGTGGTGCGCGGCCGCGTTTTGCCCCTGATTCGGCTGGCCCACTTCTTTAACCAGGAAAGCAACCCGGGCGAGCGGGTTTTTGTGGTTGTTTTGGGCTCCGGCGATAAAAAAGTGGGCGTGGTGGTGGACAGGCTCATCGGGGAGCAGGAAATCGTGATCAAGTCCCTGGGAAGCTACCTGGGTCAGGTGAGCGGCCTTTCGGGCGCCACCATCCTGGGAGACGGCAGCGTAGCTCTGATTGTCGATGCGCGCAGCATCGTCAAGGAGGGCGGCGTGGAAGAAGCGGCGGCATACGCGGCGGGGTAGGAAGGAAGTAAATTCTTTTTTCTGCCTTTTAACTTTGTGCCTTTGTGCCTGGGAAGCTTTGTGCCTGATCTTTAATTTAATGTTAACAGCGAAAGAGGTAGCTTATGCCGCCGGTAAAGGTCCTGATCGTCGATGATTCAGCCTTGATGCGTCGCCTGGTGGCCCGCTTGCTGGAGGCCACCGGCGACTTTGTGGTTATTGATACGGCAGCCGACGGGGAAGAAGCGGTTAAAAAAATCTGCGCTTTAAGGCCGGAGGCCGTTTCGCTGGATCTGGAAATGCCCGTGCTGGACGGCCTGGGCGTGCTCCGGCAGGTAATGCGCCGGTGCCCTGCGCCGGTGGTGATGTTGAGCAGCCACACCACGAAGGGCGCCAGAGCCACCATGCAGGCCCTTTCCCTGGGAGCCGTGGATTTTGTGGCCAAGCCGGAAAAACCGGGTTATCTGGACGTAATGGTCGCCGAACTGGCTTTAAAATTAAAAACGGCGGCCATGGTGTCGTCCCGTAAACTGGGATTGCTTAGACCGGCTTTACGCAAACCTTCTTTAGGAAAACCTTCTTCAGAACAGGCGGCAGGTGCGGGTGAAACCCGTTCACCGGTTGCTGCCGAGAGGTTCCTTCCGGAAATACCTGAGAAAAAGCTTCCTGGGCGCCTGTCCGAACCCGAAAGGGAGTACCAGGCCGGGCAGGGAGCAACGCCGGAAAGCCCGGCGGCCGCCCGGGAAAAAGGCGCGGACGGGGTGCCCGCGCGCCCTGCCGGGGGGACGGAAGCCGTCCGGGGAAAAGCCGGGCGGGTGGATCTTGTCGTGGTGGGTTCTTCCACCGGCGGGCCGGCCGCCCTGCAGGTTTTAATCCCCGCCCTGCCGGCCGGTTTTCCCGCCGCCGTGGTGGTTGTTCAGCACCTGCCGCCCGGTTTTTCCAGGTCTCTGGCTGAGCATTTGGCCCGGCGCAGCCGGCTGCAGGTAAAGCACGCCGAAGCGGGCGACCCGGTGACACCCGGCCAGGTGCTGGTGGCTCCCGCGGGGTGCGATTTAGCCTTTCGCGGGCGCGCCGGCAGCGTCAGCGTCCGCCTGGAAAGTTGCGGAGAACCCCGTTCGCCGGGTGTGTTTCGCCCCTCGGTGGACGGCGTGATGACGTCGGCCGCCGAAGTGTACGGCGCTCACGCCATGGGCGTGTTGCTCACCGGCATGGGCCGGGACGGCGCCAAAGGAATGGCCGCGATCCGGGAGCGCGGCGGCCCCACCATTGCCGAAGCCGAAAGCACCTGCGTCGTTTTCGGCATGCCGAAGGCGGCCATTGAAGCGGGCGCGGCGCAAAAAGTGCTGCCGTTGGGGGAAATTGCCGGGGAAATTGTAAATATGATCTGAAAAAGAAATTTTTAACATAACTAAAGAATGGCCCGATCGGGTCGATAACTTTAGTAGGGTACCTGACGTCCCGCGCTTTTGTCGAAGAGGTTTCAGGCTTAAAAAAAGGGGGGGTTCGGTGAAAATCACCAACAATTTTGATCCCCGGATGGTCGCTGAAGCATATCTTAAACGCGTCCAAAAAATTGAAAAAGACGAACAAGGGAATGTCCGCAAGGCTGACCAAAAGTCTATGCGGACCGACGAAATTGAGATTTCCGCCCGGGCGCGGGAGCTCCAGCTGTACCGCGTCCGTTTAAAAGAAATCCCGGAAGTACGGGCCGAACTGGTGAGCGCCATTAAAAAACAACTTGAACGGGGAACTTACCAGCTGGATGCGGAAAAAATTGCCGAGGGAATAATGGCCGAACACCGGCTGGATAAAAGAGTTTAAATTGGGGAGGCGGCTGCTGATGCCGGAAAGCGGCTTTAAAATTTTGCTGGCTTTGTTGCAACAAGAACTGGCCGTAGTTGAAGAGCTGAAGGCAGCCGGAAGCAACTTAATTCGCGCCCTGAAAGAAAACGCCCCTTCCGAAATTATCTCCGTGACGGAGCAGCAGGAATTTCTGGCCGGTGAGCTGGCAAAACTCGAAGAGAAAAGGTTGCAGGTGCAGCAGGATTTAATTAAGAATTCTAAAACAGATGCCCATTTTGGCGAAGTAACCTCCCTTGCTCCCGCCGAGCTGCAGGACGCCTTTGCTTCGTTGTATAACCGGTTGGCCGTTGCCGTCGCGCAGCTTCGGCAAATAAATGAAACGGGAAAAATTTTGTTGCTCAGGGCTTTCCGGTTCCAGCGGCAATTAACGAAACTCATTGCCGCAGCGCAGGGAGAAATGTACGACCCCAGAGGTTTTCTGCAAACGAAGCAAAAACCGGTTGGGGTTTTCGATCGCCAGGTATAGCGGTAAATATAATTTTTTAATAAGGATGATGCTTGCGTGATCTCCACTTTCTTCGGGATTGAAATCGCCCGCCGGGGCCTGATGGCTGGCCGCAACGCCATGGACGTAACGGCGCACAACCTGGCCAACGCCAGTACGGAGGGTTATACCCGGCAGGACCCCGTTTTTTCCGCCACCGATCCCTATACTCTGCCCAATCTGGCCCAGCGCCTGCTCCCCGGCCAGCTCGGCACCGGCACGGAGGTGGCGCAAATCCGCCGCATCCGCGACGCTCTGCTGGACGGCCAGGTGCGTTACGCAAAAGGTGGGGACGGCTTCTGGCAGGCCCGCCAGGACGCCCTGCAGAGGGTGGAGGCGGTGTTTCCGGAGCCTTCGGAGGTGGGGCTGGGAAGCGTTCTCGCCCGGTTCTTCGACGCCTGGCACGAATTGAACAACAACCCCAGCGACCCGGGGCTGAAAGCGGTGGTGAAGGAAGCGGGGGAGGAGCTGGCGGTTAATTTCCGGCATATTTACAGGCAGTTGAGCGAGATCAGAAAAAGCCAGGAAGATTTGATTAAGCTTAAGGCACAGCGGATTAATGAAATAGCCGGGGAATTGGGTGATTTAAATAAATCCATCGAACGAATTGTGGCAAACGGCAATCAGCCCAATGATTTGCTTGACAAGCGCGATCTCTTGCTGGATGAATTGACTGAAATAATCCAAGTGGAAGTAAAGTTTCAAGACAACGGAACAGTAGATGTTAAGATTTCCAATTCCACTACTGGCGTGCAACTGGTTAGCGCAACTGGTGACTTTAATCATATTGATCTAAATGACTTATTCGATCCCACAACAGATAAATTAACTTTAAAGATATTTGATAGTTTAAATAATCCTGTTGGAAATGTCGATATAACAGACGACACAGTGGCATTTAAGCTTCCCGGCTCTCTGGCTGGGGCGGAAAGCGCCCGTTGGAGAATAGCAAGTAAAGATGGGTCTGGCAGTCTTAATGGCGGATATATTTATAAACTTAACGAACTGGCTAAAAATATAGTTTACTACGTGAATACTGAACACGAAGTATCCGGTTATCCTGACTTTTTTTTAGATGGCGCGGACGCGAGTAATATAGACCTTAGCACTGAAATTAAAAATGATGTCAATAAAGTTAACGGTGAAAAAGCACTACAAATTGCCCAGTTGCGGGAAGGATTGATTCCTGAACTTGACGGGAATACTTTTGAGGCATACTACCGCGGCCTGGTTTCCGGCATCGGCACCGACGCCCAGGGCTCCAGTCACCAGGCGGGCACTGCCAGGGCGGTCTTGCAGCAACTGGAAAACTTGCGCCAGTCTGTCTCCGGCGTTTCTTTAGACGAGGAACTCACTCGCTTAACGCAGTTCCAGTACGCCTACCAGGCGTCGGCACGGGTGATGACAGTGTTAGACAGCATGCTGGACACGCTGATTAACCGGATGGGGGTATTGTAAGTTAAGGTAAAAGTAAAATCATTGTGGCTTTCACTTTTTAACGTCGCCGGCGTAACCACTAAGGGATTGGTTAAGGCCGGAAGGGGGAGCTTATGCTATGCGGATTACCCACAATATGATCGGAGCCCATTTAATAAACGCAATTCAACTCAACCTGGAGGGACTGGTGCGCAGCCAGGAACGCATGTCCACCGGGAAAAAAGTTAACCGTCCCAGCGATGATCCCAGCGGTACCTCGCAAATTATGTCTGTAATGTCCGATTTGGACAGCACCAGGCAGTATTTACGCAACGTGGATGACGGCTTGTCCTGGCTGAATCAAGCCGATGCCGCCATGGGAAACGCCACCAGCCTCTTGCAGCAGGCCCGGCAGATCGCCGTCCAGGGAGCCAATGGCACCTTAACTCAAGAAGACATGAAGTTGCTGGCCCAACAGATCGATAACATTATCGACGGTATGGTTGACGTGGGCAACACCTCCTTAGGGGGAAAGTATATATTTGCCGGCTCAAACGTCGGCACCCGACCTTTTGAACGTAATCCCTTAACCGGTCAGGTTGTGTTCAACGGCAATAACGACAAAATTGAGCGGGCGGTCTTTTACGGTTCGGTGGTCCAGGTTAACACTGACGGTCAAGAATTGTTTCTGGCTTCCCCTGGTGGCGGTGCACCGAGTATTTTCGATACGCTTTCTCATCTGTACAATGCGCTGGACAGCGGGGACTATGCTGAAGTGGACAATGCGTTGGGAGAACTGGATGTTTCTTTGGACTGGTTGATGCAGCACCGGGTGACCACGGGTTCCCGCACCACTCGCTTGGAGAATCTCCAAACTCAGATGAAGGACAATGGAGTGCGCATGACCGGCGTGCTTTCGAATCTGCAGGACAGCGACATTGCGCGGGCTACCATCGAGTTCCAGCAAAAGCAGTTGTCCTACCAGGCCGCCCTTTCGGCAGGCGCTAGAATGCTGCAGACGTCTTTGCTGGATTACCTGAGGTAAAAGATTCCACTGGAATTAAAGAGTACAAGTGAGATCGGGATAATTCATGCAGGGGTATAACTATCGAGAGTTTTTTTCAGAGAGTCTATTTCAGGGGGTGTTTGATCATGAAAGTTGGCGCCGGTGGCCTGCAGTCCCTTGCCTCTCAGGAGGTTGCCCCGCTGCGCAGAATCGAGCCGGCCAGCGCCGTGCGGCGGGAAGACGTATTTCCCCAGGGTCCGCCTTCAGAAGAAGGGGGGAAAGTGCGCAGGGAGAACCTGATTAAGGCGGTTGCCCGTTTGAACCAGGCGGCCGAGGCCTATAACCAGCCGCTGGAGTTTTTGGTACGCGAAAGAGAAGAAGGTAAATCCGTGGTGCAACTTGTTAACAGGGAGTCAGGGGAAGTAAAAGCGGAAATGACTCCTGATGACGCAGTTACTCTTGCCCAAGAACCTTTCAAAGCTTTAGGGTTGCTTCTTGATCAATATCTGTAAAATCATTAATGTAATTTCATAAGCGGCATCAAAAGCATTGACCCTAAAAGGTTCTGTTCAAAGAGTTTCCGTTCAGCATACGTTCTTTTTTTAAGTAAGCCATCGCCTGCCTGCCTTCCCGCAGGCTTTTTAATTTTCCGCTGATTTCATCCCGGAGTCCTTTGGCCAGGGAAACGTTTTGTTCCTGAATTGCCTGGATTTGCGCCAGGATTCTCTTGATTTCTTCCTCTTTGCCGGCGATTATTTTTGCATAGATTTCCCCATGTTTTTTTTGTTCGCTTATCGCGGCATCCAGTTCATTAATTTGTTCCCGTAACTTTTCTAAGTCAGACATGGCCCCGGCAAGTTTTTCCAGGAAATCCCCGTCCGGTTTTTTTAGGTGTTCCGTTACCTGGCGGTGCATTTTAACCATTTCTTCTAAAAGCGTCCTTTTTTGAGAAAGCAGAGCTTCTAACACAAAAATTCTCCTGTTTTGTGGATATAGGTGAAGGTGGCAGTTGAAATATGCAAATTTTTGCAAAGGCCGGACCGATGAAAAATTTAGTTTTTTAGCTATCGCTGCTGAGCTGCTGGGCGGGGGCCTGTTTTATAGCTTCCTGCCAGCTGGCGCCCAGGTCTTCCAGCATCCCGCTGACTTCTTCTAAAATAGAAATGTCCTTTTTAACGTTGGCTTCGACCAGGCGGCGGTGCATGTAGTCGTACAGGGCGGACAGGTTTTTGCCGACCTCCGATTCCGTGTTGACGGTAGACAAGAGGTAAAACACAATATCCTGCGCCCTGGTAATGGCTTGATGGGCGCCGGGGATATCCTTGTTTTTGATGGATTCCACCGCCTGGCGGGCAAACTTTGCCGCCCCGTTAAAGAGCAGGAGCGTAAGCCGCCCGGGGTCGGCGGTAAGGACGGCGTTTTGTTGATACTGCTGATAGGGGTTAGCTGTTGTCAAAGTGATCACCTCTCAAAAAAAGTAAATATTTGGAGGGGTTACCTGCAAACTAAAAAATTAGCGAACCAAAGTACGTGAACGCGCTAAGGTGGAGGAATTATGATTGCTCTATCTGCCTGGGATGTGATAAAATCTGTATTGAAAACAATACCACTGGAGGTGTTATCATGAAGCTTGAAGAGGCAAAATCCAAATACCCGGGCGAGTGGATTGCTTTCGTTCCTTTTGAGGAGGGCAGCAATCCAGAAGGTGAAGTAATTTTTCATATTAAAGACAGGCACCTCTTTGATAAAAAAATACTTGAGTGTGATCTTGGTAAGCTTGGAGATATCTATATAACGTTTGCTGGACCCTCAATTCCTGAGGGATACGCGGCAATGTTTTAGGTGAAAGCCATGCAGTTACCAGTAGGTATACCGCTTATTGTGAGAAATGTAAAAATCACAGGCCCAAAAGGCTCTGTCAGAGTAGACTTAATTCTTGATACAGGTGCAACTTTTACTGTTGTTGCCTGGTCAATCCTTGAACTAATTGGTTACGATCCTGCCACTGCACCAGATCGACAAGAAATCATTACCGCCAACGGGGTAATAAAAGTTCCCAAAATTCGTGTGTTAAGTATGGCAGTCGGTGATGTAAGAGCCGGCAATGTAGAGCTCATTTGTCATGATATACCCGAACTTGCGGGGGTAAGAGGGTTACTTGGTTTAAGTTTTCTAAAGAATTTTAGAACTGTTATTGACTACAAAGATGGTTATTTAGAAATTGTTTAGATAAATTTCAGCTGCCCGCTTACCCTGCTGCGTACATGTTGAACTGCTGCGCCAGCCACATGCTCTGGGAATTCATTTGGGCGATGAACTGTTCCATGGCCGTAAACTGCCGCCAGTAGCTTTCCTCCAGCTTGGCCAGGCGCTCGCTTTCCGCGTCGATCCGTTCCTGAAGGTCCCTGATGGATTCACTGAGGTAGGAAGTGTCGTAAAAGTAGCTGCTGGGGCTTCCTGCTTCATCCTTCAGACGGTCAATGCCCCGCTTGAGTGCATCGTACAGGCGGATCCCGATGCCCTTCTCTTCCTCGGTGGCCCCTGTTTTCGTGAATAGCTGCATCACTCCGTCGGGGTTGGTGGAGATGGTCTCCCGCAGCTTTGTTTCGTCCAGGTAAAGCCGGTGGCTGGTGCCGGACCAGTAATCCCCGAAAGTAATGCCGATGTCGTATAGAACGTCCGTTTCCCGGGGCGCGCCCGCAACCGCTCTTTCCACGGCGTTCCGGACCCAGACGAGGATATCGTTGAGGATGGGATCGCTCTTCAATAACCCGCTCCGGGCTTTTTCCTCCCACTTCTTGATTTCATCTTCGGACATTTCTTTCTTTTGGTCTTCCGTCAGGGGAAGGTAATCCCGGTAGCGTTCTTCTTTCAGTTCGCCGACTATTTGGTCCAGGGCAGCATTATATTGGTCGATAAACTGCTTGATGGTGCCGACTACCGCATCGGCGTCGGTGCTGACGTTGATGGTCACCGGAGAGGCGCTGGTCTTTTTTAACTCTAAAGTTACGCCCTGGATGAGGTCGGTGATCACGTTGGCCGACCGGGTGATCGTCAGCCCTCCGTACACCAGTTGGGCGTCCCTGGCGGCCTGCAGCTCGTTTTTAATTGTATCCGTATTGGTAAGTACACCTAGCTTTGTTAAAATATCCGTGCCGGCATCGTCCACAAACTGGATGGCGCCCCCGGAACCGATGGCGTTGCTGGTGATGATCAGGCGGCTGTCGGCCACCTGGGCCGTGACCCCGGCGTTGGCATTGTTGATCAGGTCGCGGATGGTCGTGAGGCTGGTGGTGCCGGCCGCCACGGTAATGCTTTTGCCGTTGATCTTGAAGGTTCCCTCGAAACTCTGCGATATATCCTGAAAACTGTAATCCAGGAGTTCGGGTTTGGCGTCGGCGGTGCCGGTGAGTTCTGCTTTGAACTTAAGCTGCGTGGCAGGAGTGCCCAGGGTGACTTCATCCCCGGCGTTTACTGCCGTCCAGGTGGACCCGCCGTCGGTGGAATAATAAAAAGTGATGGACGTTCCTGAAGGAACGTAAGTACTTGCATTAAAACGAAACTTGCTTACGTTTAAGCCGGTTTTGTTGATGGACTCGAAAACTTCCGTTCCGGCGGCGGAGGTGGTTACCTTTCCCTTGGCGTAGTCCACGTAAGCGGTGGTGTTGGCCAGGTCGATATTTGCCGAATTGATAAAAGTATCTTCCAGGACGACCGGATTGACCACATCGGAGGCTACGGAATGGGCGGCAGCCAGTTGATCCACCCTGGTAATGGTATAAATGCCGCTGATGGCCTTTGTGCTCGCGGTGGCGGCCACTACCGACTCGTCGCTGGAAGTCGCCTTTTTAACCAGGAAGCTGGACTGCAATTTTAAAGGGAAAACGTAACTGGTCCGCAGGTTGGTGAGCGTGGTATTGATCGCCCGGTAGTCTTCCTTCTTCCACTGGAGCAACTGCTGGCTCTGCAGCATCCGGTCCAGGGGTATGCGGGCGGCTTTCATCAGGTCTTCCACGATGCTTTTCGTATCCAGCCCTGAGGCCAGGCCGGTCATGCGGTTAACCGGGTTGAAGTAATAGATCATCAGGGTTGCCTCCACTCATTTCGTTTGTTGCCTGCGGTTGCCTGTAATTGATTATGTGGGTTAGTATCTACGCCGCCATTTTAGCTTCCCTATTGCGGGTCACCGCTTTTCGTCTACCAGCAATCCCACCAACTCCTGGATGCGGGCCACCAGGTCCAGGATTTTTTCCGGCGGGATTTCATTAAGTACCTTGCCCGTTTCCTGATCGATGATCTGGACCATGATGCGCCTTGTTTCTTCGTGGATGAGAAAGTGAAATCGAAAATCAAAGATAGGCGCGGTTTTATTGAGTTTTTCCAGAGCGGGGATAAGCTCTTCCGCCGGTTCCCGGAAAGGAGACGGAAAGCTGTTTTTTTCGTTTTCCCGGAAAGTTTGCGGCGGTTTTTCTGGATTTCGCTCCGGAACGGGACTGGCCGGGTAGGCCGCCGTTACGCTGTTAATGCCCATGCTTGACCGGTATCCCCCCTTCTGTACCGATTTGCAGCTTCTCCAGTCTTTCCAGGTCTGCCAATGTTTCCTTCAATTGTTCAACCATTACCCCGGCCGCTCCGCGGTACCTGCCGTAAGCTTCCTGAATGCGCTCCAGCTGTTCGGCCAGGGTGGCGTCTTCGGGCAGGGGGCGGGCCAGTTCGACATCTATAGTTAATAAACTCAGCAGGTTGATCATTTTGCCGCAGGCATTTACTTCCTTCAGGGCATTGTTCAACTGTGTAGCCTTTTCTTTGAGAGACTGCCCGGCCGCCCGCCGCCAAAAACCATTGCCGTTTCCTGCCGGGGAACGGGCGGTGGCGGCGGCATCAAGCCTGCTGACTGTTTTGGCCAGATTGATTAAATTATCCAGTTTGCTGATAAAACCTTCGTATTCGAGCATGGTTTGGCGAATTTCTTCGGCAGCCTTCGGCAGTATAGTTGAAACAGGGGGCTTGCCCTTTTCGTGCAACTCTTCGATGCAGGGGAGGATCGGAAATTCCTCTGGAAAGTACTGGTCGAGCGCTTCCTGAAAAGTCATTATCCTGGCCCCCCGTTTTACCGCCCCTCCTTCGGTGGCGTCGATGATCAGCCTGTCGCTGTGTTTTTTAAACAGTTCTTCAAAGCGCACCAGGAAGCCGTGCAAGGCCCGGGAAGTATACACCGTCCCGCCGCCGACGGCCGGCACTTCGATCACGTGGGGATTGTTCAGATCGGCTTTTTGTCCGTCGTATTGAGTTCCCCGGGCGTGAGTGTAACCGTCTGTGTAGGCCAGATCCTGGCCGATGAAAACAATTGGATCGGCCCCGAGCAGGCAGGCGATTTCAAAGGCGGCGATGGCCACCGAGCCGCCGGGTTCGATTTCTCCTTTGTAGCCGTACAGGGTATGCAGCCACAGCCCCAGGTGGTTGATCAGCGCGTGAAAGGCAAATCGCCGTTCGGGAAAAAGGGGTAAAATGTTCGGGTAAGTCTGGTGTTCGTAGCATAAAAAGGCCCGCGTCGGGCGCATGTTTTCAAAAAGCCGGTAATTGGCCGTCATGGGGTCAATGGTGACGACCAGGTCCGGTTCGATGCCCTTTTTTTGCAGCGCCTTTAAAGCCGTGCCTACGCAGATCAGGACGCCGCGGTTTTTGGCCCGGGGCAGGAGGTCGATGTTTTTGGCCAGGGAAGGCCCCGCGGCAACAATCACCGCCGGCTTTTTTCGGAAGGCGTCCTTTAAAACGGCCACTCCCGGGTCCTGAAGGACGAGCGGAAAGTTCTTCAACAGATTGTACTGGATTGAAGGATTCAGAGTCCGGGCTGTATTCAGTTCAACCGCCAGCAGGGAGATATAGTCGCGCACCTGCGTCCGCATCGCCCCGTAATAAGCCGGGTCAAGGCGGAAAGAGGGCGGATGCTCAATAATTACCGGATGCCGGGCACGGAGTTCTTCCCGGTGGGAAAATACAAAGTGTTTGATTTTTTGTTCTTCCCCGGTTATCGTAATTCTGGACCATGGCAAGTTTTTTAGCTTCGTTCTTGCCCGGTTGATTAGTTCGCCATATTTTTCAATAACCAGTATTTTGGCTTCCGGCGGAATCTTTTTGGCGATTTCCTCCAGGTGGTAACCAAGTCCCAGGCCAAGCAGAATGATAACCCCGGTTTCCTCCAGGGAGAAGGAGGCGGTGAGTTTTTGGGCTTCTTTGACCGGGTCGTAGGCGCTGTGCAACAGCAGAGAACGTCCGTCCGGCAATTTTGCCCTGGCGGAAAGAGCCCCGCTTTTCGCGGTAAAGATTTCTATCTCCGGCATAGTTACCCCCCGTCCGGCAAGATCTTTCTGCTTTTTTTAAAGCTGCCGGCCTTTTCCGATCACCTGCTTCTAGTTGGAGAGGGAAGGTTTCTCTGGAAGCCGGTTTCGGCAACTGGCCAGGGCAGGCTTCAATTCGTACTCCATCACGTCGGCCAGGGCCAAAAAGTCCTGCTCTTCAATGCTGCCCAGCATGGCAGGGAAAATTTCCCCGAGCTCGCTTTTTGCCTCCCCAAGACCCAGGGACTCCGCGTAGCCGGAACTGCACAGATATTCTAAGGCATTGTGAATATGTTGCAGGGCATCGATCACCTCGGTTAAAGCCCGCATCCCCCGGGATGTTTCTCCCTGCTGGAAAAGCAGGCAGACCTCACTGACGGCTTCACCTGCGGTACCCAAGAGCCCGCTTAGTTGTTGGAGAACATGGTATATTTTGTCGGGGATTTCTTGATGTTGATAATTATGCTTATGTTTTTCCAACGGAGCCACCTCTTAAAAAAAGAAGTAAAAAGGGGCCGATCGAATGAAGACCAGCCCCTTACCGCTGTTAACCGAGAAGCTTGAGGACAGCCTGCGGGGCCATATTCGCCTGGGCCAGCATCGCCGTGCCCGCCTGGACCAGGATCTGGTTACGCGTAAAGTTCATCATTTCCTGGGCCATATCCACGTCGCGGATGCGGGACTCGGCCGCCGAGAGGTTTTCCGCCGCCACACCCAGGTTGGCGATGGTGTGTTCCAGACGGTTCTGGATGGCGCCAAGCTTGGAGCGCTCCACAGAGACTTCGTCAATGGCCGCTTGAATCGTAGTGATGGCAGTGTTGGCAGCACCCTGAGAAGCTACGCTGATGCCATTTACACCAAGGGACGCGGCCCCCATGTTATTAATAGTGATCGACATATTCTGGCCGGCATTCGCCCCGATATGGAAAATTTGCCCTGCGAAGCTGCCGTTTAGGAGCTTTTGCGTATTAAATTCTGTAGTATTGGCAATACGGTCAATTTCTGATACCAACTGATTGACTTCCTCTTGGATACGCTGTCTATCAGTATCAGTAGCAGTATCGTTTGCCGCCTGTACCGCCAACTGCCGCATACGCTGCAGGATGCTGTGGGTTTCGTTCAGGGCGCCTTCCGCCGTCTGGATAAGCGAGATGCCGTCCTGGGCGTTGCGCACCGCCTGGTTTAAGCCGCTGATCTGTCCCCGCATTTTTTCCGAAATGGCGAGTCCGGCAGCGTCGTCCGCCGCCCGGTTGATCCGCATCCCGGAGGAGAGCTTTTCCAGCGACTTGGCCAGGGCGCTGTTGGTCTGGGACAACCCACGCCAGGCGTTTAAAGCGCTGATGTTGTGGTTGATGATCATCCTTTCGCATTCCTCCTTTACTTTGGTGAGCTGCTTGAAGCTTCAATTTTTCTGTCGCGCGACACACATCAAAAGGACTAAGCCAGTTCTTACCGTCGGCCGCCGGTAGCAAAAAACTAGCCTGCCTTCATTTCTTAGATTCGTCTGCTGGATATTATTTCTTTAGGGGGTTAGGAAGAGAGTATAGTGAAATTAACAGAAATTTTATATTTTCCAGGAGGAATTATCAGGTATTATGTCGAAAATAATGGAAAAAAATGTTGTGGTCTGTAAATTTAACGGGAAGACAAGATTCGTGGCTTATTCTATTCTTGCTTTAAAGCCGGCGGGTGCGGCGGCACCGTACGTTATCGGTGATCTGGCAGAAGCCCTTTCCGACTCGGGGCATACGGTACATCTTCCGGAACTTCAGGAACTCGCCGGTCAGTCACCTGAAGCAGTAAAGAACCTGGTGATCTCGAGGGTGGATTCCAAGTAAAGGTAAGATTTTTCCGGGTTAAGAGACGCCCTGTCCTGACGATTAGTTAATTAATAACGTTTTATCTCTATTCCGTTCCGGAAAGCAGGTTTCATAAATGCTCGATGATAAAACGGTCTTAGTTACCGGGGGGACAGGCTCCTTCGGCCGAAAGTTTGTTGAGGTCGTTCTTTCCCGTTTTAGGCCAAGGAGGCTGATTATTTTCAGCCGCGACGAGCTAAAACAGTTTGAGATGCAACAAATTTTCAGCCGGCAGGAATACCCTTGCCTGAGGTATTTCATTGGTGATATGCGTGACAAAGACCGTCTGTACCGGGCCTTTCACGGGGTGGATTATGTCATCCACGCCGCCGCCTTGAAACAGGTTCCGGCGGCGGAATACAATCCCTTTGAGGCGGTCCAGACGAATATCATTGGCACGCAAAATGTCATTGACGCCGCCATTGACTGTGGCATAGAGCGGGTGATCGCTCTTAGTACGGATAAAGCCGTGAGCCCTGTAAATCTTTATGGAGCAACAAAAGGGCGTGTCCTGCCTATCGTGGCATGTTCTCCGGAGTCGCCCCGTCGGTGGTTTCAACGAACCACGTGCGGGGTGGCAATCAAGGCTGCCGTCCGGAATGAAATTCTTTGAAATCGTGAGATCGAAAGTCTAATTATTCAATACTTAGGGGGTCAGCCCGCATGGTAAAATACGACTTTACAGTTGACATTAGCCAGGACAATAACTCCCACACGAAGATTATCAAAATGTCCGACAAAGGTAAGGACGTCCTGGAAATCGGCCCCAGCACAGGGTACATGACAAAAATCTTAAAGGAGCAGTTCAGCCACCGGGTTAGCTGCATTGAGATAAACGAGGAAGCGGCGGAGAAAGCGAAGCCGTACTGCGAAAAAATGGTCATAAGCAACATCGAAACCTTACACCTGGGTGACCACTTCGCCCCGGCCACCTTCGACGTAATCATCCTGGCCGATGTGTTAGAGCACCTGAAAGATCCGTGGGCGGTTTTGGTCAAGCTTAAGCCTTACCTGAGAGACGACGGCTGTATCCTGGCTTCAATCCCAAACGTTGGGTATATCGGCCTCGTGCTGGAGTTAATGGAAGGTAGGTTCAGGTACCGGGAACTGGGACTGCTGGACAGCACCCACTTACGGTTTTTCACCAGGGAGAGCATTTGGGAGATGTTCGAGGCGGGTGGCTACCGGATAACAGACTGGGACTGTACCGTAGTACCGCCTCAAAACTCGGAGTTTGGGATAAGGATGGAGAAGTATCCGGCAGAGGTGGTTGCATTTATCCAGCGCAACCCCGACGCGTATGTTTACCAGTTTATTGTTAAGGCGCACAAGGAGTGAGTGATATGGCTTACGGGTTACGTAGACACGCTTTTGTAGCGGACAGTTACGACTTCTGGACTGACCAGTACGGCGTCGCCAATGTGAAGGACTATAGGGGCGTGGGGGACGGGATACACGACGACACAGCGGCGATCCAGGTGGCGTTGACGCTAATGCAGGAAAAGGCCCTGTGCTCATCGGGCAGCAAGGAGACAAATTTATCCTAAGTTCAGCTCTAAAAATCCCATCGAATAGCCATTTAATCATCAATGGCACGCTGTTCCTCGCAGCCGGTGCAAACTCGCATATCCTGGGTCTCGGCAGCAGCAACATTATAATTGAGGGTTCGGGTATACTTGACGGCAATAGAGCAAACCAGAGCAGCCGAACGTGGGCTGCCAGAGGGGGTATCGTTGCCGGAAATATAGACTATACAGGACCGGGAGCAAACAACGTATTGGTAAGGAATATAACTATCCAGAAAACGCAATACTGGCACTGGAATATAATTTCATCTTCCGGAGTCCGCTTCGTGCGAGTTCGTGCAAACAACTGCGGGAGTTCTGATAATTTTGCCGCCGGTTCAAATAATTGTTGGGCAATCCAGTTGCGTAATCTCTATCTAATTGTACAGGTGGCATGGGCCTGGTTTTTTTACGGTTCGGTTTATCATTCGGGCGCCATAGGTTGCATAGTATTCAACTCTGCGGCTGAAAGAATTAACGTTACGATGACCTTACCCAGGTCATGGCGTGGATGAATGTTTCTTTACCGGAAAAACTTCAGGATGAACATGCTCCAAAAAGTCCAGATAGTGCATATTTTCGATTTCGTTTATGTTTCTATAGTAGTCAGCAAGCAGATGGTTGTATGAAGTAAAAAAGCATTGTCCTCTATGAGGATTTGGTTAAAGATTCCCTCAAAGAAGTCGAGCGCATAATAAGTGAGTTAGGTGTTTTGGGGCTAAATGGAAAAGAGCTTTCGATGAACCAGTGCTCTCAATTCGTTAAACCACAACTGTGGCATAATGTCCGGGAAGTTCAGGAGGCGCTTGCTCTACCTCAGCCAATAGCTGACCTCTATACGATCTGCCTGGAAAGAGCGAATCAAAATGGTGATAAAAAGATTGATGAACTGTACATGCTTCACAATATAATTAGCCAGCTAAAGATAGGCGTGGAAGAAGTCAGAGAGCTTTATGGAATGAATCAAAATATTAGGAGAACAGGATCACGTCTTGTCAGCCTTATTGGCCAACGTCCAGTATATATATGGGGAGCTGGGAGCGGGGGGGTCCGAACGTTAAAGCTGTTAGAAAGTATTGGTATTGAAGTAGATGGATTTGTCGATAGCGACGCATCCAAATGGCAGAGCAAGGTTATGGGCTTGACTGTATACTCTTCCTCAATAGTCAATGCAGCAAAGGCTGTAAAGGAACGTCGTCCGTACATTATAATCGGTTCTGTCTATGCTCCGGAAATAGCCGTGCAACTGAGCGAGTATGGGTTTAAGGAAGAGCTGGATTTCTGGATCAACCCGTTGATTGCTGGTTCAACTCGGGCATAAATCAACTGAGTTATTAGAAAGCATCTTTTATGGTTTGGTTTGGCAACAGGTTAAAGCTCCGTCTGGTGTGTGCCTGGGTATCCAAGGAGATGAGAAAATGACTTTTAATTCCGGAAGCCGATGTATCGTTTCTATCATCATCCCGTTTTACAACCGGTGTGAAATGACCTATCGCTGTATCCAATCAATTGCCGATTGTACTGGAGAACATAAAAAAAATCAAGATAATGATTTTGCATTTGAAGTGATTCTTGTTGATGACGCCTCTCAGGAAAGCAGTGTTATTTTGGAACGGAAAGGATATTCCTGGCTAAGACTGATCAGGAATGATAGAAACTTGGGGTTTGCGCGGAGTTGCAATCGCGGGGCGGCAACTGCTAAAGGGGAATATCTGGTTTTTCTTAATAACGACACCATTGCTATAAATGGATGGCTGGCGGAACTGGTACGTGCTATGGAGACTAATCCGTTAGTGGGAATTGTTGGTTCGAAACTGTTGTACCCGGATGAAACTATTCAGCATGCTGGAGTAGCGTTTGATGAGGAGGGAATGCCTTTTCACATCTACCGCTACTTTCCTTCTAACTTTTCCGGTGTGAACAAAGCGCGTGAGTTTCAAGCTGTAACCGGGGCATGCTTCATAATTAAGGCTGATTTATTCCATGCCTTGGGCGGGTTTGACGAGCGATACCTTAATGGTTTGGAGGATATCGATCTTTGCTTGCGTGTTCGCGCAAAAGGACGAAAGGTGTTATACTGCCCGACTAGCACTCTTTATCATTTGGAGTATCAGACCAGAGGACTTGATGCTAGTGGCCAGGAAAAGAATGTTGCCTTGTTTCGAGAGACATGGGGCAGAGAAATTTATAGCGATTGTTACCGGTACTATAAGGAAGATTTTATCACGGACACTTCCTATGAAATTGCCCAGATCAAAAAGGCAGCCTGTTCAAATAAGCGACTGATTTTGGTTGTTTGGGGCGCCGGTAGCGGGGGGAGGCGGGCGGTTCGTTTTTTGCGGTGGATTGGTATTCACCCTGTTTTGTTTGTCGACAATGCAGAGAATAAGTGGGGGGCCGTAATTGAAGGGCTGCCGGTGAATAATCCTGAGTATTTACTCGAATTAAAGAAGCAAGGGCATCGGGTGTTTATCATTGTTGCTTCGTTGTGGTTCCGTGAAATTATGCATCAACTAATCCAAATGGGTTTTCAGCCCTCTCATGAATTTCTGGCATATCCGATTGCATTTTAATATTTTGTTGATCAATGAAAAGAAAGAGGGATCGGATCTGGAAGGTGCAAAACGTATCCCCGGTAATATATCGGCGGTGGTACCCGCTTATAATTCTGCTTTATACTTGAAAAGTACTGTCGAAAGCCTCTTGCAACAGACGTATCCGCTGTTTGAGATTATCATTGTGGACGACCGAAGTGAGGATGCTACTTATTCTTTGTGCATGGAGCTGGAGAAATCATCCGGCGGCCGCGTACGTGCATACCGCCTCGCTCGCAATTGTGGACCTTCGTTAGCTCGGAATATTGGCATGGAACTGGCGCACGGGGAATGGGTCTTATTCATGGATCATGACGATATAGCAGAGCCGCAACTCGTGGAACTCGAATTACAACGGTTGAGCGAACTCGAAGCCGGGGCTCCTGGGGACTGGGTCCTTGTGCATAGCGCCTATGGCCAAATGGGGGAAAATGGCGAGAGGTTGGCTGGGGTCACCCGGTGGCGCCAGGTTGCACCAGAAGAGATGCTGGGTTACCTGTTGGTGAGAAACCCCATTTTAACCGCCTCCGGCGTGCTTTTAAAAAAAGAGGCGGCTCTGCGCGCGGGAGGTTTCGACCCTGCCTGGAGGTATTCGCAGGATTGGGATTTGTGGCTACGCCTGGCTCAACTGGGGGGATTCGGATACGTAGACGCACCATTGATCTGGATCCGCAGGCATAGCTCAAATTTATCCCGGAAGATCTGTAATTTTAAGACCGACGAGAAAGCCATCTTAAAACGCTATGAAATTTCCTTTATTGAAGAGGCCATTCATTGCCGGCGCTTGCCCTGGGAAGTGAACAGGGCTGACTTTGTTTCCGTTCTCTACCGTCTGGACCACTGGGAGGAAGGTTTTCGGGCTATTAAAGAAGTTACCGTTAAGCGGCCCGGCTTGCCTGCGGGGTTTTTCTTGTCGGGCTTATATTACCTGCGTAACAACAATTGGTCGAAAGCGTGCTTTTCCTTCGAGCGAACGCTTGAGCTGGCTCCGGAACACGGGGCGGCGATGAATAATCTTGGGGCCATCCTGGCCCTGCGGGGAGACTACGAGAAGGCAAAAAACCTGTTTGCCCGGGCTATTTCACTTTTCCCCGGCTATCTGGATGCCACTCATAATTTGCTTCGTTTGGAGGAAAAGCGAACGCTGCACCTGGGAGACGTACGGTTTACCTGGCGCGAACTGCGCCCGGTGCTTTTAACGTACGCTGAGTAGGCACAGGAGGCAGATTGATGGAAAAAATATCTATAGGTTGCCGCCAGCTTGGCTCAAATGAGCCAGTTTTCATAATTGCGGAGGCTGGCTCTAATCATGACCAAAATTTGAGAATGGCCAAAAGGCTGATCGATGTTGCCGCCGAAGCAGGAGCGGATGCGGTAAAGTTCCAAACGTACAGCGCGGATACGCTTTATTCCCGTTACACGCCGGTCTACCCGGGCGAGGATGAACCGCCCTATGAGGTCATCAAAAGGTGCGAACTGCCCCGGGAGTGGCAGGCGGAGCTTGCCGGATACGCCCGGGAAAGGGGGCTTATTTTTCTTTCCACCCCTTTTGACTACCAGGCGGTGGACGAGCTGGACTCTTTGGGTGTTCCCGCCTTTAAATGGGCGTCTTCAGAAATCAACGACTTGCCCCTGTTAAGGTATGCTGCGGCGAAGGGCAAGCCCATGCTCATTTCCACCGGTATGTGCAACCTGGGAGATGTGCAGGAAGCGGTAGAAGCCATCCGCAGCACCGGCAACAAAAACATCATTTTGCTGCATTGCACGGCTTTATATCCCACTCCGCCGGATCAGGTAAACCTGCGGGCCATGGATACCCTGCGAGAAGCATTTCATTTGCCGGTGGGTTTTTCCGACCATACCCCTGGTCTTACAGCATCCGTTGCGGCTGTTGCTCGGGGTGCCCGGGTTATTGAAAAGCACTTTACCCTGAACCGGCAATTGGAAGGTCCTGATCATAAATTTGCTCTTGAACCCGAGGAATTGAAAGATTTGGTGAGGGTCATCCGGGAAGTGGAGGCTTGCTTGGGGAGCCCGGAAAAAAAGCCGACGCCCGGGGAGGAAGCTAAGCTCCCTTTAAGCCGCCGGAGCATCATTGCGGCAGTGGATATTCCCAAAGGATGTACCATTACCAGTGATATGCTGATAATAAAGCGCCCGGGCTATGGAATTCCCCCTAAATTCCTGGATGTGGTGGTGGGAAGGCAGGCCAGGGCGGATATCCCGAAAGACACACCCATCCGGTGGGACATGGTTTAAATTGCCGGGGTGAGTATTGGTGAATGTCCTTATAACCAGTGCGTCGCGAAAAGTGAGCCTGGTCAGGGCTTTCCAGGAAGCGCTGGACCGGGAAGGAGGGGGCATGGTTATTCCTGCGGATGCCAGCCCCTACTCGGCAGCCTTATACGAAAGCCCTCTACGCCTTATTGTACCACCCAGCGATGACGGGCATTTTATCTCTACCCTGCTGGATCTGTGTATAAAGTACCAGGTGAAACTGCTGGTCCCCACCCGTGATGAAGAGTTACCGGTCTTTGCGGCTCACCGGCAAGACTTTGCACAAAACGAGACAGTGGTGATGGTGGGCTCTCCTGTCACAATAGAGCTCTGCCAGGACAAAAAAAGATTCCTGGATTTTTGCCGGAGTGAAAATTTGTGCGTCCCTGAAGAGTATTCGCCGGCAGACGTAAAAAGAAGGCCGGAACTCTTTCCCCTCTTTGTAAGGGATCGGGTGGGCAAAGGGGGCCGCAAGGCTTTCCGGGTTAACAATCCAGAACAACTTGAGCAAATATTTGAGCAGTTAGAGGATCCCATTATACAGGAGTGCGTGGAAGCGCCAGAATATACAGTAGACCTTTTCAGTGATTTTTACGGGCGGATAATTTCAGTAGTGCCCCGGCAGCGTTTGAAGGTTTTCGGTGGCGAATCTTTTGTGGGCAAAACTTTTTACCACGAAACCATCATCCATGAGTGCTGCCGGCTGGCCCGGAAGCTGTCCCTGGTGGGTCACAATACCATCCAGCTTTTCTTTGATGGCACCCTGGTGAAATTCATAGAAGTAAACCCGCGCTACGGCGGCGGGGCCAGTCTGGGCTTTGCCGCCGGTGCCCATACTCCCACCTATCTGGTGCGCCTGGTTAAGGGTCTGCCGGTAGAGCCCCGTATCGGGGAATTCAAAAGGGATCTGGTCATGTTGCGCTACACCCGGGACCGTTTTTTAGAGGAAAGTGAGCTGGCTGGCAAGTAGCTTTTGCTTTTTAACTATCCGGTGAAAGGATTGATCCCCTTGTCTAAAGTTGCTTGCATCGTCCAGGCCCGCACCGGCTCCACGCGCCTGCCGGGGAAGGTTTTGAAAACCCTGGCGGGCCGGCCCATGCTCTCCCACCTGATCGAACGGCTGAAAAAGGCTGTTACGCTGGACACCATAGTTATTGCCACTACGCATTTGCCCCAGGATGATCCCATTGTTGCCCTGGCAGAACAGCACGGGGTGGCCTGGTACCGGGGCTCCCAGGAAGATGTGCTGGCCCGCTATACCGGTACAGCGGAAATGGTTAACGCAGAGGTGGTGGTCCGGATTACCAGCGACTGCCCGTTGATTGACCCGGTCACAGTTGATAACGTGGTGCGGTACTTTTTAGCCCATGATTACGACTATGTGGCTGCCGGGGTGGGCAGCGGTTTCCCCCGCGGCCTGGACACCGAGGTCTGCACCCGGGAGGCTCTGATGAAGGCGCACCGCCTGGCGGAAGATGCGCCTTCCCGGGAGCACGTCACCCTGTACATCTACCGGCATCCGGAAATCTTCCGCGTGGCCGGCTACCCGGCCCCTCCGGAATTGCACCACCCGGACTGGCGGCTGTGCGTGGACGAGGAAGATGACTTTCGGCTGGTTGAAGAAATATATAACAGGCTGTACCGTCCCGGTTTCCCGATAGATATCCGTGAGGTGGTCCGCCTGCTGGAAAGTGAGCCCCAGTTGCTCCAGATTAACGCCCACGTCCGGCAGAAGGCGGTCTAAACTTTCATGAGCCAGAAAAAAATAATCCCTGATGTAAAAAATGTTGCTGTTCTTTTCCGCCTGGACGCCAACTGGAAAACAGGATTGGGACACCTTTCCCGCTGCTTGAATCTGGCTGCAGAATGCCTTAATCGTGGTTGGGCCATTTACTTTGCCGGAAACCTCGATCATAACGCCAGAGCCCGCATTGCGGCAGCAAGGGGGGAGATATTAGGAAACTGGCCTGAAGAATACGAAACAATACTGGAACCACCCCGGGAACTGGCATTATTACATAAGGCAGCCGAAGCCACCGGAGCCCGGGTTCTGGTTACAGATTGCTATACCCTTCCTGCGGATTACCACCTTGAAGCCCGGAAACTTTTTCCCCTGGTGGTTATGATCGACGACCTGAATGCCGCCCCACCGGCGGCACATCTCCTGATCAACCACAATATTTTTGCCCTGTATCTGGCCTACCGGCCGGTGTTTCCGGAAACGAAACTATTACTCGGCCCCCGGTATGCCCTTCTGCCTGCTGCTATCCGCACCGCCCGCAAAAAGGAAATCCGCCCTGAGGTGAAAAATATTCTCGTCACCCTGGGGGGGAGCGATCCACCCGGCCTGACCCTGAAGGTGCTAAAGGCGTTGCAACAGGCCGGTGTGGGCACGGTATGGAACGTGGTGGCGGGCCCGGGCTTTGGAAATAAACAGGTACTGGAGGACCTGGCAGCCAGTGACAGGCGGATCAACCTTCACTTTGCACCCGGTACGCTCCTGCCACTGTTGACGGAAAGCGACCTGGTCATCTGCGCCGGGGGGGTTACAGCCATTGAAGCCGCCGCCACCGGTACGCCCGCCCTCATTTTCATCCTGGCCGAAAACCAGCGGCCCAATGCCGAAGAAATGGACAGGCAGGGGATCGCCGTAAATTTGGGCTGGGGCGGGGCAACGCCTGTGGAAGCTATAGCCGCGGAAATCGCTGCCCTGGCCCGGGATGTAGGGCGGCGCACCAGGATGAGTGAAAGCGGCCGTGCCCGGTTTGATGGTTACGGACCTGTGCGCTGCGCCGACGCTATCCAGGAATTGCTAAGATCGGGATAGGTTAAGTAAGCACCTTGCTTTACGATTAATTAACTAGACTGGAATACCGCCATCTGAAGGAAGGTAAACCAATGCTCGATGGAAAAAACATCCTGGTTACCGGGGGAACTGGTTCCTTCGGCAGAAAGTTTGTGGAAATTGTCCTTAATCATTTTAAACCCAAAAGGTTGATCATTTTCAGCCGCGACGAATTGAAACAGTTTGAGATGCAGCAAACCTTCAGCCGGGATCAATACCCCTGCCTGAGGTATTTTATCGGTGACGTGCGAGATAAAGACCGCCTCTACAGGGCTTTTCACGGGGTTGATTATGTGGTGCACGCCGCCGCCCTCAAGCAGGTTCCTGCGGCGGAATACAACCCCTTTGAGGCGGTCCAGACCAACATCATCGGAACGCAGAACGTCATTGATGCCGCCATCGACAGTGGTGTCAAGCGGGTGGTCGCCTTGAGCACGGACAAGGCGGTGAGTCCAGTGAACCTCTACGGCGCCACCAAGCTCTGCCTGGAGAAACTGGTGGTGGCGGGCAACGCCTATGCCGGTGGGCGCACCCGGTTCAGCGTGGTCCGCTACGGCAACGTGGTGGGCAGCCGGGGCAGCGTCATCCCCCTGTTTTTGAAGCAAAAAGAAACGGGTGTGCTCACCATCACTGACGAGCGCATGACCCGCTTCTGGATCACCCTGGAACAGGGGATAAGTTTCGTTCTGCACTGCCTGGAAACAATGCACGGCGGGGAAGTGTTCGTTCCCAAAATCCCCAGCATGCGGATTATCGACCTGGCCCGGGCCATCTGTCCCGGGTGTGAGATTAAATACATCGGCATCCGACCGGGGGAAAAGATCCACGAGGTGCTTATTTCCAGGGACGAGGCCCGCAACACCCTGGATGTGGGGAAATTCTACGTAATTAAACCCGCCTTTCCCTATTGGACCACCGGCAACTGGAGCGCGGGCCGGCCGGTGCCGGAGGAATGGGAATATGCCAGCGACAAGAACGAGCAGTGGCTGGGGGTGGAGGAACTACGGGGGTTGCTGTGAAGAGAAAGATGCCAGGAAGTGTCAAAAGCCAGCGGCCATGTGCTCCTTTCCAAAAACTTGCCGCCTACATTTCATTTGGACCAGTAACGAGCTGGACTGGATTTTCTTTCGCGCAGGTTTCGGTAAGCGTATAGTTGTAACCCACGTGATCCTCGTTCCCTTTCCGCCGGTAAGTGGCATCAGAATCGTAAGCAGACTGGAGAGAAGCAGGGGAAATTTCCTTCCCCTTTTTGGTCACCCGTTTCTTTATTTTCACTTTCCCTTAACCGGCTCCCTGGGCGTCAACCATTGCCAAAGCCCGTTGATTACTTCCTGGATCCGGGCTGAGGAGAGCGCGCCGATGTATTCTTGCAAGCAGCTTTTGTCAATGCTTTGAACCTGGGAAACATTAACTACACTCTCGCGCGGTAAATTTCCTTCTCCACGATTCAACAGGATGTTTCCCGGAGCTATGGCCAGCTTGAGATTAGTGGTCAAAGGACACACGATAACCGTATTGACCCTGCTTTGGTTACAAATATTATTTTGAATCACCAGGACGGGACGCCGTCCCATTGGTTCTGATCCCTGCGGTGTCGGGAAAGTATACCAGTAAAGCTCCCCCTGCTTAATTACCATTGCTCGTTCTCCCTGGCCAGCAGATTGTTGAACTGTTGCTGCATTGCGGCCCGGAAGGCCTTTTCTTCTGCATCCGCGGGTTCCGCAAACGCCATCTCCAGGCGCGTGGACATTTCCCGATCGAGATATTCCCGGATAAAAAGCGCTAATGCTCTGGAATAAAGCTGGCTGCGCGTAATATTTAAGGAGCGGGCGATATTTTCGGCCTGGGCGAAAAGCTGTTCCGGGACGGCGATTGTTATCTTGGTAACAGACATACTTAACACCTGCCTTTCTTACCAAACAGTATAACATCACCGGAAGAACATGTCAACGCCTTATTTATCGCTCAAACCAGAAAGAAATCCCTTGCGGCGTCTTAACGATAGTTGCCGGCGGAGCAGGTATATGGTTAAGGCAGTATCTTTTGTGGGATTATGCCGGGCGGGTTTCGCATGTGGTTAAGTCACCGGTGGCTTACGACAATGGTCGTATTGCCATAAATAGGGATTTCAATTACCAGGGATAAAGCACTACCTCTGGTTGTCATTGGTATATTGCGAGCTTAACCGAACACCTGTGAACAAAAGTTAAACAATCTTTGGGTCCCAATAAGCGATACAGCAAACTGTTTATTCCAGCCCAACTCACACAACCCGGCCGCATAAAATCTATTACAAATCATCTGGCTGAAATTGACCAGTTAAATTTTTCCTATTAGGCCCGGTTTATATTATTTACTTTGACGTGGGTCCTGTCCACCTCAAAGAATTTATTGACATGAAAAGTTCGTGGTGTATATAATGATGTATAATATGATTTATTCAGGTGAGAAAAATGATTCGCAAGCAAGTATACCTCGAACCTTACCATGATACTCTTTTGAAGAAAAAGGCAAAATCTCTGGGTGTTACAGAAGCAGAGCTGGTCCGCTGTGCTTTGGATGATTTTTTGAGGGCGGGAGGCAATCCGAAAAAAGATCGTACTGCGTGGGAAGCGGAAAGAAAATTTATCACCGGCAGAATGAAGTCTATTCCCAAGTCGGCGGGACAACGGACCTGGAAGCGGGAAGAGCTTTATGACCGCTAGATTGCTGGTCGATACCAACGTTTTAGTATACGCCTACGATAGCGCAGACGCCGCCAGGCAAGAAAGGGCTTTTGCAATCCTTGATGAACTGGCCACGAGCAGTCGCGGCGTGCTTAGCGTGCAAGTCCTGGCTGAATTTGTTATGGCCGTTACGCGCAAGATCGCTGTGCCACTTGATGTTGCCTCAGCCAGAAAAAGTGTGGAAAATTACCTTCGTTCCTGGCCGGTCCTGGAGCTGACCGGCTTTATTGTCCTGGAAGCGATCCGCGGTGTTCAAGAGTATCGTTTTTCATATTGGGACGCTCAAATTTGGGCTACGGCCAAACTTAATCAAATCTCCGTCGTTTTGAGTGAAGATTTTGCCTCCGGGAGCAGTATTGAAGGGGTTACCTTTGTGAATCCCTTTGTACCAGGATTTAATCTTTCTTTTCTATAACATTTGGGGTAGTGTGCGCAACCGGCGGGCAACCGTAAAGCAGGTGAGGTAAATGACGACGGTTCCTGAAAGGGTTTTCCGGAAGATCAACATACCTGTTGCCTATTATTGGCGGCACGGGATTGGGCTGGCCTTTTTATTCGGTTCCGTCGTTGAAGAATTCCCGCTGCCTCCCGGAGATCTGGATGTGGCCGGATTGTTCTTGAATTATGACTTTCAAAGCTACCTGCGGGCCTGGGAAGAAGTTTCGCTGGAATAAGTTAGAGGTGATAAGATATGAATCTGATGGAGGAACGCGTCCCTTACGTTTTAAACGAGCTTCCTTTGCAGGAGAGAAAGATTATTTTATCCAGTGTAGCAACTTCGGTAAAGCTACGCATGACCATTATCCAAAAAAGGCTTGAAGAGGCCAGAGGTAAGTTGGGTGAGTTTGAAGCTAAATATAAATGTGATTTTGAACAATTTGAAGACAATTTTCCCAGTGAGGCATCTCTGGAACACCATGAAGATTATGTGGAGTGGGGCTTTTGGCATGATGTATATAAGGAAGCAGAAGCTGTTTTGAATACCTACAGTTTTTTCCTCGGTGAAGATAAATGAAGAGTGTTTCAGAGTTGTTAGCCAGAGTCACTGCTGAGTATGGCCAGTTAGTAAAGGACATTTCCATCGTGGAAATAAGCGAAACCGAAACCTCTTATTATGTTAAGGCTATTTTTACTTTTATTGATGGCAGCACTTTACGGGTTGCCGAATCTGTTAAAACAGATAAAGATTTTTTGCGTTATAGTTATTACTGGCTTACTTCTGATGGTAATCTAATAATTGGTTGGGATAATGCTCCCCATCATAAGAAAATCAATACCTATCCCTATCATAAACATCTTGGAACTCGCAAAAAAGTCGAGCCGTCAATAGAAAGAGATTTATTATCAGTGATGAAGTACATTTCATTGTGCCTGGCGGTGAAAGATGAGCAATGATTTAAGGAGGAAGGAACTCCCCGTCGTCGCTGGCGGCCGGCCGGTACGAGATGATTTTCTGCCCTATGCCCGGCAGTGGATCGATGAGGACGACGTCGCCGCGGTAAATGAGGTTTTGCGGGGCGACTGGCTGACTACCGGACCGGCCGTGGCCGCCTTTGAGCGGGAATTTGCCGCCCGGGTGGGCGCGGCCTACGCAGTGGCCGTCTCCAGCGGGACGGCGGCCCTGCACGCCGCCTGCTTTGCCGCCGGGGTAGGGCGGGGGGATGAGGTGATCACCAGTCCCCTGACCTTTGTGGCCAGTGCCAACTGTGCGCTTTTCCTGGGGGCCCGCCCCGTATTTGCCGACGTTGATCCGAAAACTTACAACATCTCTCCAAAGGAGATAGAGAAAAAAATCACTCCCCAAACGAAAGCGATCGTCCCGGTGCACTTCACCGGCCAGCCCTGCGACCTGAACCCCATCCACGAGATTGCTCGCCGCCACAACCTTGTGGTCATCGAAGACGCCGCCCACGCCCTGGGCGCGGCGTACAAAGGGCGCCCCATCGGAGGCTTGAGCGACCTGACCGTTTTCAGTTTTCACCCGGTCAAGCACATCACCACCGGCGAGGGCGGGATGGTCACCACCAACGACGCGGAGCTCTTCCAATGGCTTTTGCTTTTCCGCAACCACGGGATCGTCCGGGAGCGCGAAATGCTGGTGGAGGACCAGGGGCCATGGTACTACGAGGTTCAGGATCTGGGGTACAACTACCGCTTAACGGACATCCAGGCCGCCCTGGGCTTGAGCCAGCTGAAAAAGCTCGACCGCTTTCTGGCGCGCCGGCGGCGGATTGCCGCCCTGTACAACGAGGCCTTCGCCGCCCTCCCCGAGGTGGAGGTCCCCTACCAGGCGCCTTACGCTGATTCCGCCTGGCACCTTTACGTCCTCGCTCTGCGCCCGGAAAGGCTCCGCAAAAGCCGCCGGGAAATTTTTGAAGCCCTGCGGGCGGAAAATATCGGCGTCCACGTCCACTATCTGCCGGTGTACCGCCACCCGTTTTACCGCTGGCTGGGGGACCCGGACAGCTGTACCCTGGAAGGCTTTTACTGCCCCTGCGCCGAGGAATTGTACGAGCGCATCATCACCCTGCCGCTTTTCCCGGCCATGAGCGACCGGGACGCGGCCGACGTCATTGCCGCGGTATACAAGGTAATTTCCTGGGCGCGGCGCGGCTGATTGTTCGAGGAGATCGATATCTGATTGAGGGGTAAAATGTTGGGCGGCGTTTTAGTTCCCTTTCTTTTCCTTGTCTTGACTAGCCTTTGGTAACGGCCTGGCGTCTTTAAGTACAATCGGAAGGCGGGCCTTGAGTTCGTTGATAAACTGGTGCAAGTCAGGTAAATTTTCTTGCAGAATAGAAAAAACCTTTTTATTGTCTACATCCCAGTAGCGATGCACCAACCTGTTTCGAAAGCCGGCCATGGCGATCAGTTTAGGCACGAAATCCTGGGGGAAAAGACCGTTTTCGCCCATGATCCGGAAGGTGTCGGCATAATCTTCCGGAACGCGTAACCGGTTTTTGGCAATCAGGTGATTGCTCAGATCGATTGCCGCTTCGATGCAAATTACCAGGTGGTATTTGGCGCTGGCGATTTTGTGGTGATCGGCCAGGAATTCTTCCTCTTTTAAAGCGGCCAACTCTTCCAGTCTTTTTACTGCCTGCAGGTATTCAGACAGAAGGGAGTGCATTCTATCGCCGTTAAACTTCAAGACCCAGCACCTCTTTTATGTATTGTTTGCGGTAAGGGGCAAAATCAAAGTAGGAAACCAGGGTGTGGGATAAAAAGCCGGCGTAAAGTTCTTCATTCCGGCAAAAAAGCAGGCGCCCGTTTTTTAGCACATTGTAACGAAACGGTATGGGGGCCCGGTTTAAAACCCGGACATCTACCGGAAAACCGGCGGTTTCTTCCAGATGCATTTCCGTTTTTAGCTCATATTCCAGCGTTTTTTTCCCGGCTGCCGGGCAGGAAGGGTCAACGAACACCGCCAGGTCAAGGTCTCCAAAAGAGCCCTGTTCTAGAAAGGAACCGTGAAGAAAAGCGAAAACAATTTCCGGCGTTTCTTTTGTCATTAACCCGGTAAGCCGGGTGATCACCAGTTTTTTCTGTTCTTCCGGAAGTAAAAATTTTTTTCTTCGCTGCCTGCTCATGCTCATGCCCCTGGTCTTCACATTTCCAGCTTCTGGTCCTATTATACCATTTCCCCTTTCCCGCGGCAATCGGCCACGAATTTTCCCCGCGCCCTGCTTCCTTTTGCAAGAATTATATTATAAAATTAGAGAAAGAATCCACAAAGGTAATTGAAGGGGAATTTAACCATGACTGTGCCGGCTGCTCAAGAGGTCAAAAAGTTCTACACTTACGATGACTATTTAAAAATAGACGATGGCAACCGCTACGAACTGATCGAGGGGGAATTGTTCTTGACGCCGTCACCGGGTACACGCCACCAGTTTGTCGCCGGGAATATTTTTCTGCTTTTCAGTCTTTATGTCCAAAAAGCCGGCTCCGGAAAAGTTTTCATTGCTCCGCTCGACGTGGTGTTAGACGAACCGGCGAAAAAGAATACATTTCAGCCGGACGTAATCTTTATCAGCAATGATCGGCTTGGCATTATTGAAGAAGCACGGATAAACGGCGCCCCGGACCTGGTGGTGGAGGTTCTTTCCCCGGCGACGATCCGGCGGGACCGCGGAAAGAAAAGCCGGCGTTATTTCCTGAGCGGGGTCAGGGAGTATTGGCTGGTGGACCCGCAGGAACGGTTGCTGGAAATTTTTGTGCCCGGCGAAAAAGACTGGCAGCGCACCGGGGTGTACGAGGAAGAAGATGAAGAATGCGTCGCTTCCACTGTTCTGCCCGGCCTGGAAATTAAAGCGCGGGATGTTTTCGGGTCACAGTAATTTTTTCTGTAGTTCTAAATTTTAAAAAGGGAGCAGCCCGGATGATTGATGTGACTAACCTGGCGAAAGCCGGTTTTTTGCGCAAATACGCCGCCGGGGAAGTAATCTGCCGGGAAGGGGAGCCCGGGGCGGAAATGTACGTGATTTTGCAGGGCAGGGTGGAAATCACCGGCGGCGGTGGGGAGCCGGCCGTTTTGGCTTCCGGTGATATCTTCGGCGAGAAGGCGTTCCTGGATAAATTGCCGCGCGACGCTACGGCCAGGGCGGCGGAGGATTCTGTTTTGCTGGTTTTGACGGAAGATAATTGCAAAGATGTAATCAGTGCGGAACCCGCGCTGGCGCTGCGGATTATGAAAAAAATGAGCGCGGAGATTCGCCGGCTGAAGCAGGAATTAAGAAGCCGGGCGGGTGATGGTCAGGCAAACGCAATGCCCGACTTCAATGTTGTTGCCGCCGGGGTTGGATCCGCCGAAGCCGGGGTCGCTGCCGGAGCTGTTGGTCCGCCGGCCGCGAGATCCGCCGGGCCGGAATCCGGTTCGGACAACGCGGGTCAGGTGGGTAAAGCGGCCGCTTCTGCAGGCATCGCCGCCCGGCAAGCCGGTTCGGAAGGCACGGGTAAAGCGGGTAAGGAGAGCAGGATAGAAAAAACTGGCGGGATAGGCAGGGCAGGAAGTGAGGCGGGCATTTCGGATAATTTCCTTGCTGAATTTCTTCTCCCACCTGTTTCGGGTTTTCAAGGGACCGCTTCCGGGGAAGGCCCGCCGGCGTCTGTGCCGCCGTCCGCGCCCGAGGCCGCGCCGGCCGATGCGGGCAGAATTTTGTACAGTAAAAAAATTACCTGCCCGGTTTGCCAGCTTACCTTTTCGACAGCGGCGTTTCTGGCGCATAAATTGAAGCTCGTTCGCCAGGACGCGGAGCTGCGCAATCATTACGCCAATTTTGAGCCGCTGTTATACAGCGTCTGGATCTGTCCGCATTGTTATTACGCCGGTTTGCCCGAGTCCTTTGACCGGCTTACCCCGCGCCAGAAGGCGGCTTTGCAAGAAAATGCGCCCGCCCGCCGCCGGAAATTTGGTGAACTGGGCAAAGAGGGGGAAAGGGCAAGGGCGATTAAGGGCTGCCTGCTCATCCTGGATAACCTTGCGCAGATAAACGCCGACCCCGCTCAAATGGCCAGGATCTGGCTGCGGCTGGCCTGGCTGAATGACGATGCCGGCGACCCGGATAAGGCCGCCCGGGCGCGCAAGAACGCCCTCGAGCTGTTTGAGCGGGCTTACTTCGCCTCTATGAAAACCCTGACCCCTGAACAGGAGCAGCAGATTGCCTATTTGATCGGAGAATTGCATTCCCGGCTGGGGAACCGGGAAGAAGGGCTGCGTTTTCTGCGGCGCGCCGTTATGCAAAAGGGAGGGAACCCCCAGTTCACCCGCCAGGTACAGGATAGAATTTATGAGCTTAAGAGTATGCCTGGAAGAAAGAAATGAGGAAAACAGGTAAGGAAAGAAGCAGCCATAGCTGATTCAGCCCAGCCCATTCACCCTTTCTTGGCCAGTTTCCGATGTTCCTTTCCTGCCCCGGGGAAAAGGAGTCGCCTGCACCCTTTGATCCAGCCGGGCCACGTAGGCTAAAACGCAGGCCACCGCCTGGTACAGTTCGGGCGGAATTTCCACCTGGGCGCCCAGCTTGACCAGGGCGTCCGCCAGGGCCTCGTCTTCGTACACCGGGATGTTGTGTTCCCGGGCGATTTCTTTTATTTTTTTGGCCAGGTCGCCGCGCCCCGCGGCCACCACCACCGGGGCGCTGTGCTCCTCCGGGTTGTAGCGCAGGGCGGCGGCAATTTCGCGCCGTTGTTCCGGCACCTCTAAAAACCTCCCCGATTCAGACATACAAATCGAAGCCCCGATCCTGTGTTATCCGGCGGGGGTGGGCGGGGGCGCTGTCCGTTTGCACCTCTTCGGGCAGGCGCCGGATATTCATGATCACGTTTGCGTAGCCCGCGCCGGAGAGTCCGGCTTCCAGTTCCGGAAAACCTTTTTCCAGGTATTCTTTAACCGCGTCTGTTTGCGTCAACCAGCTTAGCTGCAGATTCTCCCGCTGATGAAGGAAAAAAAGACGCAGCACTCCCAGGTTGGTGGTTTTCAAAACAAGCAGCAGGGTGAACCCTTCTTTTTCTTCTGCATCGCTTTTGTCCCGGTTGCCCAGAACCAGATAAAAGCCGGTTTCTCGGAAATGCGGGCTCTTCAGCGGCAAGGGTAGAAGGAGGGCAGTATCCTGGAGACCGGAAAGCAGGCCCGTGGAAGGGGGGCTGCCGCCTTCCGGCCTGGCGAAACCAGCTTCCCGGGCCGGGCTTGCCTCGTGTGCCTGCCGGGAGCCGGCAGCGGAACCGGCGGCCTTTTTGAGAAGAATCCTGGCTGCCAGCTCGTCTTCTCCTTTCGCGTTGTTTTTAAGGAGGAGCACGGCAGGCGCCGGTGGGGCTGGTTCCGCGGGTTTTGCCGGCCCCGCCGGCCCCTCTGGTTCCGTTGGGGCGGGGAAGGTGTCCAGCAGTTTGAAAAGGATGGGAAGAATATTGGAAAACACCGGCATCACACCTTTTAAAACCAGAATGGAAAATATAACCCAACAATATTGATCGGCTGAAAACCTATTCGGTACTGAGTAAGTCTTTCAAAAAAGCCCTGAAGATGGGCTGGCAGTCGAAATATTCGCGCCAGGTATCCTCCAGAAAAGTAAACCTGGCCGGTTCGTTTTTACTCCAAAGCAATTTCCCGCGGGTGGCGTGGTAGCGCAGGGCAACGGGAGCCCGGTTCAACGTGAGCACGTCCACCGGCATGCTGATCAGGCGCTCCAGGGTCAGGGCCAACTCTGCTTCGTATTCCCAATATTTTTCAGGCGGCACGGTTTCATTTAAATAGATGGCAATGTCCACGTCACCGCAGGGAATGGGCAGCGGAAAGGAGCCGTGCAGGTAAGCAAAGACAATTTCTTCGTGCCGGGAGAGTTCCTTTTTGAGGATCTCTTTAATTTTCTTTTTTTCGGCAGCCGTCAGGGAGTGCTTTTGATTTTTCATTATTTTGTGCCTCTTCTCTTTGTTCCTCTTTTTGTACGGCTTTCAGGAACGATTTTATTTGCTCTATGTATGTAATCAGGTCGGCGGTATCGTTTTTTAGGATGCCGTAAACAATGGTATCGTCAACCTTGCCGTACTGATGTACCAGGAGGTTGCGGAATTTGGCCATGGAAACTAATTTTTTGGCCAGTTCCTGGGAAATGACTTTGTCCTTTCCCAGGATGCGGAAACAATCCGCGTAACTATCGGGAGCTTCTTTGGCTACCCGGGCGGCCAGATGATTACAAATGCTTTGGGCGGCCTCGATAGCCACGATCAGCTCGTATTTTGCACTTGAAATAAAAATCTGGTCGCTCAGAAATTCTTCCTCTGTTTTGCGTGCGATTGTATTTAGAAAAGCAGTTGCTTTTTCAAGGTCGGCTATCTTTGCCATGAGCAGTTCGTAATTGATATAGAGCTTTTTCCTGCTCATTATACACCTCCATCCGTTTTGCCCGTCGCCCAGGGCGGGTTATCCTCGCCGCCACGAGCCACCATTTGCCTTTAGCTTTTGCCATATCCTACCGGGCAAAACTTCTCTCAGCAGCACCTCGCCGTAGCGGGTTTTGCCGGCAAAAGGAGTGGGCGGCCAGTCGCGCGGGTCGGGACGGGGGTGATGCGCCTGGTGAATGACCATCCCGGTGGTCAACCAGAGCCTGACCAGCTCGTCTTCCCCCTTGTTGACCAGTGCTTCCCTTAGCTCCAGGGCGCGGCGGGCGGCCGGAGAGCAGATAAAAGTCTGGCAAACGAAGGGACGGGCGCTGTAGACGCGGCAGAGCTTTGTTCGGCGGTCGAGGAAAATGCACCGGCCGTCCTCGTTTCGTTTTAAAACGATGTCCACCACCGGTCCCTGCACCGTTACGGTGGTGTAGCGGTCAAAAAAGGCGTCCCAGCTTTCCGGGCATTTTTCGCCAATCTCTCGAGCGGGCTCTCGACCGCCTTCTCCCCCGGTTTTTATCCCGGCTTCCCTTCCGCTCCTTTCCGCCGTTCCTCCCCCGGGCTTTCCTCCGGTTCCCTGCCCGGTCCATTTCCCGGCTCCCCTCCCGGCCTCTTTTCCTGTCCCTTTTGCACTCTTTCCTTCAGTTGCTTTTTCCAGCGCCTCCCGCAAGCGCAGACAGTCGACTATGGTCAGGGGGGCCCTTTCGGCGCAGCAGCGGTCGCACCCTACGCAATCCTGCGTCCCGCGCCGGCGGTTACGCCTTAAGGGCAGGCGGACAATGGCCGCGTTGAGTGCGTCCAGGTAATCCTGAACGGTCGCACCGGGGTCGCGAATGACCAGGTCGTAGCCCGGTACGCCGCGGAAGTTGCGCGTCAAAACAAACACTTTTTGCTCCAGGTTGCTCAAGCTGCCTATCTCAATAACCTCCTGGAGTGAAACATTAATTTTAAACGAAAAACATCTTGATCGCCTGGAAGTTGCGCGCAACCCTTTCCCGGCCCTCGACAATACTTCCGTAGCCGGTATAGTGGCCGGGCAGAAGATATTCGGCGTCCAATCCGGCCAGTTTTTCAATGCTCTCCTGCAACTGGCTTAAACTCCCGCCGGGCAGGTCGGTTCTGCCCACGCTGCCGTAAAAAACCACGTCGCCCGTTACCAAAACTTTTCTCTCCGGCCAGTAAAAGCAGGCGCTGCCCGGGGAGTGGCCGGGAGTGATCAGCACCTGCAGCGTGATTTTGCCCAGGTTTAGATTTCCTTCCCCCAGCAAAAAGAAAGGTTCAATTTTTTCCAGGGACAGGCCCCACGCGCCGGAAAATTTTTCCCCAATCGTGCGCATAAAGGCATACTCTTCCCTGGAAAAAGCAATGAAAGGGGGCTTTGTTTTGCCGGCGTTTTGGGTTAAAATTTCGCCGGCGGCGCAGTGGTCCGGGTGCGCGTGGGTGTTTAGGATAAGGCCGATGTCTTCAGGGTCAAGACCCTCCGCCTTCATTGCCGCCGTCAGTTGCTTGAAGCACGGTTCCCGGAACTCGTTGACGATGTGGCCGGGGTCGATGATGACGTGCGGACGGTCTCCCTCCAAAACGCCGGCGAAAAGATAAGAGTTGCAGTTGTTCCCCCGGCCCTGCCAGAAAAAGCCGTAAAGATTTTCCGTTATCTTAAGCGTTTCATAATACCCGAAGTAAGCCATTTTTTCCTCCCGCGTCCTTTCTTTTTCCAAGATTATATTATAAAATAAATTGAGAATCCACAAGGTTTTTGAAGAGGAGGGCAGCGGTAGTGAGCAGGATTAAGAGCGCCTGGGAAATAGCCCTGGAAAGGGCCGGCGCCATGGAGGTGCCCCCGGAAGAACTGCAAAAACAGCGGGAGGAAAAATGCCGGCTGGCCGGCGCGGCCATCGCGGACAAATTTTTGGGCATCTTCGATTTGAAGCAGCTGCAGGATGATCTCGAAAAACAGCCCGGCGAAGACAAAGGGCTGGTCGCAAAGGCGGTGGTGCGCAGGCTGGTGAATGCGCTGGAGCTGGGGGATTATGAAAAGATGGAAAAAATTATGGCGGGCATCGCTCTGGTCGGCGACAACCAAAAAAGCAACGAAACAAAGGCAAAGCTGTACCTGCTGTACGATAGTTACCGGGATGTGCTAAGGAAAAAGGAACAGGAAATCGATGCCGCCGGCAGAAAAATCCTGGGGCGTCTGGGAATTTCCGGCGAGGCCGTGCGAATGATCAATGCAGATATCAACAAAGAATGGGCAAAAGCCTTGCAAGCAGCAAGCAGGCCTTACGAAAAGGAATTTGCGCTGTATAAAGAAGAGCTGCTCCAGTGAAAACTTTGCTTTTTGATTTTTGCGTGTTTGCGTCCTTTGCGTCTTGGCGATGGATCTGTTTTTGCGATAAGGAGGTAGTTGGTTTTGGCGGAAGTTCTTGGCAAGCTGGAGAAACCGGCGGCGGAAAAATTTAAAGGGACGCGCAAACTCTACCTTGTTCCGTTGATCTTTGCCGGCAGGGATGCTCCCCAGGATTACCTGGAAAAAGCGGAATTATTCTGGAAGCAGGCGGGGGAGCAGTTAGACAGCCTGGAGCGGAAGATAGGCAAAGTAAAGAAGGTTTACCACGAGTCGGTTTCCCTGGGCGGCGAGCAGGGCCTGGCGATGATTGAGCGGCTGAACGAAAAAGGCTTCCCGCTAATCAAGAGAAAGTGCGCGCAGGGGGCGGAACTGCAGGCGACGGAAGATATGGATTTATTTGCCCAGAGCCTGGACTGGGGCAATTGCCTGCGGGTGGTGATGAGCGCAAACGTTTTTCAAAAGATTTCCGAATTTTACCGGGAAGCGACGCAAGAAAGGTTTGCCTATATTGCCCGGCGGATCGACGAAACGCTTGCAGAAGGGGAAGCGGGTGTGTTAGTGATCAGCGAGGGACATTCCGTGCAGTTCCCGCTGAGCATCCAGGTCTTTTACGTCTCGCCGCCGGCCCTGGACGAGATCCACCGGTGGTTTAGGGAAAGGGCGGAAAAAAGCAGTCCTTCCGAAACGTCAGCAGAAGCGGACGGGGAGGATTAACGGGGAAACATACCCGGGCGGGTTGTTCTAACGGGCTTAAAAGCAGGCCAAAAAAGCTTTCGGTGATTTTTGTCCCGCAGGGAAAGGAGGCGGGGAAAATGAAAATGTTCGATCTGGCGGCCATTGTGTTTTTGCTGAACATTCCGTTTGGATACTGGCGGGCGAACGTCCGCAAGTTTTCGCGGCCTTGGGTAGCCGCCATTCACCTGCCCGTGCCTCTGGTCGTTTTGCTTCGCTTTGCGCTCGGCGTCGGGTGGGCCCTGGTTTCTTTTCCCGTCCTGATCGGTGCGTATTTTTTAGGACAGTACACCGGCGGATTATTGAAGAGGTACCTGCAGTCATCTCCGTCTTCTTCGGATTGGGCCGGTTCGTGTTTAATCTGGGACGCGGTGCGGGCCGTAAGAGGACTGTCGTCGCCAGGGAAAAGCGCCGGGGATTAAAAATTTATTGCTTAAGAACCATTGACCTGGGGAGATTTTTTATGTATAATATCTTTTGCGGTGTTCCTCGATAGCTCAACGGTAGAGCACCCGGCTGTTAACCGGGGGGTTGCAGGTTCGAATCCTGCTCGGGGAGCCATTTTTGGGCCTATAGCTCAACGGTAGAGCAGCGGACTCATAATCCGTTGGTTCCAGGTTCGAATCCTGGTGGGCCCACCAGGGAGAAGTAAGAAGTGAGAGGTTAGAAGTGAGAAACATCCCACATCTCAATTGGCCCCATGGTCAAGCGGCCTAAGACACCGCCCTTTCACGGCGGTAACCCGGGTTCGAATCCCGGTGGGGTCACCAGCTTTTTTGCCGGAGATTACCTTCCCCCGCAAGGTAATCTCCTGTTGCATTGGGCGCGTAGCTCAGTGGGAGAGCGCCTGCCTTACAAGCAGGAGGTCGCAAGTTCAATCCTTGCCGCGCCCACCATTTATTTTCCGGGGAAGCCTTGAGAATCAAGGGTTTCCGGGTTTTTAAAAATTAAGAAAAGGGCTGGGTAGGGTTCCAGAAGGAACCCTTAATTTTTCTAGGTTTCCGGGCCTATGCAGACCAAAATGCAGACCACGAGGCAGACCTGATCCCTGTCTGGGAGATGGGCGCGGGGAAAGATGCGGAACTGTTGCGGGCGATCTGGTGGTTTTAGCAAATCTTCCGCTGTAGGTGTTTTCCGCCTAGGAGGTTTAGCCGGAGCGCCATTATTTCCTCCGTTACTCCAAACCACTCTGCCAGCTCCCATATCTCCCTGATCCCTTTCCTCAACGCCCTGTAAAGTTTACGTTCGGGGACGAGGTAAAGGGCCGCCCACTTCCGAGCCCGGTATTCCGCCTGGCTTACCGTCAACCTGTCCCGGTAGTGAAAAAAGGTGACCGCCAGCGCGTTGGCCGCCGTGGTGTAAAAATGTCCCAGTTCTTCCGCCAGGACGGAGCGGAAATATGCGAGCGGGGCGGTGGCAAGGGAGTTCGCCAGGCCAATTACCGGGGGCAGGCCGGGCACCGCCATGTAGACAGCTTCCAGGGGCGGCTTAAAATCCCACCATGCGATAATGATTCCTTCGCGTTCAGCTAAGGCGAATAAATCCTTCAACATTGTACGGCGTCACCTGCCGAAACCTGGCGTTCGATTATTCTTAAAAAGCCGGAACCTGCTACCTTTTGTGAAGTAGCAGGTCCGTTAGGTGCTTTGCGTCTTAGTTGTTCGTAACGCCGCCATGCTTCTTCCGTTGCAGGAAATCCTGGCGCGGCTCCTGGCGGCGAACAGGCTGACGGGTACGGTGAAATAGAATTCGCCTGCCTGCCTTTCGCCGCGGCCCAGGCCCGCGGCCTGCTGGCCGAGGTTGAAGCAGAAGCGGTCCGGCACAAAGGAGCATTGATCGCGTTGGCCCGCGAGGCGGACTTCCGGGCAAGGCCGAAGAAATCAGCAGGGAAAAAGTATTCCCCCGACCTGAACCCGGACAGTGGCGTTGACTGCGTGGACTGCCTGCGCCTGCTGGCCGAACAAGAGAGCGTCCTGGCGGAAGAGGACAAGGCGTTCCAAATCAACGGCGAAACCCTGGACCTGGACAAGGGATGAGGTAGTGGAAATAAGAGTTAAGTTTTCAAATGAATTGTTTAGAAAATATGCACGTTACGTAGATTTTCAAACCCGATGTCTCACATGGGATTGGCGGGGGTGGGAAGAGGTGCGCCTGGTGGCTACGGTGCATGACGAACTGGTTTTGGAGGCCCCGAAGGAGCTGGCGGAGCAGGCCGCCGATCTCCTGGGTTCGATTATGGAATATACCGCGGCCCGGTTCCTGCTGGATGTGCCGGTGGAGGTGGAGGTGGGGGTTTGCGAGACGTGGGCAGAGAAGTGAACCTCCGCCGAGACCGGCCCGGCGGAGGTTCACTACAAAAATTCGCGCAGCACGTATTCCCTGAATAGCGGTTCAACAAAACTGTACGATCCCCTGCCGCATTTTTCGATAACGCCTTTATCGATCAGGTAATCGACGGCCCTTTTGATTTCGTTGGGATTGGCTTTTTGAGTGTACACTTTGTTTCCGGTGGCGATGCGCTTTAACACTTGCCGCACGTATGGCCGCTTGCCCAGTTCATCCAGCGTTTCGTCGTAAACCTGGGACAGGCGGAGGAGCGCCCGGTCGAACCCTGTCCGCATTATGCCCGGAGTGATATAGCTTTTTTCTGTTTCGAGAAGCGCGTAATAGATTTCCGAGCAAACGAGCATGGTATTCTGCGGGTGGCCGCCGGTTTTTCTTATAATTTCCCGGACGGTTTCATTGTCGGCTTCAATGTTTTGCTCGGCAAATTTCCTGGCAATGTAATCTGCCCACGCGTCTTCAGGAATAGGAGGGATGGGAAGAATTACGGCAAAACGGTAAAACGCCTCTCTCCGGTTGCCGAAAAGAGTTTTCATCATCCCTTCTTTGGAACCCAGGAACAGGTAGGATACTCTTTTGTGGTGCTGAAAGTAAGAACGCATTTTTTTGTAGATGTCTTCGCCGGCAACGTGTGCAGCGTCCTGAAATTCATCAAACAGGACCACCATGGGCCTGTCGTCCCGCTCCGCGAGGGTTTCCGGCAGTTCCAGGGCACGGTTAAGAATTGTGTTTTCGTCTGGTTCGCCGTGAGAAAAGCCGATGTTGAGTTCGAGATCTTCGACCTTAACCGCCAACCTTGCTGTCCCAACGACAACCCTGGCGCGGTCTTTCAAAGCTTCCAGCGTCCTGCGGACGCCCGTCCTGTTTTCGAGGCAAGCGTTGATCAGGGCGGTGGCGAATTCCAGCTTGTCCGAGAGGCGGAAGAAATCCACGGACGCCGTGTAAAAACCTTCCTTTTTCATCCGTCTGAGGATTTCGTGGGCCAGGGACGTTTTTCCGATTCTGCGGGGTCCGGCCAAAACGATGCTTTGACCGTCGGCCAGCCTGGTCTTGAGCGACAAAATAAATTCCTCCCTGTCCACGATATCTTGTTCGGATACCGGGCCACCGATGGGAAACATTTTGCCGGGCAAATGAACCGCCTCCTAATGTTACTGTATTGGTAATATTTTATTACTGATGTTGTAATAAATCAATAGGTTTTTCGAAAATTTGTTGGCCCGGCCCGCCGCCTCGACCTCCTCATCATGTCCCCTGACTATAAGGGCTCCTGGGAGGCTTACGATCAGGCCGAAGCGATCCTGGCCAGCAAGTTCGGATCTGAGTTCACAAGCCAGGTGATGAGCTACGTCCGGCAGAAGAAGAGCTGGAGGGACATGGTTAACACTACCAAAGAGTTCTATGCTCCCAGCGGCCAGCGGATTGTGGTGGGTAGGTAAGGTTTAAAGACGGGAGAGAGATTTCCGGAAAATGTTTAAGGTATAGCTTCGCCGACCCGCGAGAATTAATTGTTGAGTTAAAAAACGAGGAAGGTAAAATGTGTGCTGCATGGACTCGTGTAGATATAGTAGTGTGGGCGAAATAATCCTTGTTGTGGAAAAAACTCCCTTAAGAAAAAAAGTAATTCGTTTACGAAAGCACGAAGAGGCTTGAAAAGCCAGCGCTTTCAAAAGCGTAGCGACGTTACCCACCTGGCCGTTTTCAAGCCGGGACACCTGCGTTTGGGTCAGGCCGGATTCTTTCGCTAATTTCTCCTGGCTCCACCCGCGCTTGATCAGTTCGGCGATGATCGCCCTGGCGATTTGGTACTGCGGCTCGTTTTTGATCAGCTCTTTAATTATCTCCGGCTTTCCCTTTAGTTTTTCAGCGAAACTGTTCATGTCAAAGAATACCATTTTTTCTACCCCTTTGCTTTCAGGTATTCACGCAGCACCTTTTCCGCTTTTCTTATTTCGGGAACAGAGACTTTGACTTGGCTCTTGACATTCCAATATTTATAGCAAATCTAACTTCTCGAAGCCTCCACTTCCCTTTTTCCCAACGCCCTGGAAAGCTGGTAGACAATGAACTGGTTTAAGCTGACCCCTTCCTCCCGCGCCCTTTCGGCCAGGGCGCGGTGGAGCGATTTGGGAGCCCGCACTAAAATGCGCCCGCTGTAGGCTTCGTCCACGGGTTCGGGTACTTCTTCGCCCCTTTCCAGGGCGTCGGATATCCAGCAGAGCTTTGCGTCCTCGATCATCTCCAGGGCCTCTTGCAGTGTCTCTCCCTGGGAAAGGCAGCCCGGCAATTCGGGTATTTCCACAGCGTAGCCACCTTCGGGAGAAGGGTGGATGACCACGCGGTAGGGGAGACCAAGGTAATATTCAACGTTCTTATTCTTCATCGGCTTCGACCTCCTCCAGGAGCTTAATCGCCCTGACAACGTAGGCTTGCAAGATGTACGGTTGCCGCCGGGGAACCACCAGTTTGTGTTTGCCCTTCCGGTAAACGTAATGGCTGGAACCGCCGCGGGGTTGGCTTCGGACGAACCCCGCCCGTCGGAGCACCAAGTCCAGCTCGTCGAACTTCACGGTTTTTGGATTGCATTTAATTTTTTCCAAAAGCTTCTTAAGGCTGCTCAATCGGAACCATGCCTTGATAGCGTATTTGATATTACTACTTTCAATTATATCTGAAATGTTATGAAGGTCAACTGGAAAGGAACTGATCATTTGCCTTAAGAGTTATCATTCCAAGAACGGCAAACACGGGCAACGCCCGCTGGAGCATGAACTACGTCGGCCGGTGGCTACACAATAAACATCACCAGTTTAGTAAGCGGGGCCAACGTTGCTACGGTGTATGTGCTTCGTGGCGCGGGATAGGTTGCCTTACATTCACGCACAGGTATTCTGATAACAGGAAAGAGTTTTTATCATTAAGGCGTGATTGTATTTTAAGGATGCCAGCGCGGCGTTAATTGCCGGTGCCGGAGCTGGCTTACAGTTACGGAGTTTTTGGTTCGCGATTACCCTGCGGTTGCAAGAAACTTTCGCCCCGATTAACCGGGGCTTCTCTTTTTTGTGGAGGTGATCCCCTTGCCCCGTTCTCCGACGAAAACACTGGTCATCCAGCTGTTTATCAGTTCCGCGTTTACCCTGTGCGCCTATGTTGCCTTGTCTGCCGAACGGGAAGATAATCGTCGCCGGCAGCGAAGTGAAGTTCTGGTTGTGCAGATGCAGCTATCCGGGAGCGGGGCAGCGGGGGCTGCACAGTTGAACGCCCCGCCCTACGCGGACGGAGTGGTGGTTACGGAGGGAAGCATTTACAGCGACTGGTTCGTGGTGCTGCAGGGGAGGGATAATTAATCTGGGTTGGAGTTTTCGTTTTGCCAGGGCCGCTGTTTTATCGGCGGCCCTTTTTTAATCAAAGGGGTTGGTCTTTAAATTGGATGCTCCCTCCGGGCACATTAGTTCCTTGCAGATAGTCAGGTCCGTGAGAGGAAATACATGACCGCGGCCAGAACGGATTCCGGCTCCTCTTCGGTCAGGAAGTGACCGGCCCCGGGCAGACGGACCGTCGCGAGGTGATTGGGGAAGAGGCGCTCCATTTCGTCAATTAAAGGGGGAGGGAAGGAAGGGTCCCGCAGCCCCCAGATTACCTGGACCGGCACCCGCCAGCCTTCCAGGAGGCGTCCGGTCTCCTCCAGAAGCCGGTACACCGGATCGGACTTCCAGATGGGAATCTGGCGCACAGTTGCCAGCTGGGCACACCGCGCGGCCCACCCGCGGTAGGGGAACCCGAAACCCGCCCGTGCGGTCCGGGAAAAGCGGCGGCGGTCCACGAAGGCCAGGGGCATCACAACCCTTTGGAGGGAGTCCAGTCCCTGCACCAGAAGCTCGCCGAGGCCGGGCAGGCGGAGCAGCCACAGGGCCAGGTAGGACCAGGGGGCGCGGTAGCGGGCGCCCGGATTCCAGACCGTGGGTACGGCGGCGCGCGTGTTAAGTATTATCAGACGCCGCACCCTCGCCTTGTGGTGTGCGGCCCAGTGCAGGCCCACGATGCCGCCAATATCGTGGAGGATGAGGCTTACCCTTTTAAGCCCCAAGGCGTCTACAAAGGCGGCCAGGCGTTGCGCTTGGACCCGAAGGTCATAGTCGGCCCCTGGCGGTTTTTCCGAAAGGCCGAACCCCGGTAGGTCCGGAGCCACGCACCGGTAGGCGTCCCTCAGGCCCGCGATGAGGTGCCGGTAAAGATAGGACCAGGTCGGGTTGCCGTGGAGCATCAGCAATGTTTCGCCCGGACCCTCGTCTACGTAATGCCAGCGCAGTCCCGCCGCCTGCAGGAAACGGCTGCGGCAATCAAAGTCCGGCGGTAGGACGTGATCTACGGAGGGCGGCACGGACCCGCTCACTTCGAGAGGGCCCGCCCTTCGTCTTCGTACAGCGTCATATACTGCGGGAGGCCTGTCATTTCGAAGATTCGGGTGTAGTGCGCCGAAAGGCCAAAACCGCCGACCTCCTGGTCTCTCTTGCGGGCCTCGGCAATGACGGCTATAAGAACGGCGATGCCCGAGCTGTTGATGTACTTGACGGCGCGGAAGTTGAAAAGGAGTCGCCTTGCACCTTGAACGGTGGCCCGCTGGTAAGCTTCTATAACCGCCATCTCGGCCTTTTTGGTAAGATCCCCGGCCAGGTCGAAGACCACGGCGTCTCCTTCCCGCCGCGAAACAACAGTGAGTTCTTCAGTCATGTTCCCGCTCCTTTCGTGACGACAGGTAGACGGTCAGTCTCGTGAGGTTGTGGCGTGGTGCGGCTACGAATTCCACGGCATCCACCAGCTGGCGCATAAGATAAATGCCCCACCCACGGGGCGGCACGCGCCCGGCAACCCGCTCCGCCAGGTCCGGCCGCGTCAGCGCCGCGTCGGGTTCCAGGCGTGAACGGCCGCAATCGCGCACCTCCACCAGCAATTCATTCCGGTGGTGCGTCACGGTGACGACCACGGCCGCGTCCGCCAGCCCGCGGTTGCCGTGCTCGATGGCGTTCAAGCACGCTTCGCTCACGGCAGTGCCCAGGTCTTCGGCTCGCGTTTCGGACAGCCCCGTGCCTACCGCGAACACCCTGACGGCTGCCGCCACTGTCTTTTCGTATCCCTCGCTGCTCGGGATCACAATGCGCATGGTTCCCGCCGGCCACCTTTTCATCTCTTTTCCTCCTCGTCACGCCGCTGAATTACGACCAGGGTGATGTCGTCGTACTGGGTTGCGCCACCGGTGAATGCGCCGATTTCCTCAAGCAACCAGGCCAGGAAGAGGTCTGCCGCCGGCGGGGCACGCCTGGCAAACTCTTCCAGGCGGCCAAACCCAAAAAACTCGCCCCGCTCGTTGACCGCCTCGACCAGGCCGTCGCTGTACAGCAGAAGTATGTCCCTCGACTCCAGGGGGAATTCCCGGTCCTGGTAGGTCAGGTCCCCCAGGGTACCCAGGGGGAAGCCGGGCACCTCGAGGTAGGCCAGGTCGCCGGTCGCAGGCCGTATCAGGAGGGGGCTGAGTCCGCCGGCACTGGCCAGGCGGCAGGACCGCCCCCTGGGATCGAGCACCAGGTATGTCATGGTCACGAACATCCCCCGGGGCATTACCGGGGTCAGGAGCCGGTTGACGTGGGTGAGGAGTTGGCCGGGCGAGGACCGGCGGGCGGCGCCGTAGTGCAGCAAACCCTGGGTCAGCGACATGACCAGTGCAGCCGGCACGCTCTTGCCGGCCACGTCCCCCACCGCTACGCCCAGGGCGCCGCCTTCCAGAAGCAGGAAATCGTAAAGATCCCCGCCCACCTCGCGGGCGGGAGCAGCCCAGGAGTGAATGGTGTAGCCGGGCAGGCTCGGCGGGGCGTCGGGCAGGAGGCGTTGCTGGACAGCCCGGGCGAGGTGCAGTTCGGCCTCCAGGGTGTCTTGGGCCTCCTTCAGGCGGAGGTAGGCATCCTCAAGTTCCCGCGTGCGCGCCCGAACCCTTTCTTCCAGTTGTTCCGTTAGTTCGCGGAGGGCGCTCTCCCTTTGGGCGAGTCCGGCCACCATGGCATTGAACCCGGAGGCGAGCAGCGCGAACTCGTCGCTTCCGGTGTGCACCACCCGAACCGTGAGGTCGCCTTCGTGAACCCTTTGCATTCCCTCCGTCAGGAGTCGGACCGAGGTGGACATGTAGCTGGAGGCGAGGTAGCCCGCGGCCGCGGCGTTGAGCATCCCCGTGGCGGCCAGAGCCAGGATCACCCACTGGATCTGGGCCATGCTTTGCGGCCCCTCCCGGCTGTGAATGGCCCGGACCACCAGCAGGTCTCCTTCCGGATTCCAGGCGTAACCGTAGATGGTGCCGCTCTTTTCGCGGTACGACCATCCGGAGGATGCCCCGCGCGCCTCCTCCACGAGCAGGTGGGTGTCCGGGGCCGGCGGCGACCCGCCGGAAAAGAGAACCTTGCCTTCCCGGTCCAACACCATGATGTGCTGCCTGGATACCTCCGCCAGGTAGCGCAAGGATGCGTAGTCCTTACTCCGGAGGACGGGATTTCCCGCTGCGGCGAGAGCACGGGCCTCCGAGGCCAGCCACGTCCCCGCCTGGGCCCGGTCCGCTACTCCCAGCCGGTACCAGCTCACCCCGGCAATCAGGACCAGCGGCAATATGCCGAGCAGGAAAAAAACGCTCAGAAGCTTGCGCATGAGACCGGCGCGGGCGTATCGGCCGAGGTCTGGCGAGAAAGGGAGGTTCGCGAAGACGGGGAGAAAGAGTTGTTGGACCAGCCGTTCCGCCAGAAACAGTTTGATAAGTGCGTGCGTGGCACACAGATAACCGTTGATGGCGGCAAAAACGAACGGTTCGCGCCAGTCAAAAACGTGGGGGCCGGTTACACGGCCGAGCATGACCGCGCCGGGAATGACCGCCACCAACAAAGTGTGCGCTACCAGGACGCGCCGGTGGAACACTACGGGCGTCCTGGAGATGTTTTCGGGGCGGACAACTTCCGTGCTGCCGGTTCCTGTAGGGCAGCACCGGCGCACCCAGCGCCAGATGAGGTAGCGGTCGGCGAGGGTCGCCAGGATCAGCCCCCCCAGCAGGCCCGTGAGGAGGTGGGCAAAGGCACCCGGGCCTTCGGGAAACACGGTCAGGTAAATGGGGATACCCAGCATCAGAACCCCCAGCAGACCCCAGGCGGATTGTCGCCACTCGGTGCGGAAAAACTTGCTCGCAAGGTCCACGTACGGTTCACCTTTCGATCAGCAAGAGGCCCATCACGGCGACATAGGTCAGGGCCAGCAGGCCGAAAATTGCGGGCAGGAACCCCCGCCTGCCGGAAGGGGTGTTTTGGCGCGTAAAGTAAAGGCAGACGAGGGAGAAGAGGAAGCCGAAGGCCAGGACCGCGCCCCTGAGAAGGCCCAGAAGCGACACGAGCACCACCTGTTTTTCCGGCCCGTACGGCACAAGACGGTGCAGGTAGAGCTTGAACTGGCCGACGTAGGGAACGAATTGGAGCTGGTAGGCCATGTGCGCCGCCAGCACCACCGGCACCAGGGCAAAGAGCATCCTCACCGCAGGCAGCCCTTCGTCGCCGGTCAGCCGGGGCCGCAGGAAGGCCCAGCCGGCGGCGCCGGCCAGGAGCACGGCACCCCAGTACAGGCCCGAAAACTGCCACGGGTCGGCCACAACGGCGATACCGAACCTCTCGTAAGCGGCCACGGGCACCAGGAGCGCGGCCAGCACCGGCACCAGGATGGCAAGACCGCGGTTTACGTGTTCTGTGCGCCAGACCTCCCGGGCCGGGGGTCGCAGGTTCAGCCGTACGGCCTCGTTGGGGCAGTTGAGCACGCAGCGCATGCAGAGCTTGCAGGCGATGTTGTTGTCGATGAAGGAAAGGTGCTGAAACAGGGGGCAGCCTTCGCGCTCCTGGGTCCCTTTGTAGCAGTTGTAGGTGGTGCAGCGGTGCCGGCACACATCAACATTAGGCCGTAGTTCGAGGGGCGCGACTATGCCGAAAACGCCGACCATGCCGCCCAGCGGACAAACGTACCGGCACCAGGCGTGACGCGGGTAGAGTACGGCAAAAACCACGGCCCCCGACGCGATGACGAGGAGTAGCACCCCGGTGGCTACCGGGGAGTGGCGCATGTCGGTCATTTCCTCGACCCAAAAAATTGCGGCAAACAGAGTTGCCATGAGCAGAAAATCGTGTTTTTTCAACCAATGCGGTACGGAACAGGAGGGACGCGTAAACCGGTGGGTTAACAGTCCGCTCCCCGCGAAGGGGCAGATGGAGCACGTAAAACGGCCGGCTAAGGATGCGGCCAGCAACAAGCCCGGCCAGCCGAGGGACCAGGCCAGTACCAGCACAGCGGAACCTATGAAATTACCCTGCCCTATAAAGGCGGCGGCGATAAACAGCCAGAGTCCCACAGTCAGCACCACCTGGGGCATTTGCGGGAACCATCCCCGGGCTATGGCGCGGCCAAGGATGGGATACTGGAGGAGGTTCAGCGCGACGCCCGAGGTGTCCGCCACCCGTCCAGTGAAGATGTGCTCGGCAGTAATGGTATCTTCTTCGGTAAGCAGGAGGGCCCGTTCAAGGATCTCATCCAGTTCGGCTACATTGGCACGTGGGTAGTCGTGGGCCAAAAGTTTCTCCTGGGCGTCACGGGTGAGGACGGGAGGCCGGCGATTGTGCTTCCTGGCCAGGCGCTCCAGCATGGTTGCGGTGATGGACGGCAGGTCGCGCTTTCGCTCGCGCAGCGGGGGCAGCGTGAGGGGAGAGGAGAGCAGGCTCGTCAGGATTTCGGCGTCCAGTTCCTTTACCAATGTCTGCGCTTCGACTGGCTCGCACGAGGTGGCCATGAGGCGGACGTCCACGAAACGGTCTTCCAGAAAGGCGGCCAGCCGCACCAGCACCAGGGGGCGGAGCAGTTCCAGGTCCTTAAGGAGCAAAGTGCCGCCCTCGGCCAGTTCCAAATAGCCGAAACGGTAGGGGACGCCGGAAGTCGGCGGGCCGTAGAGGGCCCCGAAGAGGCGTTCCCCCAGTTCGTCCTCCACCAGTTCACCGCACTCCACCACCACAAAGGGGCCGTCGCGCCGGGCGCTCTGGCGGTGAATGAGCCAGGCCACCAGTTCCTTGCCGGTGCCTTTCTCACCCACCAGGTAGACGGGGCCGTCGTCGGAGGCAAGGGTGGCGATAGCCTGCCGGACCTGCTTAATTGCCGGATGCTGACCGGCAAGGTCCGTGTGCCTTACCTCTCGCCGGGTGGTGAGCAGACGGCCGTAAGCCTGCTCTTTGCGCCGGACCTCGCCGGCCCTTTTCTGGACCTCGTGCAGCCGCCGGACCAACGCGGACCACAGAGAGCAGGACCACTCAGGAAGGGCGAGAACCTCTCGCAGGTCCGCCACTGACACTGCCAACAACACAGCCTCGGTCCGGGCCCGCACCCGGTAAACAACGCCTTCCTCTGCGGGAAGGGCCGTTTCCACCACACACTCGCCCGGCCACACCAGCGCTACGGGCACACCTGTTTCCGTGGCGGAGCCGTACAGGACTTCGAGTTGCCCCTCCAACGGAAAAAGCACCTGGCCCGGGGACCCCTCCGGCGCGTACACCTGACCTTGCCCCAGGGGGACCCTTTGCGCCCGGGCGACCAATGCGGGCGATAGGGTGGCTACGGGTTCTTCCGGCAGCGCATCAGGCTGATGGGCTTTATTAGCCAGGGCCTGTCCCTCCCAACGTTTTCTATTAATAATATTCTTGCTGTGACATTGTTTTCCTCCCGCCTGGGAAGCGTTTTTTGCACTGAGCCAGCCGGTTACAACTGCGAGGCCGGCTGCGTAGTGCGGCGCGAGCTGAAAAAGCAAACAATATTAGGTGACGTTGGGGGGCGACCTGGTGTTTTTGACGCATCGCGGCAGATATGGTGATGAATGAAATTTCGGGGATTTTGAAAAGAATGTCTTCAGAGAAGGAGTATGGGTACCGAAAGAGATAAATAAACAAGAATGATGAAGATAATGAAAAAATGTGTAAGATAGTAAGAGTAGGATAGTAGAATAAATAAAGGCGAATAAATAAAGGCGAAAATAGAGCAATGTTAAGAGGGGGTGTAAATTTGAAGGTCACAGACCCTGTATGCAAGATGACCATAGAGGATAAAAATGCCGCAGCCGTTTCATCATTTAAAGGCGTTACATACTATTTTTGCTCAAAGCACTGTAAGGATAAGTTTGACAGGGATCCTGACGCCTTTGTTGAGGAGAAGGTCCCTGCCGCTCCGGAGGCAGGGGTGTTCTATACCTGCCCCATGCATCCTGAGGTCCGTCAAAAAGAGCCGGGGGCGTGTCCCATCTGCGGGATGGCGCTTGAACCGGTCACTCCATTGGTTGCTATGGCCAAAACGGAGTGGACATGCCCGATGCATCCGGAAATCGTCCGTGACTTACCGGGGGCGTGTCCCATCTGCGGGATGGCGCTTGAGCCACGAACTATCCCTGAAAAAGAGGAAAACCCGGAGCTCATCGACATGACAAGGCGATTCAGGCTGGGCGTGATTCTTACAATTCCCCTGGTTTTTGTGGCAATGCGAAACTACATCCCCGGCCTTTCCTTGGAAGGTTTGCCCTCTCATGGGTTCCTGAAATGGGCAGAACTGGTTCTCGCCACACCCGTTGTCCTTTGGGCCGGCTGGCCTTTCTTTGTCCGTGGCTGGCAGTCTGTTGTGAGCAGAAACTTCAATATGTTTACGTTGATAGCGCTCGGTGTTGGGCTGGCTTATGTATACAGCTTTGTGGGGGCACTCCTGCCGGACATATTCCCTGCTTCCTTTAGAAAAGAGGGAGGTGAAGTGGGAGTCTATTTTGAGGCTGCAGCGGTCATCGTGACCCTGGTGCTTCTGGGACAGGTGCTCGAACTAAAGGCCCGGAGTAAGACAGGAGCGGCCATTAAGGCGCTACTCGGCCTTGCTCCGAAGACGGCCAGGCGTATAAGGGACGGCGTAGAAGAGGACATCCCCCTTGAGCACGTAAGACCGGGGGATATCCTTCGCGTCCGACCGGGAGAGAAGATACCTGTGGACGGCGTAGTTGTTGAAGGGACGAGCTCGGTGGATGAATCGATGGTTACGGGTGAGCCGATTCCTGTGCAGAAGCAGAAAGGAGACCGTCTCATCGGCGCAACCGTCAATGGCACGGGCATGCTGATAATGAGGGCCGAGAAGGTGGGAGCCGATACCCTTCTGTCGCAGATCGTTCGCATGGTTGCCGAGGCACAGAGGAGCCGTGCACCCATACAGAAGCTCGCAGACATCGTAGCAGCCTATTTTGTCCAGATCGTTGTTACAGTAGCAGTCCTCACCTTCATTGTATGGGCATGGATAGGCCCTGAACCGAGAATGGCACACGCAATCATCAACGCGGTGGCAGTTTTGATCATTGCCTGTCCCTGCGCACTCGGCCTCGCAACACCCATGTCCATAATGGTTGCCATGGGAAAGGGTGCAACAGCAGGAGTGCTTTTCAAAAACGCAGAGGTCATAGAAGTGATGAAAAAGGTGGATACTCTCGTGGTGGATAAGACAGGAACACTCACCGTTGGTAAGCCTGCCCTTGTGGAGATAGTGCCAGATGATGGATTCGACGAAAAATCGATACTCTATTTTGCCGCCAGCCTTGAACGTGCAAGCGAACACCCCCTTGGAGCGGCAATCGTAAAAGGAGCAGAGCAAAGGGGCATAAGCCTTACCAATGTTGAGAACTTTGAATCCATGACAGGTAAAGGAGTTGTTGGTAAGATTCAGGGATACAGGATTGCCCTTGGCAACAGAAAGCTCCTCGATGACCTCGGCATTGACCCCGGTAAACTCTCCGAAAAAGCTGAGGCCATGCGCAGGGAAGGTCAGACGGTGATGTTCATCGCAGTGGACGGCCGGATGGCAGGGCTTCTTGGAGTTGCCGACCCGATAAAGGAAACAACTCCTGAGGCCATCGAGATGCTCCACAGAGAGGGTATCCGTATCGTTATGCTCACGGGAGACAATCGTACCACAGCTGAGGCGGTTTCAAAGCGGCTCGGGCTCGATGAGGTGATTGCCGAGGTGCTGCCCCATGAGAAGTCCGAGGTTGTCAAACGGCTTCAGAATGAAGGTAAGATTGTTGCCATGGCAGGTGACGGAATAAATGATGCCCCTGCTCTGGCACAGGCACATGTTGGTATCGCCATGGGAACAGGCACAGATGTAGCAATGGAGAGCGCCGGCGTGACCCTGGTAAAGGGTGACCTGAGGGGCATAGTTCGGGCGAGGCGCCTGAGCAGGGCAACGATGCGCAACATCAAGCAGAACCTCTTCTGGGCCTTTATCTATAATGCGCTTGGCGTTCCGATTGCCGCAGGCATTCTATACCCATTTTTCGGCATCCTGCTAAGCCCTGTATTTGCTGCTGCCGCCATGAGCTTCAGCTCTGTATCGGTGGTTGGCAACGCCCTTAGACTGAGGAGGGTAAGACTGTGATGGTTTACAGAGCCGGATGAAAACAACCTCAGGAGCGGTTTCGTCAGAATGTATTTTCAGGGTATGATGTAGCTGCGCGGTGTGAGAGGAGGTGCGGTTGTGCACTGGGGAGACTATGGATGGGGAATGGGTCTTGGATGGTTATTTATGATAATCTTCTGGGGACTGGTCATATTTGGGATCGCTTACCTAATCCAGAATATTGCAAAGGGTACAAAAAAAGAAGATCAAGAATCACCGGTTGAAATTCTCAAGAAAAGATACGCAAAAGGGGAAATAACAAAGGAAGAATTTGAAAGAATGAGAGATGACCTCAACAGATGAGGATGGAATTAACGACGCATGCAATAATAAGGAGAGGTAATCATGGAATGGATTAGAGAGAACTGGATTTTTGTTGCGTTCTTTGTTTTCTTCATTGCCATCCATCTCTTTGGGCATGGCAAGCATGGAGGCGGATGCGGAGGTCACGGCAGGGGAGAGGACAAAGGAGAACACAGAGGACATTCAGAAACGCCTTCTAAAAAAGAACATAAAGGAGGTCATGGATGTTGTTGAACGTTAGGGTTGTCAGCTGGTCATTGGGACTTTTTATGGTGCTCACATATATCCTCTGCGTTGTTTATGGCCTGAATCCGTGACACTTTTTAACTAATAACCATTTTTAGACATAATCTGGTTTACCTATTAATGCTGGAGATTCTAGCTGATTTTAGCTTGCAGGTTCCTTCTTTTGGGGTTATTCCAAAAAATGACATCAGCGGGTCATTTTTAGGGAATAGAAACCCCGCCCTGCATTTGGAAATTGTAAACTCCAGGTCAGGGGCTCGATTCAGGCAAAAGCCAGGTAAACCCGTTTAAAGGTAGCAAACCACGGGCAATGGCGGCTAGAGCCAAGTTTGTAGCGCCGGGAGTGGTAAACCACCCGGGAAGCCAGGTAAATCAGGTTCTGAATGACGGTTCTGATCCGTCTTCTGGACACTTTCTTTTTTAAGGGAACATTGGCAATTCGCAAGCTTTCCTGGCCGATTACGCGCAAGATGTTGCAGGCCAGCAGTCCTAAGTGCAGGACCAGGTTATTGGTGGCGAACTTTCCGGAAGGAAGCCTTTCCAGGTTCAGCTCTGTCTTGATTTCACCGTGGAACTGTTCGCTTGTTCCGTGGGCTTCGTAAAGTTCCACGATTACCGAAGCCGGGAGGTCAAGGGAAGTCCACCAGGTCTTTACCTCGATTTCGGGAAAGAGGAGGATCTGTCCGTCGGCCCGGATCGTTTTTTCGATCACTTTGAAAACAACCCGGAGGCCGTTGCGGAAAAGGCTGCCCAGATAGACCTTTTTCCCCGGGCGCTGAAGGCAACACATGCCCTGTTCTTGGGCGATTTTCAACCACTAGGAGGGCCGTAAACATCCGAAAAAGGAAACTCAAGGAAACGAAAACGGCCGCCAGCGAACGCATCCTGAAAATTGACGAAAAAACTTTGGAGATGCTGAATAAACTAAAGAAGCGGCAGGAAGGAAACTGCAAGGTCGTTAAGTTGAAACCGGAAGAAAACCTCGTTTTCACCGCCCCGGACGGAAGGCCGGTGAAGGACAGCGCGGTGCGGAAAACCCTTCGCCTGGCGTTGAAAAAAGCCGGCTTGGAACGGATGAAACCCCACGATTTCCGTCATACCGCTGGATCGATACTTTTGGACGCCGGGTATTCCCTCCCGGTCGTGGCCGCTTTTTTGGGCCACAGCAGCCCGGCCACCACCGCAGCGATCTACGCCCACGCCGTGAGGAAGGGAGCAAACGTGGTGGACGCCCTAAAAGATGCAGACCGAAATGCAGACATAAAGAAGAAAATCCCTTGAATAATGCGGGGTTAAACAGGGAGTGAAATTTTCAATCCTTGCCGCGCCCACCATTTATTTTTCAGGGAAGCTTTGAGAATCAAGGATTTGCAGCGGGTTGTTGTTCAGCCACGCCAGGCTTTTTTGTTTTTCAGGAGATGTTCGCGTTACCTTATGCGGGAATGCCGGCCAGCAAGGCAACAGGAAAGTTACGAAGCACTGCGGCGATGGGAAGCGCCTTGTACTCTGGCGGATGTAAGTTGCTCCCGGGCGGATGGGGAGGGTTTTGCGCTGCTGTTGCGGTTTGCACTACCTCCCCGGTCAGGATGTTGCGCCAGCGGTCCGGGGCGTGCGCGGGGAGAAGCAGGGAAGTTTCTCCCCATACTCCTTCGCCTAAGGGGAAGGCGAGCGGCGGCAGGGGCAGCAACGGTTCGTTGTTCGAGAAGTCTGCGCATTGCGTTGCACTTTCCAGCATCAGCCGTGCCGACAGGCGGGGGGCCGCCGCCAGGACCCAGTCGCCCCCCAGGTGCCGGGCGAAGGCGCAGATGTGTTCATCCCGGGGACCGGCGGCTACCAAAGGGATATATTCCCCGGCCAAAAACAAATCCCTGTGAGTCCGGCGAACGTGCAAGACTTGATACGTAAGATAAAGTTTAACCCGGCCGTCTTCCCAGCGTTGGAGGAGTTCTCCTGCCAGGGCCAGTTTCCAGCCGCCTCTCTCGTTCTCTTTATTCTCCCCGTTTCTTGTCTTCGCGTTGTTCCAATTTTGCAGAGTTTTTAACACTTCCATCCGTACCTGGAAATCCACCGGGCGCCGGTTATCCGGGTCCACCAGCGAGAAATTCCATAGTTCCGTTCCCTGGTAGAAGTCGGGAACGCCCGGGGAGGCGATTTTGAGCAGGACTTGCGCCAGCGAATTCAGGGCGCCGTAAAAGGCGGGGATTTTCTGGAATTGCAGAAAGTCCGGCAGAAACCGGTTTTCTTCGGAAGGCTCCAGGATAGCCGTGACGAAGTCTTCCAGGGCGCGCTCGTAGCCGGCGTTGGGTGCGAGCCAGCTGGTGTGGATTTTGGCTTCCCGGGCTGCCTTCACCAGGTAGGCCCGGAGCCGCTCCTGGAACGAGGACACTTCTTCTTCACGCAGCGGCCAGGCGCCGATGAGTGTCTGGTAGATGAGCAGTTCCATGTTTCCGTCGGGGACGGGGGCGCCGTTTACCACCGGCTTCTTGGGCTGGTTCCAGCGGTGCCACCGTTCGACCGCTTGCGTCCACGCCGCGGGGATTTCGGAGAGCACGTTGATCCGCGCCCGGACGTCCTCGCTGCGCTTGGTGTCGTGGGTGGACGTGGCGTTTAAGGTATGGGGGCGGCGCGCCTGCCTGACCCGGTTGCGGCGGTGAAATTCCACGACAGGGATTCCCGCGGTTCTGCCGGGGTCGCCGCCTACTTCGTTGAGGGAAACCAGCCGGTTGTAGACGTAAAGAGCGGTATCCTCGAACCCCTTGGCCATGATCGGACCGGTGAATTGCTGCCAGCGCATGACGAAATTTAACCATTCCCGTTTTTGTTCGGCGGCCAGGTAATCCGGAAACGCCAGCAGCAGAACCCGCCGCAAGAAAACGCAGGCCGGACGGGCGGCGGGGCGCCTCCGGACGGTTTCGGAGACCGCACCTTCGATGTACCGGCGGTCCCGCTCCGTCACCGCGAAGTCGCGGATGTAGGTCCGGTAAACCGGAAGGCAGGCGGTAACTTCCGTCAATGCTTCTTTGAGTTCGCTTCCGGTGAGATCCCGGCCGTAGCGGTCGGCCTGCGCCAGGCGGCCCAGCATTTGGACCAGGTTGCTTACCTCGCTGGCGAATAATTCCGCCATCACCTTCTTTTTTTGGAGATAAACCACGGTGGCAAAATTCTTTTCCGTTTCCGGTCCGCCCATCCGGCTATAGAGTTCGTCCAGGGCCGCGGCGCTCCGCCTGTCGACAAAGAGGCCGTTGAGAGCGTTCAAAAAATCGTAGCCCGTGGTGCCGTGGACCGGCCACCCGGCGGGCAGCTCCTCGTCGTCGCCGAGGATTTTTTCCGCCACCACGTAAAAAGCGGGGCGCCGCCCAGGCGGCCGGGCGGTCTCCAACGCTTCCATCGCTCCCCTCTTTTCCGCTTCCGTTCCGCCAGCAGCACCCGCCGCAGCACTCGCCGCCCCGGCCGTTTCCGTCGTTTCTGCTCCTGCCGCTCCAGCCGCCTCCGTCGTCCCTGCCTCCGCCGCTCCTGATTCCGCTTCCGCGGCGGTCTCCCCTGCTCCAGCCGCCTCTGCGCCGGCTGTTTTCTCTTTCCCCAGGTGTTCCTGGAGCCGGTTCAAGTAAACTTGCGGGTCGCGCAGGCCGTCGATGTGGTCGATCCGCAGGCCGGTCACCCGCCCGGCCGCGATCAGCTTGAAGACAAGGGCGTGGGCGGCGGCAAACACGCTCTCTTCCTCCGTCCGCAGCGAAACCAGGTCGCTCACGTCAAAGAAACGCCGGTAGTTGATTTCCTCCCCGGCCACCCGCCAGAAGGCCGGCCGGTAAAACTGCTCTCGGATAATCCGGTCGAGCAAGTTAAAGCTCTGCGGATCTCCTTTTTTGCCGTTAATGATCCGCAGATTCTCATCGATGAACGCTTTTATCCCGGGCTGTTCGCTGTAAAGGCGCCAGAGCCTTTCCCAGGCGGTCTGCCGGCGGGCGGCGCCGCCGGGCGTCCCGAGTTCCTTCCGGAGTCCCCCCGTCCCCGCGGATTCCCCGGGCTCCCCGGGAGTCCCGAGTTCTTCAGGCTCCCCGGTCCCCCCGGATTTCCCGGGGTTCTCGTCTTTCCCCCGTTCGGGCAACCCCTTCAGAGACGCAATTAAATCCAGCAGTTGCGCTGCCGCCGGATGATTGAAGCCGGGGTTTTTGGCCAGCCTCTTCAGGCCGTGCTCCAGGAGCCGGACGGACGAGGCGCGGTTAAGCGGAAAGCGCAGTTTGCGGTAGCTGAGCCAAAAACCATCTTCCGCCAGCGCGATGGTTAACTCCCCGTTCTCCAGCGCTTCGCCGTAGGGAGCGCCCAGCACCGGGAGCAGCACCTTGCCGGCCGGCCCGGTCCCGGCGGCGGGCCGCCAGTCGATGTCGAAAAAAGCGGCGTAGGGCGATTCCGGGCCGTTCCTGAGGACGTCCCGCCACCACGGATTTTCGCTGCCGGCGGCCATGTGGTTGGGGACGATATCCAGCAGCAGCCCCATTTCGTGTTGTTCCAGCGCTTCCACCAGCGCGGCAAAATCCTTTTCACCGCCCAGTTCCGGATTCAACCTGGCCGGGTCGGTCACGTCGTAGCCGTGCGGGCTCCCCCGCCGGGCCGCCAGCAAAGGGGACGCGTAGAGGTCGGTAACGCCCAGGGCGTGCAGGTAGGGCCCCAGGGCCCGGGCGTCGGCAAAGCGGAAATCCCGGTTGAACTGGAGCCGGTAGGTGGCGGCGGGAGTAATCGGGAAGTTGTTCATAGGAACACGAATTCCCTCCATAATGGGTGAAAATAGTCATCCACATGAAGAGCATCCAACCCCTAATTCCCTCCTGAAAATTCCCCTTTGCCCGCCGTTCGTTTGCCGTCGCTCCGATGCTCCTGGCAAATCGAACGGCGGGCCGGGGAGTTTCATCCTCTGTTGGTATCCCTAGAAGCGGAATGTAGGTCTAACTCCCGATTCCTAACGTCATTGGAGCTTACTTGCCCCTGCGCATCCGGAGCTTATCCCCCAAGGCGTTGAAGCGGTCGACCCACGTCCGGGCCTCCTCATCCCCCTGCCCGGCCTTTTTCGAAAATTCCGGATAGACCGCCTGCAAAAGTCCGTAGTAAACATTTTGCACCTTCCAGAGATCCGCCTCGAAGGGCAGCGCGCGTACCAGGGCAATTGCCTCGTCAAGGTGCGCCAGCAGGGAGCGGTTCCCGGGCTGCTCGTGCAGCCGCTCCGCCATCTTTTCCAGAGTGTGTTGCAGAGTATAGGCCAGGCCGGGTCCATCCAGCGGAACGTTGGATATCTCGGCTTCTCCCAGGAGGGCGCCGATCCGTTCGAGATCCAGCACTTCCTCGGCAAAGGCCTGCCGGAGGCTGGCGTTCAAGACGAACTCGGCGGCGGTATACAGGGCTTTGGGCTGGGGAATGTTCAGATCTTTCAAGAAGCGCATCAGCGGGGCGTGGCGCTCGTAAATCCGCCGGTAGTCCGCGGCTACCTCCGCCAGGGTGGTGTCGAGAATCTGGTCCAGCACCATCCGCTGTTTGTCCCGGAAGAGCTGCTTCAGCGTGTAAGTGGCTCCTTCGAAATAGCTATCCAGCAGGCGGATCACCTCTGAAAAGTCGGCCCGGTCAAAGGCGCCGGTCACTTCCCGGGCCATCTCCTGGTATGCCTCCGCGCCCTGATACACCTGCACGCCCGCGCTTACGTTATGATTACCGAAATTCACTACAACGTAGCTTAAATTTACCGCTTCCCGGGTGATCTCCGAGGTAACCCGCGCCCGCCCCACCGCCATCCTGGCCATTCCGGCCAGACGGCTCACGCTCTCTTCCCGGTGAACGGCGTAGCAGTAAATCCGGGACTGTTCGTCATAGGTCTCGAACAATGAGCAGATGGCGTAATGGGCGCCGACTTTGAGCAGGTCCACCATCGCCGGCTTGACGAATTTTTCGTAAATATGGGCGCCGTCTTTGTGTTCGGCGACGTTGCTCTTCGCCTGGGCAAGCGTTTCCAGGAAATGGGCTTCCAGTTCGTTGTTGAAAAGCTCCCTGGCCAGCTGGATAACGCGCCCGGCGTACATGAGTACCTGCACGGTCTCAATCCCCGAGATTTCGTCGAAGAACCAGCCGCAGCTGGTGAACATCAGCATGGCGTGCCGCTGCATCTCCAGCAGCTTCCAGACGGCGATCTCCTCCCCCGGAGCGAGTGCGTGTTGGGCGTGTTTCTCCAAAAAACGGTGCACGCTTTCCGGGGAGCGGTCGAGGACCACCGCGATGTAATCGTCGCGCGCCGCCCAGGGGTCTTTCAGGTACTGGCGCGCTTTTTCCTCGTACCGGGGGGCCAGGGTGTTCCGGAGCCAGTTCAGGGCGTTGCGCAAAGGCGCCCGCCAGGCCTGGCTCCATCCCGGGCGCATGCCGGAGTTGCAGCCGCAGTTGTTCCGCCATCGTTCGACGCCGTGGGCGCAGCTCCAGGAGGTGTTTTCGTTGATTTCCACTTCCAGGGTGGGCGGATGCCGTTCCAGGAACTCCGCGTAGTTGGTAATCCTGGCCAGCTTATTTGCTTCTATGTAATGCAGGGCGTAGGCCAGGGCCATGTCCCCGTGCCGGTGGTGGTGGCCGTAGGTCTCTCCGTCGGTGGCAATGTTCACCAGCCGGGCGGATTGGCGCTCGTCGTTGAAGCCGCCGAGGAGCCGGTTGGCGAAGCGCTCCCCGTTGGCGAGCAGTTTTTCGAAAGCGACGGCGCGGGAAATGTCCATATTGTAAAAGAAAACGTTGATCGTCCGGCCCGTGCCGGGCAGGCGGACCTGGTAGGGCACGGTGGTGTCGAGGCCCCGGGGGCCGATGTCGTGCCAGTTGCCCGAGCCGATCTTGCGCACTCGCCGGGCCTGGTAAGGGGCCAGGATGGTGAAACGGATTCCCTGTTCAGCCATGATGTCCAGGGTTTCCAGGTCTACGGCGGTTTCCGGCAGCCACATCCCCTCCGGCCGCCGGCCGAAACGGTGCTCGAAATCTTTAATCCCCCAGAGTACCTGGGTATATTTATCGCGCCGGTTGGCCAGGGGCATGATCACGTGGTTGTAGGCCTGGGCCAGGGCCGAGCCGTGCCCTGAAAAATGCCGGCTGCTTTCCCGGTCGGCGGCGATGACGGCGCGGTAAACCTCCGGTTCGTTTTTTTCCATCCAGGAAAGGAGCGTGGGGCCGAAGTTAAAGCTGATCTTGGTGTAGTTGTTGAGGATTCTTTTAATCCAGCCGTCGCCGTCTAAGATGCGCGAGGCGGTGTTTGGTTCGTAGCATTCGGCGGTAATTCGCTCGTTCCAGTCGTGGTATGGGTAGGCCGTATCCTGAAGTTCGACATCCTCCAGCCAGGGATTTTCCCGCGGGGGCTGGTAGAAGTGGCCGTGGATGCAGATGTAGCGATCCATTGAATTATTCCTCCTTGCCTTCTCGAAAATAGACAACCGCAAAGACGCCAAGAACGCAAAGTTTTTAAGCCATGAAAAGCACCCTTTGCCATCGGGCTGAAATTAGTCCGGCTCGCTTAAGAACCCCGGGCCGGCGCCATGAAAAGCCTCTATTTCCACTACTTCTGTTGCTTCGGCTTTTCCGGCTTCTGTTCTCTCGAATAAAATGCACGCATAGGGGCTTAAGTCGAGGGTGACCTCCCCGGAAGAAATAACCGTGTCCGGGACGGTGCTGCCGCCGCCCAGCCAGCGTTCTTCGGCGGCGTCCAGGCGTTTGCGCCAGCGCCCTGCCGGCACGGGCAGGGCAACGGTTACGCCGCCGTCGTTGAAGGAAAAGATCAGGCACGCCGCGGAGTCGCCGCACCAGCGCCGGACGAAGAGCACCTGCTCGTGTTCGTAAGGAATTGCCTCCAGGTTCTCTGTGTTTAAATCCGCCAGGGCGGGCAACTCCCGGCGCAGCCGGAGCAGTTCCCGGTAAAATTCGAAAAGCGTCCGGTGGCGCCCCTGCCGGCGCAGTTCGCGCTGGAGCATAGAGCGCCGGAAAACGGCCTCGTCCTGCGGGTCGGGCACCTCGCCTTCCGCCCAGGCAAAGGCGGCGAACTCCTCCCGGCGGCCTTCGCGTACGGCCTTCGCCAGCGCGGGGTCCGTGTGGCTGGTGAAGTACTGAAAGGGTGCTGTTTCCCCGTATTCCTCGCCCATGAACAAAAGGGGAAGAAAGGGGGAGAGGAGCACCGCGCCCGCGGCCAGCTTCAGTCCGGCGAAAGGGACCAGCGCGCTCAGCCGCTCGCCTTTGGCGCGGTTGCCCACCTGGTCATGGTTTTGGGCGAAAACCACAAACTGGTCGCCCCCGGCCGGCTGCGGCCGCCGGCCGTGCCGCCGCTGCCGGTAGGCGGAATACTGGCCGGTGTAAACGTACCCCTCCGTAAAGGCCCGGGCTAGTTGCGTCAGCCGGCCGAAATCCCCGTAGTACCCGCGCCGCTCCCCCGTCAGGAGGGCGCGCAGGGCGTGGTGAAAGTCATCGTTCCACTGGGCGTCCATACCAAAGCCGCCCAGTGTCCGCGGCCGGATTATCCGGGGGTCGTTTAAGTCGCTTTCAGCAATGACGTAAACCCGGCGACCCAGCCGCTCCGCCTGCCGGTGCACCGCGGCGGCCAGTTCCTCCAGAAAGGGCAGCGCCGATTTGTCGGTGATGGCGTGCACGGCGTCCAGGCGCAGGCCGTCCACGTGAAACTCCGTGATCCAGAAGAGGGCGTTTTCAATAAAGAACCGCCGCACCTCGTCGCTGCCGGGCCCGTCGAAGTTCAGGGCCATCCCCCAGGGGGTCCGGTAGCGGTCGGTGAAATAGGGGCTGAAATCATTCAGGTAGTTTCCCTCGGGCCCCAGGTGGTTGTAAACCACGTCGAGAAACACCGCCAGCCCGTGCCGGTGGCAGGCGTCCACCAGCCGCCTTAAGCCCGCCGGCCCGCCGTAGGAGTTCTGCGCGGCAAAGGGGTAAACGCCGTCGTACCCCCAGTTGCGGTTGCCCGGAAACTGGGCTACGGGCATCAGTTCAACAGCGGTGACGCCCAGTTCCCGGAGTTCCTCCAGGCAGGGGATGACGGCGTCAAAAGTGCCTTCCGGCGTGAAGGTGCCCACGTGCAGCTCGTAAAAAACAAGGTTTTGCCGGGCCGGGCCGAACCAGCAGTGATCCGACCAGGGGAAGGTGCGGAGGTCCACCACCTGCGAGGGGCCGTGGACGCCCTGTGGCTGGTGCCGCGAAGCGGGGTCCGGCCGCTCCTTCCTGCCGTCCAGAAGGTAAAAATAAAGGCTGCCCGGTTCCACCTCCGCCGCCACTCCGTAGTGGTAGCCCCGTTCCCCGCGGGTCAGCGGCACCAGCCGCTCCCGGGGCGCCACCAGGTGGGCGGCGATGTTTTCGGCCCGGGGCGCCCAGACGCAAAAAGCGCAGCGGCCGTCCCCCAGGCAGGTGGCGCCCAGACTTAACTGACGCAACAGGATTCCACCTTTGCATCCACCTTATTTGTTTACTTCAGCCTTTTAATTTATTATGGACTTGTTGCAATTTTATAGTCAGGAAAATTGCTTGCGCCGGAAAATTTACTTTCGGAAAATTTACTTTCCTTTCGTTTTTTCTTTGCAGTTTATTTTTCTCAGCTGGTCAACCTCCCTTAGCGCCTCCACCACTTCCGGCCGCCGGCTGAACTCTTCCAGGGGGTAGCGTGCTTTCCGCCGCCAGTTGGGGTATTCATCCTGCGTGCCAGGGACGTTCTGGGGCTCCGTCTCCAGCCATAAGTCCTCCAGGTTTACCGAAAGAAGCCGGGCGCGGCTGGCGGCAAGATGCCTTAAGCAGGCCCGGAGGACGGCTTCGGCGTTGTTTGTGGGCACATCGAGCCAGCCCCGGCGATAGAGAAAAAGGGGCAGGGCCACCCGGTCTTGGGCGTTCTTTTCTTTTTCCAGCCAGAAGGCCTTGAAGGGGGGCATGTCGTGGGTGTTCAGGCAGGCCAGCACACCGCTCGTGACGGGGCGGAGCGCCCGGTCGGTGTCCCCGGTATATGCAAAGGGAAGCACGTACATCCGGGAAACCCGGTGGCGGGCCATGGCCGGGCGGACGCAGGGAGGGACGGTGCCCAGGTCCTCACCGACGAGCAACGTCCGGTGCCGCTGCGATTCCAGGGCCAAAATGGCGTAAAACTCCTCGGCCCGGTAGTGCACGTAAACTCCTTCGCGGGCGCTCATTCCCCGGGGCACCCAGAAGAGGCGGTGCAGCCCCATGACGTGGTCGAGGCGCAAGACGGCGGCATGCTGGAGGTGGTGGCGCAGACAGGCGCGGTAGTACCGGTAGCCCTGGTCCCGGAGCCGCTCCGGATGCAGGGGCGGAAATCCCCAGTCCTGCCCCCGGGTGAAAAACGCGTCCGGCGGCGCGCCGCAGCTGACTTCCGGGGCGAAGGCGGCGCGCTCGCGCCAGACGTCGTACCCGGCAGGGTGAACTCCCAGCGGCAGATCCAGGTATAGCCCCTGTCCGGGTTGCCGGGTGCGGGCCGCGAGCTCGCGGAACTGTTCGTGCGCCAGCCACTGGACGTAGAGGTGGTAGCGCGCAACTTCCGGGTCGTAGTCCCCCTCCCGGAGGTCCCCGGCGCGCGGCCGGTCGGGCCAGGCCGGCCAGCCGGCGCGCCGGCGCTCCCCGGCGGCCCGAAAGCGGGCGTAGTCTTCCGCTGCCGGTTTCTCCGCCGCCCAGCGCCGCAAGGCGGCCTGCCTTTGCGCGTCCCCGGCGAAAAAGCGCCGCGCCAGAAGTTCCAAAATGCGGCGCTTTGCCGCCATTGTACGTCGGTGGTCCACCAGGGGCGCCGCCTGCAGGGCGGTAATTTCTTCCTGAAAAGCAGCGGAGTCAAGCAGTTCCCGCGCTTCCGGGCATTCCTTCAGTTCTTCAGCGCGGGCGACGTCCAGGTAGAATTCGTTCCAGAACAGGCGGCTGACCGGCACGTAAGGGCTCGGTTCATAGGGATCATCCAGGAAGGCCGCCAGGAGGGGCAGAGTGCCGGCAAAGCTGCCTCCCAGTTCCCGGACCCAGAGCAGCAGCTCCCGCAGGTCGGTGAGATCGCCCGCACCCCAGCTCCGCCTGGAGTGGAGGGCGTAGAGCGGCAGAAAAACTCCCCAGATCCGGCCGGCCGATCCGGCGGGAAGGGTATATGCCCGCCGCGGGGCGGAGATGATCAGAGTTTCGCTTTCCGGGGCGCAGCCCGGCAGGCTCAGCGTAAACCGGTGGTACCCCCACGGCAGCCTGGGCGGCAGGGCCACTTGCCGGACCACGTAGCGCACCCCCTCTACCCGCGCCGTGCGCAGCCCGGGCAGGCGGGCCAGGCGGCAGGGCCAGCGCCGCGTCTCCCCGTCTTCCAGCTCCAGCCGGCATTCGGCCGTACCTTCCGCCAGTTCCGCCGGCAGCCGCAGTTCCAGCCGGCCGGGTTGCCCGTCCCAGACCACGGCCACCGGCTCGCTGCAGCGCCGCCACAGCTCCTGCCGGCGCTCCCGGAGCGCGCCGGGAACGTCGCCCGGGGACTCCACCGGCGCCCCCAACGCACGCAGGACGGCCAGCAGGGAGTGCGGCGCAGTCCGGCGGGGGCGGCCCGCAAAATCGCGGTAAGCGGTTTCCACCCCGTACAGCCGGGCCAGCAGGTAGAGGTTATTTGCCTGTGCCTCTGCCACAATTGTCAACCTCCAGTTTCTGGTAAAAAGAAGCAAATTACGAATGCACTTAACCGGAAGTTTATGAAAAGTGTAGCCGTTTGATTCAAAACTATGCAAAAGATTATTTCATATTCCGTTGAAATAAAAACACCCGGCGCAGCCGGCACAAGCTTTCGACCCGGACCGCCGGGTTTTTTTCAGGAGAGTTCCCCATGACGAACTATCGTTCTCGCCGTTAATCATGAAAATCTATTTTCGAGGAAGGTTTTTCCAAACAGGCTTTGGCGGTTTTGAAGTTTCAGCGCTTTTACTGGATGAGTTTTTGCGAGATGGCGCTTAATTCCTGCGCGTTTTTTTCCAGTTCGTTCAGCACGGCAACGATTTGTTGGGTAGCGGAGGCCTGGTGTTCGGCAACGTCGGAAATCTGGTTGATGCTCTCCAGGAAGCCAATTATTGTGTTCGTCACGCCGGCCAGTTTGCTTGAAATTTCTTTCACGTTGCGCTGGGTCTTTTCGGCCAGCTTGCGGATTTCTTCGGCCACCACGGTAAATCCCCGGCCCTGCTCGCCGGCGCGGGCGGCTTCAATGGCCGCGTTTAAACCCAGCAGGTGCGTCATGGAAGCCACGTCCTGGATTAAGTTCAGCACCTCGCCCATGCTGTCCATTTCGCTGCGGATGTTATCGGTTTTGCCGGCCAGCTCGCTGACCGAAGCAGCCAGCTGCTGGGCCGCCGAGGAGAGGGAAGTGACTTCGGTATTGACGTTGATTGTGCTTTCTTTCAGGCTGCTGGCAATTTCCTGGATTTTATCCGCTGTGCTAGTTTCCACCGCATAGGCGACACTGCCCACCACTTTCCCTTCGTCGTCAATGATCGGTATGCCGACGCCCATATAAGGAACTCCGTAGAGCTCCTTAGATACGGTGCGGATCTGTCTTTTACCGGCTTGCATGGTGGTTGAGGCTATTGACCCGGGCTTAACCGGGTCGTTGACTTTTATCCCCAGTTTTAAAGTTTCGCCTTCCGTGTACCAGACATATTTATCCAGGTCGGAGATGGCCAGCACGTAGGCCGGTCCCAGCAGTTCTTTGATGTGCGGGGCAACACTGACGATTCGCTCCAATATATCCATTTTTTAGCTTTAACCTCCTAAAAATTTAAAATAGGGATAATTTTAATTGATTTTGCCTACCCCAATTCGACAAAAAAATTAATTTTCCTTTTTAATGGTAAAGATTTTAAAATGCCAGCCTGTTTATGGTAAAATTTTTGAGCAGAAAATATTGTGTATAACTTGACGTTCAACTTTTTACTGTAAAAGGGAGGGAAGGGTCGCTGCGTTTATCAAAGCGTCTTGAGGCGGTGGCCGGCTTTGTTCCGCCCGGCAAGGTAGTGGCCGATATCGGCACCGACCACGCCTATTTGCCCGTTTACCTGGTGCGGACCGGACGCAGCCCGCGGGTCATCGCCACGGAATTGAATGCAAAACCGTGGGAGCGCGCTCGTTTTTGGGTCCGGTCTTACGGGCTGGAGGATAAAATTGAGGTCCGCCTGGGGTCAGGTCTGGAAGCGCTTTCTCCCGGTGAGGCGCAGGTGGCGGTGGTGGCCGGCCTGGGCGGAAACACGATCAAGGAACTGCTGGCCGCCACCCCGCTGGTTTTCAACCGCCTGGAGAAATTGATCCTGCAGCCGATGGCCGACGCCGGCGACCTGCGCCTGTGGCTGGTGGACAACGGCTGGCGGCTGGCGGACGAAGCGCTGGTGGAAGAAGGGGGCCGCCTGTACGTTGTCATCGCCGCCGAACAGGGTAAAGAGAGCACGGAAGACCGGTTTTTGATCGCCATCGGCCCCCGCCTGGCGGAAAAAGGGGGCCCCGTTTTCATTTCCTACCTGGAGGGGCTCAAAAGAAATTACCGGCGGATCTTAAGCGGTTTGGAGCGCAGCCGCTCCCCGGACGCCCAGGAAAAGGCGATCAGGCTGACGGCCGAACTGGCGAAAATAAGGGAGGTGCTGGCGAGGTATGCCGGTGAAAGCTGAGGATTTATGCAGGCTGGTGGAAGAGCTGGCTCCTCTGGAGCTGGCCGAAGAGTGGGATAACCCCGGTCTGCAGCTGGGAGACCCGGATAGCGAGATTCACCGGGTGTTGCTGGCCCTGGACGTGGACGAAGAGGTGGGCCGCGAGGCTGCGGAGAAAGGGGTGCAACTGGTGATTTGCCACCATCCCTTGTTTTTCAAGCCTTTGAAAAATTTGCGCACCGACCGGCCCCGGGGCGCCTTGCTGGCCTCCCTGGTCCGGGCCGGGATCGCGGTGTACGCAGCCCACACCAACCTGGACAACACGGCACGGGGGGTAAGCGACGAACTGGCGCGCCGGTTGGGGCTGCAGGAAGCAAGCGTCCTGCGCGTCACCCACCGGCAAAAATTTTTAAAGCTGGTTGTTTTTGTCCCGGCAGGCTACGCGGAAGAGGTGCGCGCCGCCCTGGGGAGAGCGGGGGCCGGCTGGATCGGCAATTACAGCGAGTGCACTTTTCAGGTTGCGGGCCAGGGCACCTTTCGCCCCCTGGAAGGAACCAATCCCTTTATCGGCAGAGCCGGCGAGTTGGCGTACGTGGACGAGGTCCGCCTGGAAACCATTGTGCCCGTTGAACTGGCCGGGCAGGCAGTGCAGGCCGTGCTGGCCGCGCACCCCTACGAAGAAGCGGCCTACGACCTTTACCCCCTGGCCAACGAAGGGGCTCCCCGGGGCACGGGGCGAATCGGCCTCCTGCCCAGGCCCATGGTTTTTCAGGAATTTTGCGACTATGTCAAGAAGGTTTTGGGAGTGGAGCATTTGCGTTGCGGCGGGGAGCGGGCGCGGGAAATCCGGCGCGTGGCCGTTTGCGGGGGAGCGGGCGCAGAACTCTGGCCGGTTGCCCTGGCCGCCGGCGCCGACGTCCTGGTTACCGGCGATATCGGCTACCACGCCGCTAAAGATATGCTCGCGGCCGGGATGAGCTTTGTCGATGCCGGGCATTACGGGACGGAGCGGGTAATCCTGCCTGCTTTGCGGGAATTTCTGGGCGAACGATGTCGGCAGAAAGGCTGGCGCGTCGAAATATTTTTGGCGGAGCGCCAGGCCGATCCTTTTGCTTTTCGCTAGCCGTTTTTCTCCCGCTCCCGGGAATTTTTGCGATTATTCTGTTTAGCTGAAGTTTTGCTGCAGGTACTTGCCAAGAGCCTTCGCTTATGTTAACATAGTACTCACAAGGAACGCGGTTCTTGCGCACGCACCCTGCCGTGTGCGTGATCACCTTGAAGTTTTGAGCCAACACAAATTGAAAGGGAGCCCGGCCTCTGGTTGTGGCTTGGATGCCCCCGCCGCGGGGACCCAAAAAGCAGCCAGGAGGGCACCCACCTGTAGGGACAGGGTTCAAGAAAACTTGGGGAGGGTCACGGCACGCGTGGGGTTTTTTATTGACACCCGGGAGTGGGTAAACTATAATGGGGTAAAAAGTACCGCAAGTAATTCTAAGGAAAGAAGGGAGAGAAAAGATTGGCCAGCGAAAGTATCCAGGTTCTCGACAGCGCCAGCTTTAAAGAGTTCATTGCGTCGGCAAAAAATCCCGTACTGGTGGATTTTTGGGCCCCCTGGTGCGGCCCGTGTAAGATGATTGCCCCGGTGTTGGAGGAGATTGCTGCCGAATACGCGGGTAAATTGCAGGTGGCCAAGTTAAACGTGGATGAAAACCAGGGTCCGGCGTCCGATTTTAAGGTCAGCAGCATCCCGACTCTCATCTTGTTTAAGAACGGCCAGGAAATGGAACGGTCCATCGGTTTTAAGACCAAGGGCGACCTTAAAAAGTTTGTGGACAAGCATTTAAGTTAGGGTGACCCGCGGAAAAACCACCCGGCTGGATAACGCCGGAGCACGTTTTCTAAAACGTACGTACGTTTAGAAAACGTGCTTTTTTATCTTTAAAATTTTGCTTGAACATGTATTTTTCCGTAAGGTGCGGTTACAACGTAAATATTACATTCGCAGCCGAAGTGGAAGGGAAAAATCTAGTTTTTGGCGTATTATCATTGTTAAAGTAATTTATAATAAAAATTTCATTTTGAAACGTAAAATTTCATTGTGAAACGAAGCCAAATAAATTGAAAGGCCGTTTTTTTACTAAATTTTAGAGAATTTTAGAAACTTACGCCTGCGGATGAACTATTTTAGCCGCTATAGAAGAAAAGCTCTATCGGTAATGGTATGTTTTTTGCAAGTATTATTTCAAAAATTACGCAAAAGGAGAACCCCACCGTGACCGTCCCCGGCAAGGCGGTGAGTTTCGGCGGCATTCCGGCGGTGAAGGACGGGTTGAGCAGGGCTAGGTCGGGCACCAGTTCGGGGTGGTTGAGGATCATTTTCTGCTTCCGTCGGTAGTGTTTCATTATGAAAAACCGGTACTCAAAAAAGCTTTTTTGGATGGGAGAAGCTGGTTTAAACTTGCAGAGATTATACCGGCCATTTACATTAGAGCCGGGCCTGATATTCAAAATAGCTTAAGCAAAGTAAATAACCATGTCAAATTTTTAAGGAGAGGAGTGAAAAAAATGAGTTATCCGCGTCCCTGGGTTGCAGTTTATGAAAAGGGAGGTGTACCCTTCAACATTTCATTTGAAAAAATTTCTTTGCCTGCTTTGCTGGCGCGCACGGTAAGTAAATTTCCGGAGAAAACAGCCATGATCTTCTTTGGGCGGGAAACACCCTATCAACAGCTGGGGGCATGCGTTGAAAGGCTGGCCTCCGCCCTTTATGACCTGGGGGTTCGCAAGGGTGACAGGGTGGCCCTGATGCTGCCCAACTGCCCGGATTTTGTAATCAGTTATTATGCAATCTTGCGCCTGGGAGCCATTGTTGTAAATACCAACCCCATGTATGTGGAAAGGGAAATAGAACACCAGGTCAACGACTCCCAGTCAAAAATGATCATCACTTTAATTGACCTTTACCCGCGCGTTAAAAACGTTTCCGCCAAAACTCCGTTGGAGAAAGTGCTGCTGACCGGTTTTGCCGGCAAGCCGGAATTGCCGGAAGGGACCCCCTGGCTGCCGGACCTGTATTTGAGCGAGCGCGGCCCAGCCCCGGCAGTCGAGATCGATCCGGAACAGGATATAGCGGTTTTGCAGTACACCGGAGGAACTACCGGCGTACCTAAAGCGGCGGCCCTGACCCACTTCAACCTGTACGCCAACACCACCCAGGTCAATCACTTTTTCCGGGGCGACGAAAACAAAAGGCTTATTTTGTCGGTATTGCCCTTTTTCCACGTTTACGGGATGACCTGCTGCATGAATCTGGCCATTGCGGCCGGAACGACGATGATCCTGGTCCCGCGTTTCGTCCCCGCGGAAATAGCGAAAATAATCAGCCAGTACCGCCCGACGTTTTTCCCCGGCGTGCCCACCATGTTTCTGGCCCTGCTGAACTGCCCCGACTTTGAAGATTTTTCGACGGTGATGGTTTACAGTTCCGGGGCGGCGCCGCTTCCGCAGGAGGTATTTAACGGGTACGCGAAAAAGCTGGCGGGGACTGCTTCTTTGCTGGCGGAGGGGTACGGGCTTTCGGAGGCGTCGCCGGTTACCCACAGCAATCCTGTTTTTGGCGAGAATAAGCCGGGGAGCATAGGAATTCCCTATCCGGATACGGAGTGCAAGATTATGGATGCGGAAACGGGTACCCGGGTGGTTCCCGTGGGGGAGATCGGGGAGCTGGTGATCAAAGGCCCCCAGGTGATGAAAGGGTACTGGAACAGGCCGGAGGAAACGGCGAAGGCGCTTCGCGACGGATGGCTTTATACGGGGGACCTGGCCCGCATGGATGAAGACGGCTACTTCTATATCGTTGACCGGAAAAAGGATTTGATCATTGCCGGGGGTTACAACATTTATCCCAGGGAAGTCGAAGAGGTTCTCTTCACTCACCCGAAAGTTTTGGAGGCTGTGGTGGCCGGCGTGCCCGATCCCTACCGGGGGGAAACAGTTAAGGCCTACATCGTGCTGAGGGAAGGAGAGAGCGCTACGGAAGAAGAGATTATCGAGTTCTGCAGGGAGAGGCTGGCCGCTTATAAAGTGCCCCGGCGCGTGGAATTTCGCAAAGAGCTGCCGAAATCCGCCGTGGGGAAACTGCTGAGGCGGGTTCTGGTCGCCGAGGAGCTAAAGAAAAAGGAGCAAGAGTAGCAGTGCCTGACGGGAGCCTCCGGCGATCTCAAAAGCCTGGCGAAAAAGGGCCGCCGGGGGCTCTTCTGGTTATCCTCTTGCTTATATTGTTAAGGAGGAATTCGGATGCAAAAGGAAATTCTCATGCTTTCTCCCGGTCACGACTTCACAAAACTTGTTGGCCAAACCTGTCGGGAAATAGGCGAAACGGGAGTGGAAATAATAGAAGTAGGTTGCCGGAGACAGGTTTTGGAGCAAGCGTTAAATGACCCTGTGGCGAAGAATTTCAAAGTTATCATTATGAAAAGGTACTGGCGGACGTGGCTGCCGGAAGAATTTACCATACCGGTTGTTTTCATGTACAACAATTCCTTTGATCTGCTGTACATACTGGCGAAAATCAAAAGGTATGTTGACTACCGGAACGTCGCCTATTTCGGTTACGAAGAAGAAGTGAAGCCGTGCAATTTTGAAGCCTTTTCCGAAATATTGGGAGAATTCAACCTGATCCCTTTCATTTTTGATTCTTCGGAACAAATCGAGCCCCAAATGCGGAAGGCGATTGAGGCCAAACCGGAAATCATCGTCACTACGGCGGCCTGTCTGGCAAGGAGAATAGAAAAAGCAGGGATACCTACGCAGGTTGTGTACCCCAGCAAGGAGTCGATTGTGGAATCGCTTCGCCGGGCGCGGGAAATAATTTTGGCCCGCAGGAAGGAAAGCGAGCGCGTTCACCAGCTTTCGGCAATACTGGATCAGCTGAACGACGGGGTTATGGTGATCGACAGCAGCAGCGAAACGATTTTGGCCGCCAACAAAAAAGCACAGGTTATTCTGGGTCTTTTGACTTTTCACGTTACGGGTATGCACATAAAAAAGACCCCTTCCCCGCTTCCCGAGATCTTGATTTCTATTGAGGAAAACAGGCACATCACGGCGAAGATTGGGGATCAGAAAATAATCATCAGCTGCCTGCCTATCTGGCTGAACAGCTGCCAGTCCGCCAAAATGATCACTTTGCGGAAGGTGGAGGACGTTGAGTTAATTGAGCAGTACATCCGCAAGGAGGCGCTGGAAAAAAGGCTGGTGGCAAGGGCGACTTTTCAGGACATTAGAGGCGGAAAAAATAAGCGGATGCGGGAAGTGATTGAACAGGCGAAGAAATTCGCGCGGACAGACTCGACAATCTTGATTACGGGCGAATCGGGTACGGGAAAAGAAATCTTCGCCCAGAGCATTCACAACGAAAGCCGCCGGAAATCCGGCCCGTTTGTGGCGATAAACTGCGCCAGCCTGCCGGAGTCCATTCTGGACAGCGAGCTTTTCGGTTACGAGCGGGGCACCTTCACCGGTGCTGACAAAAACGGCAAAATGGGGCTTTTCGAGCTTGCCCACCGGGGAACCATTTTTCTGGATGAAATTACGGAAATCCCGTTGTCCCTGCAGTCGAAACTTTTGAGAGTTTTACAGGAAAGGGAGATCAGGCGGCTCGGGGGAAGGGGATTGATTCCTGTAGACGTCAGGGTAATTGCTGCTACGGGCGCCAATATCGAAGAGCTGGTCAGAGAAAAAAAGTTCCGGGCGGATCTTTACTTTCGTTTGAATGTATTAAGGCTCGACCTGCCTCCTTTGAGAGAGCGGAAAGAAGATCTTGTCGAACTGATCATCTGGTTCTACCATCAGAAACTGGAGGAGTTGCGGCGCTGCGGGGTGGAAATCAGTGCGGGCGTGGATATATCCGAGGAACTCATAAATAGATTGACGGCTTATTCCTGGCCGGGAAATATCCGGGAGCTGCTGAATGTTATCGAGAGGCTTTTGCTTACAGGTTCCGTTGAGGGTCTGGGCATGAACTGGCCGGAACCCGAGCGGGAGAAAACTTTTGGTTTAAGAACAACTGAAAGATCGGAAATATTAAGCATACCTCTAAACGAAGATGCAAATTTTCAGGAGCAGGTAATCTTAGAACTGCTCAGAAGGTATGGTTCAAACAAGGAAAAGGTCGCCAAGGTATTGGGAATCAGCAGGACAACATTATGGAGGAAGATGAGGTCTTTAAAGTTATCTGTATAGTTTTCAAAATGGTATATCTTCATGCAATGGCTGTTTCATTGTGAAAAGGGGATAAGCGAATCTATCGCGGTTATGCCTGTCCGGTCCCGGGTCCGTTACTGGCACGTTTTTTGCACGATAAGGACCAGAGAAAAAACAGTTGAATACCTTACGAAAGGAGATTTTTCCATGACGTACCCGGGCATCCAGAAAATCTGCGTCGTGGGGGCCGGCAACATGGGCCACCAGATCGCCCTGTGCGCGGCTCTGGCCGGCTACAGGGTGAAGTGCACCGACATCGACCCCGGCGTTCTCCAGAAGGCAGAGCAGTTTGCCGACACGTACCTGCCCGAGCGGGTGGCGAAGGGCAAGCTCAGCGAAGAGGCCGCCCGGCAGGCGCGCGCCAATCTGACTTTTACGACGAGCCTGGAGGAGGCGGCCGGCGACGCCGACTTCGTCATTGAAGCCATCCTGGAAAAACTCGAACTCAAACGCCAGCTGTTTGCCCGGCTGGATAAAATCACCCCGCCGCACGCCGTCCTGGTGACGAACAGCTCCTTTATCGTCAGCTCCAAAATTGCCGACGCGACCGGCCGCCCCGAAAAAGTATGCAACATGCACTTTTTCAACCCGGCCCTGGTGATGAAGCTGGTGGAAGTGGTGAAAGGGCCTCACGTTTCCGACGAGACCGCCCAGACCGTAATGGAAGTGAGCAAGAGCATGGGGAAAGTCCCCGTTCTTCTCAAGAAAGAGATTTACGGTTTTCTGGTCAACCGCATTCTGGCCGCCATCAATCACGAAGCCCTTTACCTTTACGATATGGGCATCGCCTCCTACGAAGATATCGACACCGCCGTAGTCCTTGCCCTGGGCCACCCAATGGGTCCTTTCCGGCTGATGGATTTAACGGGCATCGACCTGTCCTACTACATCGGCATGGAGCGCTACCGGGAAACGGGAGATCCCGCCCACAAGCCCTCCCCGATTATCGTGGAAAAGTTCATCAAAAAGGAATGGGGCCGGAAGACCGGCAAGGGGTTTTACGACTACGGGGACGGCAAATAAGCCGCGGGACCGCACCTGAGGCGGGCATGCTGCAGGCTGGCCCGCCGGGCAAACAGGCCGCTTGATGAAAAAGCTTTTAATACCCGGGAGGTTTTTTAAGTTGATTGACTTCAAGCTCACCGACGAGCAGGAACAGATCCGGAAGCTGGCCGCCTCCTTCGCCGAAAAGGAGATCATCCCCGCCGCCGCCGAGTACGACGAAAAAGAAGAGGTACCCTGGCACATAATCGAGAAGGCCCACGCGGTGGGTTTGATGAACCTGCACGTGCCCGTTGAGTACGGCGGCCAGGGTCTTGACCACGTTACCGGCGCTCTCGTCACCGAAGAGCTTGCTTACGGCTGCCTGGGCATTACGGGAACCTTCGGAAACAATAATCTTGCCTTAGCCCCTATCCTGCTGGCGGGAACGGAGGAGCAGAAACAGAAGTTCCTTCCCCCTTTCTGCGCCAGGCCGCAGCTGGGGGGTTTTTGCCTGACGGAACCGAACGCCGGTTCCGACGTGGCCAACATATCCACAAGCGCCCGGTTAAAAGGTGACAAATATATAATTAACGGGCAAAAGTGCTTTATAACCAACGGGGGTATAGCAAACCTGTACACCGTCTTTGCCAAAACCGACCCGGCTAAGGGCGTCAAGGGCCTCAGCGCTTTTATCGTTCCCGGCGACACGCCGGGTTTGCAGGGTGGAAAGAAAGAAAAAAAGATGGGCGACCGGGCCTCTCACGTAGGGGAGGTTATTTTTGAAGATGTCTGCGTACCCAAAGAAAACCTTCTGGGAAAAGAAGGCGATGGCTTTAAGATCGCCATGATGACCCTCGACAGCACGCGCCCGGGCATCGGCGCGCTCGCCGTCGGCGTGGCCCGGCGGGCCTTTGCCGAGGCGCTTAAGTACGCCAAACAGCGTGTGCAGTTCGGCAAGCCTATCGCCGAAAACCAGGCCATCCAGTTCCTGCTGGCCGACATGGCCATGAAAATAGAAGCGGCCCGCAGCCTGGTCTTAAAGGCTTGCTGGCTTCTGGACCAGGGCCGGCGGGCAACCAGAGAAGGCGCCATGGCCAAATGCTTTGCCTCCGACGCGGCCATGGCGGTAACCGTGGACGCCGTGCAGATTCACGGCGGGTACGGGTATATGCGGGAATACCCCGTGGAAAAACTCATGCGCGACGCCAAGATCCTGCAGATTTACGAGGGCACGAACCAGATCCAGCGCCTGGTCATTGCCAGGGAACTGCTTTTCAGGTAATTTCCTTATGCAGCACAAATAAAGAAAGGAGAAAACCATGCCGCAACCAGTAATCCTGAGCGCAGTAAGAACGCCGATCGCGAAAGAAAACGGGGCGTTAAAAGACGTTCCCCCCGAAGACTACGCCGCCCTGGTCATCAAAGAAGCAGTAAAAAGAAGCGGCATAGATAACCCCGGGATAATCGACGAGGTTATCTTCGGCCACTGCCTCGGGGCGGCGGGCTGCATGGCCAGAGTGGCCCTTCTTAAAGCCGGCCTGCCGATGGAAATCCCGGGCCTGACCATAGACAGGCAGTGCGGTTCGGGATCGACGGCCGTCAACACAGCCGCCGCCTTCATTCAGGCCGGCGCCGGCGAGGTTTACGTTGCCGGCGGCGTGGAAAGCATGACCCGCCAGCCCTACCTTTTGGAAAAACCCGTAACCGCCTACCAGCGCAACGCCCCGAAGTGGATCCAGCCGCGCCCCCTCGCCCCCGCCGAAATCGGCGACCCGCCCATGGGGATAACCGCCGAAAACGTCGCCGAAAGGTGGGGGATCAGCCGGGAAGAACAGGACGAGTTCGCCTGCTTGAGCCAGCTCAAAGCGGCAAGGGCGATCAGAGAGGGACGTTTTAAGGAACAAATCGTTCCCGTCGTCATCCCCCAGAAAAAAGGGGACCCAATAATCTTTGCTACGGACGAACACCCGCGCCCCAACACCACCCCGGAAGTTCTGGCCAAACTCCCCCCTGTATTCAAGCCCGGGGGCACAGTCACCGCGGGGAACTCCTCGGGAATTAACGACGGGGCGGGGGCTCTGGTGCTGGCGAGCCTGGACAGGGCAAAAGCAATGGGTTTAAAACCCCTGGCCGGGATCGTCTCTTTTGCCGCCGCCGGCGTGGACCCCAACATCATGGGCATCGGCCCCGTGCCGGCCACCCGCAGGGCTTTGGCCAGAGCCGGCCTCGCCTTAAACGACATGGACGTTATCGAGCTAAACGAAGCCTTTGCCGCGCAGTCCATCGCCTGCTGCCGGGAACTGGGCATCGACTGGCGCGATCAGGAAAAGTTGAATCCCAACGGAGGGGCCATTGCTTTAGGGCACCCCATTGCCGCTACTTTGACGATGCTAGTTGTCAAGGCCGTTTACGAACTGCACCGCCGGGAGGGCCGGTATGCTTTGATTACCGCCTGCTGCGGCGGCGGGCAGGGAGTGGCGACGGTGATTGAGCGGTATTAAGGACCCGGCGCCATAAAAAGCCGGTTACAAGGAATTTTTAATGGCATTGAATTATTGAAAATATTAGGTGAGGTGCATTTTTTTGGAGTACGCGAACATTATAGTTGAGCTGGCTGAAAAAATTGCCCTCGTTACCCTTAACCGCCCGCCCGTTAACAGCATCAACTCCGGTTTGCTGGAAGAACTCAACGACATTCTGGATAAGCTGGCTCAGAGCCAGGAAGCAAGGGTGCTGGTAATTACGGGTGCGGGCGAAAAGGCTTTTTCGGCGGGAGCCGACATTACCGAGTTTGCCGAGATCAGGGCGGGGAAAAGGCGTGCCGTTAACGTTCACGACCTCTTCTTGAAAATCGAAAATTACCCCAAGCCGGTTATTGCGGCCATTAACGGTTATGCCCTGGGGGGCGGCTGCGAGCTGGCGATGAGCTGCCACCTGCGCATCGCCGCCCAGGAGGCCAAAATCGGCCTGCCGGAGGTCCGCCTGGGCATTATTCCCGGGTGGGGCGGCACCCAGCGCCTGCCCAGGCTGATTGGGAAGGTCAAGGCTTTGGAACTGATGCTGACCGGTGACCACATAAGCGCCGAAGAAGCCATGCACCTCGGGCTGGTAAATAAGGTTGTGCCGGGGGTGGAACTTATGAGCGAAACAAGGAAACTGGCCGGGCGGCTGGCCAGCGGTGCACCGCTTGCCATGCAGGCTATTTTAAGGGCCGTTACCAAAGGGTTGGAGGTGCCTATCGAGGAAGGAATCAAATTTGAACAGGAAGAGAGCGCTCTGGTTTTCTCCAGCGAGGACGCCAAAGAAGGATCGAAGGCATTTTTGGAAAAGAGGGCGCCTGTGTTTTTGGGCCGGTAAGGAAGAAACAGCAGCCGGGCTTTTAATTCCGGTGTTGGGGGCTGAGCTCCAAAAAAAGGAAGTGGAGCGCTTCAGCCCTTAGGGGAAATTCGTAAGAGTTTTCGAAAATTTACACATATTGAGGGGGAGGTTGAAAGAGTTGGCGAGCCCGGAAAGTAAAGCGGTACGGCAGTTTCTGCTGAACCATAAAAAGGCTCAGTCCGGAAAACCGTTTTCGGTTGAAGAAACGAGACGGGAACTGGAAGCGATGTTTGGCAACAGGCCCGTCGATCCGGATGTGCGGATCGAAAAAGTTACGATTGGGGGGATCCCCGCCGAATGGATGAGCGCGCCGAATGCTGAGGGTAAGTGCGCATTTCTGTACCTCCACGGCGGGGGTACTGCCTGGGAAGCTGCAACACGCACCGGGGTATGGCGGCCATGCTTTCACGAGTTACGGGAGCCCGCGCTCTGCTCATTGAGTACCGGCTCGCCCCGGAACATCCTTTTCCGGCTGTGTTGGAGGATGCAGTCTCCGCTTACCGGTGGTTGATTTCATCGGGGTTCGCCCCTCAGCGTATCGCAGTTGGGAGGGACTCGGCCGGCGGCGGGCTCACGGTGACCATGCTCGTCAAGTTGCGGGACGACGGCGATCCTCTGCCTGCTGCCGCAGTGTTAATGTCTCCGTGGACGGGTCTGGAAGACACCGGAGAATCGGTAAAGACCCGGGCGGAGTTTGATCCCTGGCTGAGGCCGGAATAACTCAGGCCCATGGCTACTTTGTACATTCGCGACCTGGATCCGCGCCATTCTCTGGTGTCGCCCATTTACACAGATTTGCGGGGGCTTCCGCCCATGCTGGTCCATGTAGGCGAAGACGAAATTCTTCTGGATGATTCGGTCCGCGTGGTTGAACGGGCCCGCGCCGCCGGCGTCGATGTAACGTTTAAGATCTGGGAGGGCATGTGGCACGTTTTCCAGGGTTTTGCGGAAAAGGTGCCGGAGGGGCGCCAGGCTGTGGAAGAAATCGGGGAGTATGTGGCCGGAAAACTTCGTTTCTAAAGAATCCAGGCAGGAGCGGGCAGAGATGGCAAATCGCGGATTTTTCCGGATGATCCGGTCGAAATGTCGAGGTTACTGGTTAAGAGCACGGCCGCAAAAATTAGGGTGCAGACGGCTGTGTCCTGACGGGAGGCAGGCTGAAGGATCATATAAAAGAGCGGAGGTGAGTGGGTTTCCAGGATTTCTACATTATGACCCGGAAAAAGCAATTAAGAATCACCCGGCAGCGGCGGAAACGGCAGTAAAAAAGTTTTCAACGGGATACCCCCCGGAGGGGGAAAAAGTAAGCCAGACTAAATTTTTTTAAATGTTATGATTAAAGGTTCAGGGCGGAAATGAAAAATAATAATGGAGGTAAGGAAAAATGCGAAAAAAGAATTTTTTCTTAGTCGTGTTCGCCTTAGCGGCGGCTTTAGCCCTGGCGGTTACCACCTGCGGGAAAACTGCCGGCGAGCAGGGTAAAGGGACTCAGGCACCGTCTTCGGCGCAGCCGATCAAGATCGGGGTAGTCGGTCCGATGGGGTTCGTCCAGGGAGAGCACCACTGGCTGGGTGCTACAATGGCCGCCGACGAAATCAATAAAGCCGGTGGTATTAAGGTAGGAGACAAGATGCGTCCCGTTGAGGTAGTTAAAATCGATACCAACGAAATCAACAGCGTTACCGACGCCGCCAGCGCCGTTGAACGCGCCCTGACGGTGGATAAGGTCAATTTCCTGGTGGGAGGCTTCCGGACGGAAGCTGTGTTCGCCATGCAGGAAGTGGCGATGGACTACAAGACTATTTTTATGGGTTGCGGGGCGGCGAGTCCGGAACTTTGCGACCGGGTGGAAAAGAACTACGACCGTTTTAAATACTGGTTCCGCGTTACGCCGCTGAATTCAAACCTGCTGGCGAAGGTTGATTTCCTCCTCCTTGCGGAAGCGGCCAAAGCGCTCCGGGAGCAGTTGGGCATTCAGAAACCCAAGGTCGCCCACCTTGCCGAAAAAGCGGCCTGGGCCGATCCGATCGTTGCCGCCGCCGAAAAAACCATTCCTCAGATGGGGATGGAACTGGTGGGTACCTGGCGCCCTTCGGCCACGGCGACGGACGTTACCGCGGAGCTGAACGCCATTAAAGATTCCGGCGCGCAGATCATTTTCGCAACCTTGTCCGGTCCCGTGGGAGTTGTTGTCGGCAGGCAGTGGGGTGAGCTCCAGATCCCGGCCATGCCCGTGGGTATTTTCGTTGAGGCGCAGAAAAAGGGTTGGTTGGAAGCCACGGGAGGCAAGGGAAACTACGTGGCCACAATCAACACTTACGCCCGGACAGCGATGACGGACAAGACCATCCCCTTTTACGATGCGTTTGTCCAGCGCTCCGGCCAGTTCCCCACTTATAACGCCGGGACTTACGAAGCCATCAATATATTGAAGGAAGCTATAGAAAAGGCCGGAACATTAGAGGCGGACGCTCTTGTTAAGGTGCTGGAAAGTGAGACATTCATTGGTACCGCTGGCAAGTTGAAGTTCGATAAAAAACACGACGTAACCTTTGGCCCGGGGTTAATTACCTCTGTGGGCACCCAGTGGCAGGACGGCGAGCTGGTAATGTTCTGGCCCAACGGCTGGGAAGGCGTTACTTACCCGGGAGCGAAGCCGTACAAGCTGGCCCCCTGGCTGGTCGAAAAGTATAAAAAGAAGTAAAGCAGAAAAAACAGGTTATATCTCCATACCACTTTTGTGGCACCAACATAGAACGAAAATGAGAGGCCCGCCGTTCGATTTGCCAGGAGCGACATATGCGAAGGGCCGGCAACGAGACACGGCGCAGGTAAGGCAAGCGAACCGGCAGCGCGAAACGCGCAGATAACATAATGATAGAAAACTGATAGCAACCGCCGGAAAACCGATTAAGAAAAGAAAACTGATGTACCACGCGCATTTTGCAGCGCTGACTGGTTCGCTCCGAACCAAGCCGATGTCTCGTCGGCCCGAAGCATCGGAGCGACGGCAAAAGAACGGCGGGCGGAAGCCTATTTTCAGGTTAGGACGGCACTAAAAAGCAGGTTACATGCAGAGGGTTGCTTTTTCGGCCGCCTTCCGGAAAGCTCCCCGCCCTCTTTTAAATGTAAGAAAAAATATTAATTGAGGGAAATGCTTAACCGACAGGTATTTTAAAGCAAGTAGAAGACTGCTTTGGCGGCACCAAAAGTTTACAAGCGAGAGGAGTTTTAGAATTCCCTATGCTTGCCAATATTTTTGTCATGGGGCTGCTTAACGGCTGCGTGTACGCCCTTCTGGCCGCAGGTTTCAGTTTGATCTTCGGCGTCGGCCGGATTCTTCACCTTACCCATACCGCGTACTACATGCTTGCCGCTTACATCATTTTCCACCTCGTCGGCGCCGCGGGGGTTTCCCCCGTTCTGGCCGTTTTTGTTTCCGTTCTCGCCACGACAATCGGCGGCGTGTTGTTTTACCGCCTGCTGATCGAGCCCGTGCGCGAGCACGAAACCACCGTCTTGATCATGACCCTCGCCCTGGCCATGTTTTTCCAGGAAGTAATGCTCCTCATTTTCGGCGGTCATTTTCGAGGCGTTCCCGCTATGGTTGGGGGGTTTACAACCATCTGGGGCGTAAAGGTCACTTATCAGTATGTTTTAAGCATGGTGACGATAGTCTTTGTCCTTGCGGCGGTCTGGCTCCTTCTCTCCAAAACACGCCTGGGAATAGCCCTCAGGGCCACCGCGCAGGACAGGGAAGTGGCAAATTTAATGGGGATCAACGTAGGGCTTACGGCAACGCTTGCCATGTTGATTGCGGTAGCCCTGGCCGCCATTGCCGGGGCGGTGGTTTCGCCTTTGTACGTCCTGGAGCCGGCGATGTGGACGCACCCCCTCGTTGTGGTCCTGGCGGTGGTCATCGTCGGAGGCATGGGGAGTATTAAAGGGAGCATCATGGCGGCCTTCATCCTGGCCTTTGCAGAAACCCTGATTGTTTTTCTGGTGCCCAACGGCGCCTTCTTGCGCGGCGCATTTTCTTTGTTCATCATGCTGGTCGTGCTGATGCTGAGGCCGGAAGGCCTTTACGGAGTATTTTTCGAGGGGGAGAGGTAAGAAGTGGCCCTATTCAGCTGGTTGATTAAATATTTAAGCAAGGAAGTTTTCCCCCTGCCGACACGTATGTTCGCCTTCGTCTGCCTGGTCTTTCTGCTTTTTTTGCCCCTTCTCACCCGGGACCCCTACCTCCTCCGGATCTTGATCCTGGCCAATATCTTTGCCGTTTTCGCCGCCAGTTGGGACCTGCTGTCCGGCTACGTCGGCCAGATCAATCTGGGTCACGCCCTGTTTTTCGGCGTTTCTGCCTACGCTTCCGCCATTCTCAATCTTAAACTCGGCTGGCCCCCCCTGCTGACGGTGCCGGCCGGCGCGCTGCTGGCCGTTCTGGCGGGCCTGGTGGTGGGGGTTCCCGCTTTGCGGTTGAAGGGTCCTTACCTTGCGCTGGCTACCCTGGCCCTGCCGGTCATCCTCATGGGAGTGGTGTTTATGTTTCCGGGTTTAACCGGCGGTGAGCTGGGTATTTCGGGGGTCGCCCGGCTGGCGAAAACGCGGGTTGCGGAATATTATTTCACCTATTTTCTGATGGTAGCGCTTATTGCAATCATCTGGAAAATTACCGATTCCAGGGTCGGCCTGATCTTCCACGCGATCCGTGAAGACGAGATAGCCGTGCGCGCATCCGGTATAAACACCACCTTTTATAAGCTTCTGGCTTTTTGCTTGAGCGGCCTTTTTGCCGGCCTTGCCGGAGGCCTGTATGCCCATTTTATGCGGATTGCCGGCCCGGCCACTTTGGAAATGGTTACCTCGTTTCAGGCGGTGATCTGGACCATTTTCGGCGGCATCGCGACTGTTTACGGACCTGTTGTGGGTGTGTTCATCCTCGTTCCGGTGATGGAGTTGTTAAGGCTGGTTCCGGAAGTCAGGATGCTCGCTTTCGCTTTGATCTTGATTCTCGTCTTGCGTTTTCTGCCGGAAGGAATTGCATCCTGGGTTCAGGACCGGCTGGAAAAAGAATGCCCGCGCTGCAAGGCGCGCAACGCTTTTACCCGCAGGCAGTGCCGGGTGTGTTTCGCCCCGCTTGAGAACGGTTAATCCGAGAAGACAGCAAGGAGGAGAAAGTTGGTACAATGGATGCCAAAGAATTCTATTTTTCGAAACCCTGGTTAAAGTTTTACCCTTCAGGAGTTCCCCATACGGTGGAGATTCCGCCGGTCCCGGTGACGGCTTTATTTGACGGGGCGGCGGAAAAGTACGGGAATAAGGCTGCGCTTATTTTCTACGGTGAGGAAATAAGGTACAGACAATTGCGGGATGCGGTCGACAGGTTCGCCGCCGCGCTGGCCGATCTGGGCATCGGCAAGGGCCAAAGGGTGGCTTTATACCTGCTGAACAGCCCCCAGTTTGTCATTGCCTACTTTGGAATTTTGAAAACGGGCGCCACCGTAACTCCGATCAGTCCTGTCTACACCAGCATCGAAGTAAGGCACCAGCTGCAGGACAGCGGGGCAAAAACGATAGTTTGCCAGGATATTCTCTACGAAAACGTGCAGAAAACCGGCCTTGAGCTGGAAAACGTCATTCTCACCGGAGTGGAGGAATACCTGCCTTCAGTTATGCGCTTTTTGGGGAAAGGGGTTTTGAAACGCCGCCTTGGCGACCGCAGTAAACCCCCGGAAGAGATTTACAAACGGACGGGGTTCTACAGGCTCCAAGACCTGCTTAAAAAATATCCACCCCGCCCCCCGGCAGTGACAATTGACCCCCGGGTGGACGTGGCAAGCCTTCCCTATACCGGCGGCACTACCGGTCCGTCCAAAGGGGTTCTTTTAACCCACGCTAATCTGGTCGCCTGTCAGCAGCAGATCCAGGCTTTTTGGGAGCCCGAAATTGAGGAAGGAAAAGAGGTTGTTATTGCCTTTTTGCCCTTTTACCATATTTACGGTCAGGTGGCAATTATGTTGAACAGCCTGATTTCCGGGTTAACGCTGGTTCTTTTTACAACCCCCGATTATGACGAAATACTGTACGCAATAGAAAAATATAACGCTACTGTTTTTTACGGCGTACCTACAATTTATGAATTTTTGCGGGAGTACGAAAAAACGGTGCGCGTAAACTGGCAACGGCTAAAGGTGATTGTCTGCGGTGCCGATACCCTGCATGAAAAAACAATAAACGGTTGGAAGCAGAGGACCGGAGCGGACATTACCGAAGGCTACGGAATGACGGAAACCAGCGCGGTAAGCCATATCACTCCCCCTGAACGCCCTAAGGTGGGTTCGTTCGGAGTGCCCATTCCGAACGTTCTGGCGGCCGTCGTCGATCCGGAAACGAACGCTTTTCTTCCCCCGGGGGAAGTGGGCGAGCTGATCATTTCCGCTCCGAACATTATGGAGGGGTACTGGCAGCAGCCGGAGGAAACGGCGCGCGCCCTGATTGAGCTGGAAGAGCGGAAGTGGCTTAAGACCGGTGATCTGGCCCGGATGGACGAGGAAGGCTACTTTTACTTTTACGACCGGAAAAAGGACTTGATTAAATATAAAGGTTATTCCGTTTTTGCGCGCGAAGTTGAAGAAGTCCTTTACAGCCACCCCCAGGTCAAGATGGCGGGGGTTATCGGGGTTCCCGATCCGAAGGTAGGGCAGATTATCAAGGCCAACGTGGTCCTGTTCAGCGAGGCGCGGGGGAAGGTCTCCGAAGATGAGATTATCGCTTACTGCAAGGAAAGGCTGGCCCACTACAAGGTGCCGCAGATTGTCGAGTTCCGGGGCGAATTGCCCAAAACCGACGTGGGCAAGGTTTCCCGCCGGGAGCTGCGTGAGGAAGCGGAGGGGCTTTAAAGATGAGTTTCTTCGAGGTAAAAGGACTGACCAAGCATTTTGGGGGCCTTACCGCCGTAAACAACGTCAGTTTCCACGTTAACCGCGATGAAATAGTAGGGCTGATCGGGCCGAACGGGGCCGGAAAAACAACGCTTGTTCGCCTGATCCTGAAGATCTTGAAGCCTAGCGCCGGGCACATTTTTTTCCGGGGCAGGGAAATTACCCGCTTGAAAACCTGGGAAGTGGTGGCTCTGGGAATTGCCGGGACGTTTCAAAACACCAGGCCTTTCCGGCGCCTGCCGATTATTGCCAACGTCATGGTACCCTGCCTGGGGCCGCGCGCTGCCAAGCACGGCGAATGGGTAAAGCGGGTCGAAGCCAAGGCCATGGACGCGCTGGAGTTTGCCGGCATCTCCGACCTGGCTCTGGAGCCCGCTTCCAAACTGTCCCACGGCGACTTAAAGCGGCTGGAAATCGCCCGGGCGATCGCCACCGAGCCGGAATTGTTGATCCTTGACGAACCCTTTGCCGGTTTGAGCCCTACCGAGACGGAACTGCTGGCCAAGTCGATCAGGCGCCTGCACCGCGGCGGCCGGTTCGGCCGCCTGCACAGCGAGGGAGTCGCCATGATCATTATCGAACACAAACTTTCGGAGCTGATGAAAATCGTAGACAGGGTGATCGTCCTCCATTTCGGGCAGATCATTGCCGACGGCAGGCCTGAAGAAATAATCAGCAACGAAAAAGTGATCGAGGCTTACATCGGGAAGGAGGTCGTCTAGTTGCTGCTGGAAGTCGAAAACCTCTTCGTTTACTACGATACGGCGATGATTTTAAACGACGTCAGCCTGAAGGTTGACGCCGGTGAACTGGTCAGCCTGGTGGGCCCCAACGGGGCGGGCAAGACCACCCTGCTGCGGGCCGTAACGGGGCTGATCAACTGGGAAAAGCAGGTTTTAAAAGGGGTTAAAGGGGGCAACATCCGCCTTTTGGGAAAGGTAACTTTTAACAGAGAGAGGATCGAGCAGCTGCCTCCCCACGAAATCGCGCGCCGGGGACTGATCCACTGCCCCGAACGCCGCCGCCCCTTCGCCGAGATGACCGTTGCCGACAACCTGCAGGCCGGGGGTTATCTTTGCAAGGACAGAGCGGAGTTCAACCGGCGGCTGGAAATGGTCTATAACCTGTTCCCGAGGTTGAAAGACCGGGCCGGGCAAATTGCGGGAACGCTGTCCGGAGGCGAGCAGCAGATGCTGGCCATCGGAAGGGCCTTAATGATGCAGCCGAAGCTTCTCTGCATCGATGAGCCTTCGCTGGGCCTGGCCCCCCAGGTGAAAAAGAACGTATTTGAACAGATCAAAGAAATCCAGGGGCGGGGGATAACCCTGCTCCTGATCGAACAAGACGTCAACCTCGCCTTTGCCCTGTCCACAAGGAACTATATTCTTTCGCACGGCAGGATCGTTGCGGAAGGAAGCAGCGAAAAGCTGCTCGGGGACGAGACGATAAGGAAATCCTTCCTGGGGTTATAAGCGAAAAGACGAAGGAAGGCTAACCCGTTAAGTTAAGTAAAGGGTAATCTTCCCGGGTTGAATTGGCGGGCCGGTTTTGCCGGCCATCTGGTGGAACGGGCTTACCTGCAGCCGTAAAGATAGTATGCCGGGAAATTGAGGGGGAAACGAGGGGTGAAAGTAAGATGGAAAATATTGGCGGGATATTTAACAGTACTGGCCATTTTTGCCGGCGCCGTCGGAGTCCAGGACTACCAGATGCGCCGGGTTAAGGCGAACTACGAGTGAATAAACTGCGGCCATGGAGGAGGTTTCCGCCCTGGCCGGGAGCCTGCAGAAATTTGCTGCCGGGTTAGAGGAAATGGTCGCTCTATTTAAATTTGAACGGGAGGAAGAAAACCCGGTAAAATGACCGGAAGGAAAATGAACATAAAGGGCTAAAGTATAAGATTAGGGGAGGATCAGCCATGCGAACAGCCCAACAGTACCTTGACAGGTTGCGCGCCATGCGTCCTAACGTATACATCAACGGCAGGCTGGTAGCGCGCGACGACCCCCAGCTGCTTCCGGGAATAAACGTCGTTTCCGAAACCTTCAACTACGCCCACGATCCCCAATATGCAGATCTGACGACGGCCGTTTCCCACCTGACGGGCAGGATCATCAACCGCTTCTGCCACATTCACCAGAGCACCGAAGACCTGCTCAAAAAGCAGGAAATGACCCGTTTTTTGTGCCAGCGGGTGGGGGGATGCATCCAGCGCTGCATGGGGGTCGACGCCCTGAACGCCCTTTCGGTGGTCACCAAGGACATGGATCTCGCCCTCGGCACCGGCTACCACGGGCGCTTCCTGAAATACCTGGAATACTTCCAGGAAAATGACCTGGTGAGCAACTGCGCCCAGACCGACGTAAAAGGAGACCGGATGAAGAGGCCCTTTGAGCAGCAGGACCCCGATCTCTACCTGCGGGTGGTGGAAAAGCGCCCCGACGGAATCGTCGTCCGGGGAGCCAAGGCCCACAACACCATCGGCCCCTACGCCGACGAAATCATCGTCGTGCCCACCAGGCTGATGACCGAGAAAGACGCCGACTGGGCCGTGGCCTTTGCCGTCCCGGCGGACGCGGAAGGGATTTATCTGATCTGCAGGGCAACGGCGGCAAGAAAGCGCGAACACCTTAAAGCCCCCGGCGCCATATACGGCTCGGCGGATTCCCTGACCGTCTTCGACAACGTATTCGTCCCCTGGGAAAGAGTCTTCATGTGCGGCGAAACCAGATTTGCCGGACAGCTTGCTTCCCTGTTCGCCACCTACCACCGGCACAGCTACGCCGGCTGCAAGCCCGCGGTAACCGACATCATCATGGGCGCCGCCGCCCTGGTGGCCGAGTACAACGGCATAGAAAGGGCGCCTCACGTCCGGGACAAGCTGGCCGACCTGATCGCCGTCGCCGAGCTGGTCTACGGCACCGGCATAGCCTCGGCCGTCAAGGCCCGCCGGGCGGCCTCCGGCACTTTCGTGCCCGACATTGTCTTTACCAACGTGGCCCGTTACCACGCCGGCGTAAACGTCTACCACGAGTATGAAATCCTGGCCGATCTTGCCGGCGGCCTTCCCGCCACCCTGCCCCCGGAAGGGGATTTCTACAACCCGGTGACAAAGGGCTTCCTGGAGAAGTACATCATGCGCAACCCGGCCGTCAGCGCCGAAAACCAGCACAGGTGCTTCCGCCTGCTGAGCGACATGCTCTGCTCGGCACATACCGGAGTCATGCAGGTGGCCGGCGTCCACGGCGGCGGCTCCCCAATCATGGAGAAGATTGCCATCATGGCCCAGTACGATATCGGCGCCAAGAAAAAGATTGCCAGGTACCTGGCGGGAATAGAAGATTAAGGTTATACGGATGAGGGGTGAACATGACCAGGCCGGTTGTCTCTCTTGTAAAATATGCAGATCCGTACGATTCCTTGAAAAAAGCAATTGATCTGGGCGGGGGCCTTTTCGGGTTCAACAAGGAAGATAAAATTTTAATCAAGCCGAACATCGTCGCCTGGGACTTCGACCTGCCTTTCCCGCCCTTCGGGGTGGTGACCACCAGCACCGTGGTGTCTGCCCTCGTGCGCATCCTGGCCGAGGAGGGGTTCCGGAACATCACCATCGGCGAGGCTTCCCGCCCCGTGCCCAAAACGCAGGGGAGGGCCATCTACAGGGACCTCGGCTACGAAACGCTCAAAGAAAGATACGGCGTTGAACTGGTTGACTTCAACGAAGAAAAATTTGAACCGGTGGATTTCGGGGACTTCACGTTAAACATTGCAAAAAAGGCCCTGGAGGCGGACAAGATAATCAACCTGCCGGTGCTCAAGACCCACAACCAGTGCAGGGTTTCCCTCGGGATAAAAAATTTAAAGGGCCTTCTGGACAGGAAGTCAAAAATATTCTGCCACAACGTTGACCTGGAACTGGACCACGTCTTTCCGCGCATAATCGAAAAGGTGCCGGTTGCGCTGACCATCATCGACGGGATCTTCGCCCTGGAAAAGGGCCCCGGGCCCACCGGCAAGGCCTACCGAAAAGATCTCCTCGTCGCCTCCCGCGATCCCCTCGCCTGCGACGTGGTCGGCGCGGCGCTCATGGGCTATCCCGCCGGAGAAGTCCCGCACCTGAAATACTTTGCCGGGCGTCACGGGCGGAGTACGGATCTCGCGGACGTCGAAGTCAGGGGCGAAGAAGTAGAAAAGCACCGCTTTTCCATTCCTTACGACTGGGAGTGGACCCCGGAAGACACCGGCCCGGTCGGCTTTGCCAAACGCGGCATAACCGGGCTGGCCATCAGGAAATACGACAGCACGTTGTGCACGGGGTGCTCGAGCCTGTTCAACCCGTTGTTGATTATGTTCATGTCCGCCTTTAAGGGCGAGCCTTTTCCGGGGGTGGAAGTGATCTCCGGCAAAAAACAGCTGGCTGGCAAGGGGTTCGAAAAAACGGTTCTTTTCGGCAAGTGCGTCTGCGATCTCAACAAAGACAACCCGAACATCAAAAAGGCCATCCCCATCCGGGGCTGCCCGCCCGACTTAAGAAAGTTCGAAAAGGCGATGCAGGAGGAGGGCATCCCGTGCAACTACGAGGATTACGTGCAGTACCGCCATTACATATACAGCCGGTACAAGGAAAAAGACGGCTTTGACCTGAACCTGTTCAGGGCGGTTTAAAACGGGTGAACGCCGGGTGAACGCGGCGGAAACGAAAGCTCACCAAAATGTTGCCCGGTGGGCGAAAGACTTAAAAAGAAGTAAGGGAGTTGATTGCTGTGGAACTGGGCCAGGTCATCGAAAAAAGGAGGAGCATCCGGAAGTTCAAGCCCGACCCCGTTCCGGACGAGTACGTGCGGGCCCTGCTGGAAGCCGCCCGGCTGGCGCCCTCCGGGACCAACATTCAGCCCTGGCGGTTCGTGGTGGTAAAAGACCCGGAAACCAGGCAGAAGCTGAGCGAGTGCACCTTCGGGCTGAGATTTATCGCCCAGGCGCCGGTGGTGATCGTGTGCTGCGCGGATGTAAGGGCCGTAGAGGCGAGGCCGCAGAGAATGGCGGAATTGTGGGAGGCGGGCGTTTTTGCGGGCACCGACCTGGAAAGCTTAAGCCCTGCCGATCTGGCCAGGTTAAGGGCGGACATGGACGAGCAGGCGGCCAGGGCCTACATAAGCCTGAACACCGCCATCGCCATTGAGCACATGGTTTTAAGGGCCGTCGATCTGGGGCTCGGGAGTTGCTGGGTGATGATGTTCAGGCCCAGGGAAGTAAAAGAGCTGCTTGGGCTGGGCGAAAATATTCTGGTTGTCGCCCTGCTGCCCGTGGGCTTTCCCGATCAGGACCCGCCGCCCCGTCCGCGCCTACCGGAAAAAGACATCCTGCTTGATTGGATTGGATGAGGAGGGTATGAAAACGAGGGCTGGAATTTGTCCGGGCGAGCGACATATGCGAAGGGCTGGCAACGAAACACGGCGCAGGTGAGGCAAGCGAACCGGCAGCGCGAAACGCGCAGATAACAAGACGTGAGAAAGCAACTTATAACGTTTGAAAATAACTGGGGTAAGAAAACTGACGCTTCATGCGCATTTTGCAGCGCTGCCTGGTTCGCTCCGAGCCAAGCCGATGTTTCGTCAGCTCGCAGCATCGGAGCGAGCCGGACAATTCCAGCCCGGTAAAGTTTTTTCGAGGTATGTTTTATAGACGGATGGAGCTTAATTTAAAAACGAAAGGGGTTGAGTGCCGTGTGCAACTGGTGCGTAAAGCACGGCGACGGGGGTAAGTGGTATTTAAACACCCAGAACTACGCGCAAAAAATGTACAGGCTCCGCCAGAAGGAGGTTAAACGCAAGGGAGCGGAGGCAAACCCGCAGATCATGGCCGAAGAGCTGCTGAAAGAGGCGATCGAAGCGCGCGCCGTCAACCCGGAGAACTTCCCCATGCTCAAAGAGCGGGCCGAGCAGCTGAGCCATGCCGTTCACTTCGGGCAGGTGGTCACCCTCCAGGAGGTCCAGGCCATCATGGAAATCGCCTACCCGATCGCCCGGATGACCTGCGCCTGCAGGAGGCAGGTGAGGGCACTCAAGGATTCCGACAACTTCTTCTGCATGGGCCTGGGCGTGGGCATGTTTAAATGGGAAAGGTGGCCGGAAACCTACCGGGGCGGCGTTGAGTTTCTGGGCCCGAAGGAAGCCAAGGAGTGGCTCGCCGAAGTCAACAAAAAAGGAGCCGTACACACCTTTTGGACCTTCGGAACCCCGTATATCGGGGGCATTTGCAACTGCGAGTACCCCGTTTGCCTGGGGATCAGAAACCGCCTGGATTACGACATAAAGGTTCTCGTCAAGGGCCATTACGTGGCCGTGGTGGATTATTCCAAATGCACGGGCTGCGGGACGTGCGTAGAACGCTGCCAGTTTGGGGCCGTCCGCCTGGAGGTTTCTCTCGACAGGGCGAACGTGAACATGCTTAAGTGCTTTGGCTGCGGGCTCTGCGAGACGGGGTGCCCCAACGGGGCGATCAGTATGGTGGAGCGCGAAAAGATGCCTTTTCTGGCAAACGAATGGTAGCCGGAGGTGCAGGGTGATGAGAAAAGATTCTCTTTCCGTTGACGCAGACCTCTGCAAGAGCCCCCTGGAGTGCGGGCTCTGCCTGCAGGTCTGCCCCCAGGCCGTTTTCAAGGCACGGCCGGGGAAGGTTTACAAGTTTAAAGAAACGCCGGAGGAGGAGTACGTCCTTCAGCCCTACTACTGGATGGCCTGCACCGGCTGCGGGGAATGCGTCCGCGTTTGCCCCTCCGGCGCGATCACGCTGCGGTTTGCCGGCTGCCATGAAGGGGGTGTTTCCGTTGGCCAGAACATATCCTGAATATGATTACGATCTGCCGGAAGGCCTGCTTCAGGAATTGAGCGGCCTGTCTGTTACCGGGCTTTCTGATGAACTTTCCCGGCGGACAGGAACTGAGGAGGAGTTGACGGACTTTTTCCATAGCTACGGTGTTCGTCTGGCCGAAAAGGTCTTGAGCGCCGGAAAAAAGTATAAAGACCGTACCTGCGAGGTGATGGAAGAAGCGGCCCAAAAGACGGGTCTCGTCTTTCCCGGGATTCCTCAGCGTTTCATCGAGATCTGGTTCCTGGCTACCCGTCCTCAGGACAAGTGGAAGATCGTGGAAAGTACGGCCAGGCGTTTTGTTTTTACCGTCCAGGAGTGCTTTATATATCAGTTGATTAAGCAAAACCATCCTTCAGCCTCATTTCTTCCCTGCCGGGAAGGGTGTCTTACGTTTTTAAAGGGAGTCTATCAAGAACTGGGGCTGCCGGTAAGGGTAGAAATTGTGCAGGATATGGAAAGGGACGGGAATTGTCGCTTTAGCTGCGAACTTGCGCAGGATCGGTCGTGAAAGAGCAGGATCGCGACAGTATATTTTCATTCGGAAACCGGTCCCGGAGGTGTGAAAATGGCCTTGAAAACGGCAAATGAGTACTTGCAAAGCCTGCGGAAAATGAAGACAAGGGTTTACCTGTTCGGGGAAATGGTAGAGAATTTTGTAGACCACCCAATCATCCGCCCGTCAATTAACTCGGTGGTGAAGAGTTACGAACTGGCCCTGGACGAGCGTTACGGCGATCTTATGACTGCCACGTCAAATCTTACCGGGGAAACCGTCAACCGTTTCACCCACCTGCACCAGAGCACGGACGACCTGGTGCGGAAGGTCAAAATGCTGCGCCTGATGGGCCAGAAGACGGCAGCCTGTTTCCAGCGCTGCGTGGGCATGGACGCCATGAACGCCGTTGACAGCGTCACCTTCGAAATGGACCGTAAGCTGGGCACCACCTACCACGGGCGCTTCCGCCGCTACGTGAGGTACGTCCAGGAAAACGACCTGGTGGTGGACGGGGCCATGACCGATCCCAAGGGGGACAGGTCTTTACGCCCCAGCCAGCAGGCCGACCCCGACCTTTACCTGCGCGTGGTCAAAGAGAATTCCGAAGGTATTGTCGTGCGGGGGGCCAAAGCCCATCAGACCGGAGCCGTCAACTCCCACGAAATATGCGTTATGCCCACCATAGCCATGACCGGGGAGGACAGGGATTACGCGGTCTGCTTCGCCCTGCCTGCCGACGCCCCCGGCATATTCTACATTTACGGGCGGCAGTCCTGCGACACCAGGAAGCTGGAAGGATCCGCGATCGACGTGGGCAACGCCCGCTACGGGGGCCAGGAGGCCCTGGTCGTCTTCGACGACGTTTTCGTGCCCTGGGAGAGGGTCTTCATGTGCCGCGAGCACCAGTTTTCCGGGATTCTGGTGGAGCGCTTCGCCGCCTACCACCGCCAGAGCTACGGCGGCTGCAAGGTGGGGGTCGGCGACGTGTTAATCGGCGCGGCGGCCATGATGGCGGACTACAACGGAACGGCCGGGGCGTCGCACATCAAAGACAAGATCATCGAGATGATCCACTTAAACGAAACCCTTTTTTGCTGCGGCATCGCCTGTTCCGCCCAGGGGCACCGCACGCCGTCGGGAACCTACCTGGTGGACCTCTTGCTGGCCAACGTCTGCAAGCAAAACGTGACCCGCTACCCCTACGAGATAGCCCGCCTGGCCGAAGACATCGCCGGCGGCCTGATGGTCACCATGCCGTCGGAAAAGGACTTCCGCCATCCCGAAATCGGCCCCTACATCGAGAAATACTTAAAAGGTGCCGCCTCTTACCCCACGGAGCACAGGATGAGGATGCTGCGCCTGGTGGAGAACCTCACCCTGGGCTGCGCCGCCGTGGGCTACCGCACCGAGTCCATGCACGGGGCCGGTTCGCCCCAGGCCCAGCGGATCATGATCTCCCGCCAGGCCAACCTGGACCACAAGAAGAAGCTGGCCAGGATCAT
>JBFMBG010000001.1:0-6352 GCA_040755215.1 Bacillota bacterium | reverse complement strand
CGGGTGCAATCCCGGCATTAACCGGGAGGTCCTGGTCGAAAGTTTGGCCAGGAAGCCCATTCCCCTGGTGAAAAAATGGGCGGCCGGGCGGACCAAGATATTAGAAATACATGAACTTCACCCTGGAGGTGCCCGATGAGATTTCTCTCGTGAAGAAAACATTACTGCCCACTCCGGACTGTCCCCGGCCGGGTTGCCTTTATCCATAAGACATCGGACTTCTCTTGAGAGTTTATTGGAGTATGGAAAATATGTCCAGCCAATGGTTTTGCCGGTGCCTTCAGGAGCGCCGAAATTAGGATCTGGAACCATCTTTCTCCATATACTGTTGAAATTTAATTACGGCCCCCGGGAAAAAATCCGTACGCAGGTAATCCTGCGGGTCCGTGCTCAATAAACGGACCACCCTGCCCTCGCCGGGACCGGTATCCTCAATAATCAGCGGGACTCCCCCGATCTCGACCAGCCGGACGGCCGGCTCTTTCATTTCCTCCAGACCTTCAACGACCAGCTCCAGTTGCATTGGTGTATAGAGGATCATTTTGTTTTATGCCCCCATATATTCGGTCAGAAATTCTCCCTGATTTTGTTTTGCTTTTGCTCCTCGATCATCGCCTTTAGTTTGCTCACCGCCTGCCCGACGCTGCCCACCTCGTCGATCAGGCCGCATTCCACCGCTTCTTTGCCGATCAGCACCGTGCCGATATCCCGGGCCAGCTCGCCGGTGCGGAACATCATGTCCCGGAAGGCGGCCTCGCTGACCTTCGAGTGCTGGATGACGAAGCGCACCACCCGGTCCTGCATTTTGTCCAGGTACTCGTACGTTTGTGGAACGCCGATCACCAGCCCGTTGAGCCTGATCGGGTGGATGGTCATGCTGGCCGTCTGGGCAATGAAGCTGTAGCGCGCCGCCACGGCGATGGGCACGCCGATGCTGTGGCCGCCGCCCAGCACGATGGAAACCGTGGGCTTGGAGAGGCCGGCAATCATCTCGGCGATAGCCAGCCCCGCTTCCACATCGCCGCCGACGGTATTTAAAACCACCAACACCCCTTCAATTTCCGGGCTCTGTTCCAGGGCTACCAGTTGCGGCAGGAGGTGTTCGTACTTGGTCGTTTTGTTCTGGGGCGGTAAAACCAGGTGCCCTTCGATCTGGCCGACGATGGTCAGGCAATGGATATTGCTTTTAATCTCCGGCAGCGTATTCGTCCCCAGTTCCTTTAACGCCTGCATGCTTTCCTTGCGCTGCCCCTGAACGCGTTTTGGCGCCGGCGGCCCGCCGGGATGGGGAAGCTCGGGCCGCTTTGGCTCCTCTCCGGGTTCTTCCGGCGGTTGCCCAGGGTCATACTCAGGAGCAAATCCAGGTTCAAGATCAGGATCGGGCGAGTAAGGAAACTCCTCCTGGTTGAGCAGGCGCTTCCCGGACTCTCCAGGCATAGATCCCTCTCCTTAAAAACCGTTTGTTTTAGTATGGTCGAAAAGAAGAAAAATACTCCGCGGTAATAATAAAAATGCAGGCAGGGTATTGATAGAAAAAAGTGCTGGAATTTTTTAGAATTGACAATTCCCGGGACGTTTATTTATAATTATGATCGCTTGACGGATACCTGTTGCCCTTTTTTATCCTTAGCTTATTTTGATCCCTTATGACCCTTTCTTCTATAACCATTCTTCCTGTCAGAGTACCCGTTTCTGGCCGCCGGAAGGATAGGTTTCAAAATCCCTCGCCAACCTATCCCTAGTAATGAAGTATGGCAGCTCGCGATCAAAGGGCCCGGCGGGAGTTTCCAATCCGGGCCTAAAATTTGTTGGAGGTGATTGCTGATGAAAGTTGCCATGCTGCATTGGGCCTTTCCTCCCATCATTGGCGGGGTGGAAAGCCATCTGGCCATGTTGGGTCCGGAGCTGGTCCGTTATGGTTGTCAGGTAAGCCTGCTCACCGGTTCAGTGAATGGTGCGGAAAAAGAATACGTCTGGCAGGGAATGAAAATTTACCGGCGCAATTTATTTGACTTAAACAATCTTAATCCGTCTTTGCTGAGGCAAAAGGCAAAAGAAATAACGGAGGAAGTCGGGCGTTTTATCGAAAAAGAAAAACCGGACATCATCCACGCCCACAACATGCACTACTTCAGCCCGGAGCACGCCGACGCTTTGTTTGCCGTGAAAAACAGCCTGGATATTCCTCTGGTCCTGACGGCTCACAACGTCTGGGCGGACGATTTGTGGACGCAGTTTAACGCCCGGGCGCACTACTGGGACGCAGTTATCGCAGTGAGTCATTATATCAAAAGAGAGCTGGTCAGGGCGGGTTATCCGGACAAAAGAATTACCGTTATTCACCACGGCATTGATCTTGAGCTCTTTAAGCCGGACAGGGATAATTCCGCAGCCGGCAAAACGTTTTCTCAATTTGCCGGGCGGCGGGTAATTTTTCACCCGGCGCGCATGAGCCTGGCCAAAGGCTCCCATATCAGCGTCCAGGCATTGGCGCAAATCAGGGAGCGTTTCCCCGATGTGCTGCTGGTTCTGGCCGGGACCGAGAAAACTGTAGACTGGGGCAGTTACCAGGGCGAAGAGGTAAGCCGGATCAAAAATTTGGTTGCGGAACTCGACCTGGCCGGGCACGTTTATATAGAATTTTTTCCGTGGGAGAAAATGCCTCTGGTATACCGGGACGCGGAAATATGTATTTATCCTTCTTGTTTTGAGGAGCCCTTCGGGCTGGTGATGCTGGAAGCCATGGCTTCGGCAAAGCCGATTGTAGTCAGCCGCGCGGGCGGGATGCCGGAAGTGGTTAAAGACCGCGTGTGCGGATTTGTGGTTCCGATGAATGACCCGCGGGAGCTGGCCGGGCGATGCTGCCAGTTGCTCGCCGAGCCGGCCCTGGCCCGGCAGATGGGCGAAACAGGGCGGAAAATAGCGCAAAAAAGCTATCCTAAGGAATTGATGGCCGCCCGGACGCTGCACGTCTACGGGGATCTCCTCTCCTTTTACTGGCGGAGACGGGGTTCCTCCGCCGGGAAGAAGTTCATTGCCTGAATAGCTACGGCAACATTTTTCAAGAGCAGGGGATTTTTGGTGTTGGAGGTAACTCATTTTACCGAGGCAGTGAATACACCGTCTACGGTGGAAGTTTTAAAGGACGGCGAGTTGTTTGTAACTTCCCAGCCTAACGGCGAAATATCCTGCACGTCCCATCCGGGCCTGGGCCTGTATTATCAGGACACCAGGTTTCTCAGTTGTTTAAAAATATACCTGGACAACCAGCCAACTGTTTTCCTTTCCTCTTCCATCAGGGAAAGTCACTTTGCGCAGTTTGAGCTAACCAATCCTCCTTTGCCAAAGAGCGGTACGCTCGTTCCGGCGCAGACCCTGCACATCAGGATGCTGCGCGTCCTTGACGGCGCCCTTTTGCAACGGTTGCGGTTGATTAACTTTAACTCGTGGCGGATGGATTTGCAACTGGAAGTGGAACTGGCGGCGGATTTTCTCGATATCTTTGAAATCCGCGGGTTTGCCAGAGGCTGCCGGGGGGAGTTGTACGCTCCCGCGCCAACTCCGGACGGCGTTCTTTTCAGTTACCGGGGGCTGGACGACATCCGGCGGTACACCCTGGTTTCCTTTTTTCCTTACCCGGACGAGCTTAAAATAGACGGGTTGGCGGCCAGGGCCAGGTTTTCTTTGAGCCTGCCGCCGGGAAAAAAAGTTTACCTGTACATGCAGGCCAGGCCGTTTATCGGGAGAAGGCCGAAACCTTCTCCAGGAAAAGGAAAGTCCGGGGTGAATACCGTTTTCCGCAACGCGGTGAAAAGAAAATACCTCGGTTATCAGCAATGGAAAGAAGAGTGCACTTCTTTTGCCAGCGATAACCTGTTTATTGCCGAGATGCTCCAGCGCGCCATTACTGATCTCTATTCATTGCGCACCACCTATCCTCACCTGGGGACCATCGTTCAGGCCGGGATACCCTGGTATGCAGCCCCTTTCGGCCGGGATGCCCTGATCGTCGGCTGGCAGACCCTGTTGATTAATCCGGCCATCGCCGCCGAAACGTTGTATTTTCTTGCCGCTCTGCAGGGGAAAGAAGACAACCCCTGGCGCGATGAAGAGCCGGGGAAAATTTTGCACGAACTAAGAAGGGGGGAACTGGCCTCCTGCGGGGAAATCCCCCACACCCCCTATTACGGAAGCGTAGACGCCACCCTCTGGTTTATTATTTTGTTGTCCGAAACGTACCGCTGGACGGGCGACCGGGCGCTGCTGGAAAAACTTGCCCCCAACCTCGCTGCCGCTCTGCAGTGGTGCAGCGATTACGGGGATGCCGACGGGGACGGCTTTATTGAATACGCCTGCCGCTCGGCGAAAGGTTTGCCGAACCAGGGGTGGAAGGATTCCTGGGACGGGGTCATCGACCTGGAAGGGAACATTCCTAAAGGGCCGATTGCCCTGGTGGAAGTGCAGGCGTATTATTACCTGGCGCTGCTGCGCGCCGCCGAGATGTTGCGCGCCCTGGACAGAAACGGGCCGGCCGGAGAGGCAGAAAACCTGGCGAAAAAGTTACGGGAGAAGTTTTTAAAGGCTTTCTGGCTGGAAGAGGAAAAATTTTTGGCCTTTGCCCTGGATGGCGATAAAAAACCGCTTACCACCCCCGTTTCCAATCCCGGGCACTGCCTGTTTACAGGTATATTACCGGACGAAATGGCCAAAACTGTCGCCAGGCGCTTGTTTAAGACCGATCTGTATTCGGGGTGGGGCATCCGGACGATGAGCAAAGCAGTCAAACCTTACAACCCGATGAGTTACCATAACGGCTCCGTTTGGCCCCACGACAACGCCATCATTGCCTACGGCTTAAGGACCCTCAATTTGTTTAATTTGCTGGAACAGGTAATTACCAATCTTTTTGAGGCGGCCATGTATTTCCCGTACCACCGGCTGCCGGAAGTTTTCTGCGGTTTTACCCGGCGGCAGGAAGGCGGACCGGTCCTCTACCCCACCGCCTGCAATCCCCAGGCCTGGGCGGTGGGCACCATTCCTCTGCTGGTTCAGATTATGCTGGGTATTTTCTGCCGCCACCAGGAAGTACACATTTGCAAGCCGGTTCTTCCTCCCTGGATCGGCGAAATGGTTATTCAAAATCTAAAGCTGGGCTCTGGTAAAGTCGACCTGGAGTTTACCCGCAAGCAGGGCAAGACGTACTGCGGCGTTTTAAAGACCACGGGAGACGTGCGGGTGATTATTGAAACCTAGCTGAAGAAACCCGGTTAAAGAAGGAAAGCGGGCAGCAACGTCGAAGTAACTGAAAGGGGTAAAAATGAAGCTGGTGAGTTTATGGATTTTGCCGTTGAACCTGCCCGTTCTATCCGGGGCACCGTCAGCGTGCCCGGGGACAAGTCGATTTCCCACCGCGCCGTGATGCTGGGGGCGCTGGCCAACGGGGATACCTGGATAGAGAATTTTCTTTCCGGTGAAGATTGCCTGGCCACCGTGCGCTGTTTTCAGGAGCTGGGGGTAAAATTTACCGGCCCCACCGAAGAAGGCGTCCTGATCGTTCACGGGCGCGGGCCGGATGCGCTGCACGAGCCGGCCGATGTGCTGGACGCAGCCAATTCCGGCACCACCATCCGCCTGCTGACCGGAATCCTGGCCGGGCTGCCTTTTTTTAGCGTGGTCACCGGCGACGAATCCTTAAGGCGCCGGCCCATGGGGAGGGTTGCGGGGCCCCTTCAAGAAATGGGCGCCGTCATCTGGGGGCGCCGGGGCGGGGAGTTCGCCCCCCTGGCCATCCGGGGAGGCAACCTGCGCGGCATTCGCTACCGGCTGCCGGTGGCCAGCGCGCAGGTAAAATCGGCGGTCCTGCTGGCGGGTCTGCTTGCCCGGGGAGAAACTGTGGTTGTCGAACCGGCGGCTTCCCGGGACCACACGGAGCGTCTGTTGCAATATTTCGGCGCCGAGCTGAAGATTGCGGGCGACAGCATTTCCATAAAGGGCGGCCAGCAGCTGACGGGGCGGCGGCTTACCGTTCCCGGCGACATTTCCTCGGCGGCTTTTTTATTGGTGGCCGCCGCCTGCACGCCGGATTCCGACCTTACCATCACCGGGGTGGGCGTAAATCCCACGCGCACCGGGGTTTTAGATGTTTTGAGGCAGATGGGGGCCAACCTGGAATTGTTGAACAGGCGGGAAATCAGCGGGGAACCAGTGGCCGACCTGCGCATGCGCAGTTCTTCGCTCAAAGGTACGGTTATTGCCGGGGAGCTGATCCCCCGCCTGGTTGACGAAGTGCCCGCGCTGGCCGTGGCGGGGGCCGTGGCCGGCGGCGAGACGGTTATCCGGGACGCGGCCGAGT